>CAJXXT010000190.1 GCA_913063495.1 uncultured Gammaproteobacteria bacterium | reverse complement strand
ATTGTAATGACACGATATATTTTTGTGACAGGTGGTGTTGTATCATCTCTTGGTAAAGGGATTGCTGCGGCATCTCTCGCCTCTATTCTTGAAGCCCGTGGTTTACGTGTTTCCTTAATGAAATTAGACCCTTATATCAATGTTGATCCTGGCACCATGAGCCCGTATCAGCATGGTGAAGTTTTTGTTACCGATGATGGGGCAGAAACAGATCTTGATTTGGGGCATTACGAACGTTTTATTCGTACCACGATGACGCGTCGAAATAACTTTACGACGGGTCGTATTTACCAGGATGTAATTGAGAAAGAGCGTCGTGGTGACTACCAGGGTGCCACTGTTCAAGTCATTCCACATATTACCGATGCGATTAAAGACCGTGTGGTGAATAATGGCTTGGATGTTGATGTTGTTATTGTTGAGGTTGGTGGCACAGTAGGTGATATCGAGTCATTGCCATTCCTCGAGGCTGTTCGTCAATTAAAGGTTGAGTTGGGCGCGCAACGCACTGTGCTAATCCACCTAACATTGGTGCCTTATATCGCTACAGCAGGTGAGAATAAGACCAAACCTACACAGCATTCTGTAAAAGAAATGCGCTCTATCGGTTTGCAACCTGATATTTTGTTATGCCGCTCTGATCATAAGATTCCTGAAGCATCGTTAGATAAAATTTCATCGTTTACTAACGTTGAGCGTAAAGCGGTTATTGCCCTGCAAGATGTAAATTCTATTTATAAAATACCGTCTGTTCTGCACAGTCAGGGTTTGGATGCAATTATCGTTGAGCGTTTGGGTTTAGAGTGCTCACCAGCGGATCTTAGTGAATGGACAGCAGTTGTTGATGCCCAGCTTAACCCACAGCATGAAGTGACGATTGCGATGGTGGGTAAATATACTGAGCTAGCGGATGCCTATAAGTCATTAAATGAAGCCTTGCTGCACGCAGGCATACATGCGCGTACTAAAATTAATATCGAGTACGTTGATGCTGAAGATATTGAGCGTGATGGTACCGATGTACTTGCCGGCTATGACGCGCTACTTGTGCCGGGCGGATTTGGCCAGCGTGGAACAGAAGGGAAGATCAGCACAGTTCAATACGCACGAGAGAACAAAATTCCTTATTTAGGGATTTGTCTTGGCATGCAGGTTGCGGTTATTGAATATGCTAGAAACGTCGCAGGTATTGCTGATGCCTATAGCTCTGAGTTTAAGTCAGAGGGTATTACCCCAGTGATTGGTTTGATCACTGAGTGGGTTGCTGAAGATGGAAGTATTGAAATGCGTGATCAAGCATCCGATATCGGTGGCACTATGCGCTTGGGCGCGCAGGAATGTCGATTGAAAAAAGGCAGCTTGGCTCATGATCTATATGGGAAAGACGTGATTCGTGAGCGTCATCGTCACCGCTATGAAGTGAACAACCAATATATAGGCCAAATAGAAGATGCTGGTTTGAAGATTGTTGGTAAATCAATTGATGATACTTTGGTTGAAATGGTTGAAGTACCTGATCACCCTTGGTTCACTGCTTGCCAATTTCACCCAGAATTCACCTCTAACCCTCGAGATGCCCACCCGCTATTTGTTGGTTATGTGCAAGCGGCAAAAACCTTCAGAGAAAATCGATAATTTGATGATTATGGCAGCGTTCACGCTGCCATTTTTATTTCAGAGGCATCACTTTTTTTAGAGATAGGGTAATGGAACAGAAAATCATCACGTTAGGTGATATTAAGATTGGGAATGAGCTGCCATTTGTGTTATTTGGCGGCATGAACGTGCTTGAATCTCGTGATTTGGCGATGAGAATTGCGGAACATTACGTCAAGGTTACCGAAAAACTGGGGATACCTTATGTGTTTAAAGCTTCATTCGATAAAGCCAACCGCTCTTCCATTAATTCTTATCGCGGCCCCGGAATGGAAGAAGGGCTAAAGATTTTTGAAGAGATTAAACATACTTTTAACGTACCGATCATCACCGATGTGCATGAGCCGCATCAAGCCGCACCTGTTGCAGAAGTTGTCGATATTATTCAGCTGCCGGCGTTTTTGTCGCGTCAAACGGATCTTGTGCAAGCAATGGCAGATACCAATGCGATTATTAATATCAAAAAGGCGCAGTTCTTAGCACCGCATGAAATGGGGCATATTGTTAAAAAATGCAAAGAAGCGGGTAACGATCAGCTGATAATTTGTGAGCGTGGTTCGAGTTTTGGTTACAACAACCTTATTGTTGACATGTTAGGTTTTGGTGAGATGAAGCAGACTGGGTATCCGGTGCTTTTTGATGTGACTCATGCGTTGCAAAAGCCTGGTGGGCGTTCTGATTCTGCCGATGGGCGTCGATCGCAAGTAACCGAACTAGGTCGAGCGGGAATGTCTCAAGGTTTGGCTGGGTTGTTTTTAGAAGCGCACCCCGACCCATCACAAGCAAAGTGTGATGGGCCGTGTGCATTATCATTAGAAAAATTAGAGCCGTTTTTGGCTCAAATGAAAGCGGTTGATGATTTGGTGAAAAGTTTTGCCAGCATTGATACAGAATAGAGTGAGACTATCTCCGAGTGAGAGCAACAGGAAGCCATTATGTCTAAAATTGTAGAAATCAGAGCACGAGAGATACTTGATTCTCGTGGGAACCCAACTGTAGAAGCGGATGTTATTTTGGAATCTGGAGCCGCTGGGTTTGCCTGCGCTCCATCCGGCGCATCTACCGGGTCTCGAGAAGCGTTGGAGCTTCGTGATGGCGATAAAGCTCGCTACTTGGGTAAAGGTGTGTTGAATGCTGTAAGTATTATCAATAATGATATTAAGCAGTTGTTGTTAGGAATGGATGCAACGGATCAGCGTGCTATTGACCAAGCAATGATTGATGCCGATGGCACTGATAACAAAGGAAAGTTTGGTGCCAACGCCATATTGGCAGTATCGCTTGCTACTGCAAAGGCTGCATCTGTACACAACGGGGTTGCGTTGTATCAATACATTTCAGAATTAATTGATGGCAAGAAAGGACCATTCACATTGCCTGTACCGATGATGAATATCATTAATGGTGGTGAGCATGCTGATAATAACGTTGATATCCAAGAATTTATGGTTCAACCTGTTGGAGCTAAAAGTTTTAGTGAAGCATTACGTTTTGGCGCTGAAATTTTTCATTCTCTAAAGGCAGTTTTAAAGGCGAAGGGTTTGAATACCGCTGTTGGTGATGAAGGTGGGTTTGCCCCTAACTTGCCATCAAATGAAGCCGCACTTGAAGCCATTATGGAAGCCATTAAAAACGTAGGCTTAGAGCCCGGTGTTGATGTGACGTTAGCGTTAGATTGTGCTGCATCTGAATTTTATAAAGATGGCAAATATCACTTGTCTGGTGAAGATAAAGTATTGGATTCAGCGGGCTTTGTTGATTATCTTGCAGATCTTTGTGATCGTTACCCGATTATCTCTATTGAAGATGGTCTTGATGAGGGTGACTGGGATGGCTGGAAAATCTTATCGGACAAGCTAGGGTCACGTGTTCAGTTAGTGGGTGATGATTTGTTTGTGACTAATACCGCTATCTTAAAAGAAGGTATTGATAAGGGTATCGCAAACTCCATTCTGATTAAGTTCAACCAAATCGGTACACTAAGTGAAACGTTGGATGCGATCCAGATGGCTAAGGATGCGGGTTATACTTCTGTTATCTCGCACCGTTCTGGTGAGACTGAAGATACCACCATTGCAGACTTAGCTGTTGCTACTGCTGCGGGACAAATTAAGACAGGCTCTTTATGCCGCTCTGATCGTGTCGCCAAGTACAATCAACTACTTCGTATTGAAGAGTCTTTAGGTGATGCGGCTGTATATAGAGGTCGAGCTGAATTTAAGCGGTAATTCACTGAGCCTATATACGCCTTAAGTTGCTACATAATTATAAATTATGACTGAAAAACCATTAAGAGAAACTAAAACAAAGAGTGTGGCAGCGTTGCCACGAGCACTGTTTTGGTTGCTCTTAATGGCTTTTGTGTTTTTACAGTTGCGTTTGTGGACCGGCGATGGAAGCCTTGCTGAAGTGTGGCAGTTGCGAGGCGAAATTGATAAACAGCAACAAGAAAATTATGTCTTGTCTGAACGGAATCGACGTTTGACTGCTGAAGTAAAAGATTTAAAGGAAGGTTTGGAAGCGGTTGAAGAACGAGCCCGTTCACAGCTGGGTATGATCAAAAAAGATGAGACCTTTTATCTTATTATTGATGAAAAAGCGAATAGAAACGTGAGCAATAAATAGCACGGGTCTGTTAAAGAAGTATAAAAATCATGAAAAAATCAACGCGTTATTGGTGTGTTGTGCCAGCAGCTGGTGTTGGGAAACGAATGGGTAGCGATATTCCCAAACAATACCTTCCTCTTGGTGACAGTACTGTTATTCAGCAAACCCTTGTGAAACTTCGAAAGATAAAACAGATAGAAGCTGTTGTATTGTGTCTGTCTTCTGGGGATGAGTGGTGGGCTAGCTTGAGCGGTAGCTTGACCTCTGATCAGCCTATGATCATTGCGCCAGGAGGGAAGGAGCGGTCTGACTCAGTATTAAACGGGCTAAAGGCTCTTGCCGGTAAAGCCAGTGAAAATGACTGGGTATTGGTTCATGATGTTGCTAGGCCTTGTGTGCGACTCGATGATATTCAAGCACTTATTGAGCAGGTGTCTCGGCATAGTGTTGGTGGTTTGCTAGGTATGCCTGTTCGGGACACAATGAAGCGCAGTACTGTCAGAGAGAGAGGCGACGGTAATCCTGTGGGAACTAAGATTGTTGAGGTTTTGGAAACCGTTTGTCGAGACAACCTTTGGCATGCGTTGACCCCGCAAATGTTTCGATATGGCGATTTGATGCAGGCAATGACGGATGCACTTAACGCGAATGCTGCCATTACCGATGAAGCATCTGCTTTGGAACGGCTGGGTAAGCAGCCATTGATGGTGGAAGGCCATCCAGACAATATCAAAATAACCCACCCAGAAGATTTAGCGCTTGCTGCGTTGTTTTTGAAACAGCAGGCGTCTTTATAATAGGAAGAGAGTAGATGATTCGAATTGGCCATGGTTATGATGTACATGCCTTTGGTGAGGGAGATCATGTGGTGTTGGGCGGCGTGACCATCCCCTATGAGCGCGGGTTAATTGCACACTCGGATGGCGATGTGGTGTTGCACGCGTTAGCTGATGCTTTGCTAGGCGCAATGGGGTTAGGGGATATTGGCAAGCACTTTCCTGATACAGATAAACAATATGAAGGTGCAGATAGTCGAATATTATTGCGACATGTTGTCGCATTGGTTTTGAATGCTGGGTATGGCGTAGGCAATGCTGATATCACTATTATTGCTCAAGCCCCAAAGATGGCGCCTCATATTGATGTTATGAGGAAAGTGATTGCTGAAGATGTTGGCGTTGATATATCTAGGGTCAACGTAAAAGCGACTACAACTGAGCAGTTGGGATATATTGGGCGTAAGGAAGGTATTGCGGTGCACTCAGTTGTGTTGTTGGAAGAGCGGAAAGAGCTGGAAAAGTTGAACGAGAAAAAGCAAGAAGGAGTGGGTTATGAGTGTTGAGTTGGATTTATTTCCCCATATTGAGCGGCTTGAATATGCTGTTGGTGAGGCACCTAGTGTTAGCGCCCAACTAAAAACAGAGCCAGAAGACTTTATTGTTGCAGAGGTATTGGGTTTTTCTCCTAGTGGTGAAGGTGAGCACCTTTATATCCATGTAAGAGCCATTGATTATAATACTGAGTTTCTATTGTCACATATAGCAAAAGGGCTCGGCGTTTCTAAAAAGTCGGTGGTTTATAGCGGTCTAAAGGATCGTTATGCCGTAGCATCGCAGTGGTTTAGTGTGCATTTGCCGGGAAATGCACATATTGATTTATCCCCTATAGAGAATGAGCATGTCACGATCTTGGAGGCGGGCAGGAATCTAAAAAAACTTCGCCGTGGCGCTCATAAGGGCAACCAGTTTACGATTCGACTAAAAAATATGGCGTGTGACGTCGAGCGGCAAAGTGCCATTAATACCCGAATAGAGCTTATTCAAAAGGAAGGTTTTCCTAACTATTTTGGCCCCCAGCGTTTTGGCCGTAATGAAAACAATATTGCTAGTGCAATGCGTTCTGTCGAATCGGGGAGATCTCCAAAAAAGCGTTTTCAGCGGTCAATAACGTTTTCTGCTTTACGCTCATTGTTATTTAATATTTCGCTATCTGAGCGAATTGGTGACGGCACATGGAAAGACGCGTTAGAGGGTGATGTGTTTGCGCTTAGTGGGACGGAAAGTTTTTTTGTTCCGGATAATTCAGATGATGAAGAGAAGCAAAGTGTGGCTACACGATTGGCATCAGGTGATATTGCGGTTGCTGGTGTGTTATATGGTGACGGGGAGCTGCCTCAGACAGGCGTTGCACAGGAGCAGCTATTAGCAACGTTTGCCCCTTACTCGTCAATAATGGAATTTTTGGTTTCTCAAAGAGTTGCGATGTCGGTAAGGCCTTATTCAGTATTACCCAAAGACTTGTCTTATGAATGGGAAAGCTCTGATGTATTAACGTTGTCTTTTTTTCTACCTAAAGGTGTTTTTGCAACGAGCTTGTTGCGTGAACTGGTGGTTTGTTAGAGGGGGTTTCTCTAAGTTCATGCATGTTTTTTAGAACCCTGTTGGCCCGAGATAATTTGGTTTTTATAGATTGGTTCTCAGGGTCAAATTTTAATAGATATTCCCACAACGACTTTGCTAGTTGCACATTGCCATCGAGGTAAAATAAGTCGGCCTTCTCATTGAGGAGGTCGGTATTATGAGCGAGCACACCTTTTGCTCTATTTATTTTTGTTAGAACTTCTTTTGATAGTAATTTGAGTGCTTGCAGTTCGGTGATGAGTTGAGAGCTTTCAATAAGCTGCCCTTGTTGGATGCTTTGATCGAGTTTTGCACCGAGCAAGTTTTGTTGCTGAGTGATGGAATTCTCTTTTTTGACGGATAATGCTTTAGATAGCTTGATAAGCTCGGATTTGAGATTGTCTGAAACTTGTAGTTTCTTTAGTGTTTGATAGCAGCTTGAGGCTGTTTTTGTATCACCGAGTTGTAGCGATACCTGAGCGTATTTCACGAGATCATCAGCCAGGTTTTTTTGTTCAAATGCGTAATGTCTGATATAGAAGTTTGTTAAGAATGAATCTTGACGGGCATTTTTTAAGGCTTGGTGTAATTCATACTCACTGATTAACCATTGCCCTTTCTTTATGGTTTGCTCAATGTTTAATGCGTAAAGCATTTTTTTATTTTGAAGTAGGAGGGAGGGTTTGTTTTGTGAAATATGAAGTGATTCGCACCCAGAAAGGGTGAAAAATGTGGCTGCTAAAATTAAAGTGCGCGTTATATTAATAGCGTACACTGATTTAGGCTGGCTCATTGTCTTCTGCTCTGTTTTTCTTGTCGAGCAATGTGTTGTCAATACTCTCGATATGAGAGGTAATTTCTTGCGCATAAGGCTGTTTTACTGTGTCGACGGTGTAGGTGGGTATTTCTGAGGATTTACCTCTTACTTTAAGCAATTTCTGTTCTTGTGTGGTGAGACGACTGTTGCCTCCGGCGCCTTGGTAGACAGCTTCACTGATAACAAGTTTCCCCGGAGGGGCAAGCCCGCAGAGTCGCGCTGCGAGGTTAACGGTGTCGCCTACAACGGTATACTGCATTCGTTCGTCTGAGCCTAATGTGCCTGCAAGCATTTCTCCGCTGTGTATCCCCAATCGGAACTGGATGGTTGGGAGGTCGATTTCTTTTCTTGTTCGGTTGTAAGATCCAACTAGCCCTAAAAGTAATTGTGCACAACAGATAGCATGGAAACAATGTTGATTGTCGTCCTGTGGCGCCCCGAAAATAATCATCACCCCATCCCCAATAAATTTATCCACAGTGCCATTAAAGATGCTACTGGCTTTTAAGGTGTGGTGGTAATAGGTATTTAGTAGCTCACCGACTTCCTCGGGAGCCAGCTGTTCACACATGGTGGTAAACCCTACAATGTCGACAAACAAAACGCTGGCATTAACATATTGCGTTGGAATGGTTGGGTTGTCTAAATTGGCGAGTAGATCGTTGGCGATGTTGCGATCAAGGTAGCGGTGAAATGTTTGCGTGAGTTGTTGGCGCTCTTTCATCCCTTGTGCCATATCGTTAAACCTATCGATTAGTGTGCCAAGTTCATCGTGACGCTTTTCGGTTATGCGGTAATCCAGATCGCCCTTGTGTAATGCGTTGGTACCCCGTGTTAAATGTTTAATAGGGCCGGTGATATGTTTGCCTAGCACTAGGGCAAGTAGAATGCTGATGCAGAGAATGCATAATGTTGCCAAAGACATCCATCGTAAAGATTGATTGATATTCGACGTGATAAGGGATTTGTCGAGATATATTAATGCATATCCTGCAACAACATCTTGAAAGGTGATTGCGGCGACGTATAGGCCTTTTGTGATTTGTGAGGGGGTATTGATGGTATCGAGTTTAAATTGTGCTATTTCATCGGTAAAGTCGATTTCGCCTGCATGGGCCAGTAACGTTCGCTCAGTGTTGATAATGGCTGCGCCGTTAATCATGGGCGCTTTGGATACTTCTGTGATGACAACGTTAAGGCTTAGGAGGTCTTCTGCTAGAATAAGTTCTGCGGAGGCATTGGCCGTTTGGCTGGCAAGGGATTGGCCAACGGTGTCACTTAGATCTAATACCAGGCCTTTCAGGTTTGATGAAACAATGCTCCACATAACGCCCAGCGTCAGTATTGACATAATAACAAACGCTAATGAGACTTTGTATGCAATAGGAAAGCGGCCATAGGCTTTTTTAAATGGGGTGTTAGTGTTGTTATTGACGGTATTATTGGCAGTGTTATCGGTAAGATTATTGATAGCGGTCACGAATATTTGTTAAGGAGCTTCGGTTGTGGTTCCGTTGCATCAAGGGGAGGGCGCTTGAGAGTAGCCCCCGCTGATAGCCTAGTATAATACCCCCTGGAGCATTGTCATAGCCTCTTGTGATATCACTTCTATGCAATTGGTCAGGCAATTATTTCATCGGCTAGAGTGATGTCGGTTGAATTTTGCTCGCTGTTTTTACTCTGTTCTTTTACAATAATGTGTTGTGCCAGTAAAGTGCTAGGCGCTAACTCCTATTTCGCGATTATAAGTAGACGTTAGAGCTAAGATAATAACAATAATTCAATATCACTGGCGAGTGCCTGTGCGTGAGTAGAGAGATCATTAGTGGATAGTATCGAGTTAGCAGGGATTGGGATGACTTCCCAAAGAACACGGGAAAGGTTGATAAAGCGATTACAAGAGCAGGGGATAATCAATCCTGATGTGCTGGATGTGATGCGTACAACACCACGACATATTTTTATTGACGAGGCGTTGTCTCATCGAGCTTATGAAGATTCTTCGTTACCCATCGGGTTTAGCCAAACTATTTCACGGCCCTATATCGTTGCGCGAATGAGTGAGCTTATTATTTCTCGTGGTTCAAGAGAAAATGTGCTCGAAGTAGGGACGGGCTCAGGTTATCAAACGGCAGTACTGGCTCGTTTGGTTGGGCATGTGAATAGCATAGAGCGGATTCGGCCATTGCAGGATAAGGCAAGAAAGCGCTTGTCGTTGCTAAAATTGCGTAATATCAATTTGCGTCACTCAGATGGGAGTATGGGTTGGAAGGAAAAAGCCCCATTTGATGCAATATTGTCTGCTGCAGCACCAGAGGAAGTGCCAGAGGAGCTGTTGGAACAGCTTAGTATTGGCGGTATTCTTGTTATCCCTGTAGGCGAGCAAGAGAAACAGCAGAAGTTGCACCTTATTACACGCACTGAAGATGGCTACGACACGGAAATTATAGAAGACGTTTACTTTGTACCGCTTCGCTCTGGTGTAAGAACCTATTAATACTATTTACTATTATCGGCATGGGATTAATACGTGTCGATATATTACATTTTTATTATAAACAAGGCTGATTATGGCTGATATAAAGCAGCGTTCACTATTGTATGTAAAAGGTATGGCGATGGGGGCTGCAGATGTGGTTCCTGGTGTTAGCGGCGGTACTATTGCTTTCCTGACCGGCATCTATGAAGAGTTACTGAATAGCATTAAGTCAGTGGGGCCTGGTTCTATTAAAGTGTTGTTTTCTGAAGGGCCGAGGGCATTTTGGACTGCAGTGAACGGCAATTTTTTGTTGGTTTTAATGCTAGGGATCGCTACTAGTGTTGTGAGTCTTGCAAGAGTGATTACGCATTTGTTGGCGACATATCCCAATTTGTTATGGTCGTTTTTCTTTGGTTTGATACTGGTGTCATCGTTGTACATGGCGAAACAAATTACGCGCTGGGGCATTTCGAATGTATTGTCGTTGGCTGTGGGCTGTGTTGTTGCTTACAGTATTACGGTTCTAAGCCCGGCGGAGATCGAGGCAACCACTATAAGTTTATTCTTGGCAGGCTCTATCGCTATTTGTGCAATGATATTGCCGGGTATCTCGGGCAGTTTTATTTTATTGCTGTTAGGGATGTATAGTCATGTTATGGCGGCAATTAAAGGGTTTGACGTGGGGGTGTTGGCGATCTTTGCTGCAGGTTGCATCACCGGATTGATGGTTTTTTCTCGGTTCTTGTCATGGTTGCTCTCTCGTTATCATGAGGCAACAATGGCGTTGTTGACAGGGTTTATGTTGGGATCGTTAAACAAGGTGTGGCCATGGAAACATACGTTAACATGGCGAACGAATAGTCACGGTGTAGAAGTGCCTTTGACACAAGAAAACCTGATGCCGTTTCAATATGCTGAAATAGTGGGGCAAGACCATCAGCTGCTTTATTGTGCTGGGTTAGCTCTGTTTGCTATTGTTTTTGTTTTGGGTATTGAGCGTATAGCGCGACAAAAAGTGAGCTAATATTTTATAGGGTTCTTATTTGTAAAAAGGGTAAACATGACATCTCTTCCTTTTTTTTAGATAAAATGGGTAGACTTTTTTGAGATAGATGTTGATGTGTTTAGTTCTTTTTGGTCTAAGGTTGTTAGGCAAATAATAGGGCGTATTTTTAGTCTGATTTCATAGAAGGGTGCTTTCTAGGTAATGGGGTTCAGGATTGTACGTGTAATATTAAGTGTTGTTTTTTGTCTGCAGTTTGTTGCGTGCAGCCAAAATAATTTCGCCCCTGTTACCGATCTCTATCGAGCTCCATCCCCCGTTACCAAAGGAGTTCACACGGTTGCGAAGGGGGATACAATGTTCTCTATCGCATGGCGATATCATCGTAATTATAAAGAGCTAGCGAAGGTGAATGGTATTCGTTACCCCTATAGCATCTTTCCTGGGCAGCGAATTCGACTTGCTGTTAAACCTGTCACAAAGCAACGAAAAACCAACAAATCTTCAAAAAAAATAACTCAATACAAGAAGAAACGTTATAAAAAACCAGAAACCAAGATCAAACCGGTACAAGAAAAAGTTGCAAATCAAAGACATAAAAGAGTAAACATAGTCTGGAC
>CAJXXT010000189.1 GCA_913063495.1 uncultured Gammaproteobacteria bacterium | reverse complement strand
CCAGCCAAAATATTTTTCACCGGCAGCGCAAGAACAGGTAAACGCATTCTTGCACAAGCAGCAGAAAAGCTAATCCCTGTGGACATTGAGCTCGGCGGAAAAGATCAGGCCATTGTGTTTGATGACGTGAATTTGGATCGTGTCGTTGCCGGTGTCATATGGGGAGCACTCACCAATGCAGGCCAGTCTTGTAGTTCAGTAGAACGCATTTATGTTCAAGACAACATATATGATGAGTTTGTTGAAAGAATCATCACAGAAGTCAACAAGTTGGTGCTTAACTCTGGCGACTCTGGCAACGCAGACATCGGAGGTATGACCGTCGACTTCCAGCTCGATATTGCCCGTAAACATGTTGAAGATGCCAAAGCAAAAGGGGCCAAGATACTCACAGGTGGCGAAATACTGCATGAAAACGAGATGTTCTTCATGCCGACGGTGCTTACCAATCTAGATGAATCTATGGATGTCGTTAACGAAGAGACGTTTGGCCCTCTACTTCCAATCTTCAAATTTTCTAGCGAAGAAGAAGTTATCCAGGTTTCAAACGACACCAGCTTTGGGCTTTCTGCATCAGTATGGAGCAAGGATTTGAAGCGTGCCGACCGCGTTTCAAGACAACTTGAGTGCGGGGCTGTATCCATTAATAATGTCATGCTGACCGAGGGCAATCCAAACCTACCCTTTGGTGGTTGCAAAGAAAGTGGTTTTGGCCGTCAGAAAGGTGAAGAAGGTTTGTTAGGATATTCTCGTAGCAAATCAATTCTTGTGGACAAAGACAGCAGTATAATCGAGCCAAATTGGTACCCTTATACACAGAAAAAGTACAATTTGTTTGTGGACTTAATCAATGCACTCTTTACCCGCAGCCCTCTAAAACTCTTGAAATTGGCAGTTGTCGGAATGAAATTGGAATCTGTGGCTAAGAAGCCACGTTAAACGCTATCCAACGGATCTCTAAACCTTATTAACAACACCAACCATCCCACAAGGGAATATATCTTGTTTTTTTCCCAAATACCTCCATAATAAAACGGTATTCATCGTAATGTTATGGAGGTGCACCCCATGCACAGCGCCAATGCTACCCCGCTATCGAATCTCAACACAAAAGAAGATAGATTAAATGCTGCTGCAATCCTAAATTTCTTTGGCATAACAAAGGAATGGGACCTTCAAGCGAAAGAGCAAATAGCAATCTTAGGGGCACCTTCGAAAAGCAGTTTTTACCGAATGAAAGAGTTTGCAGAAGGAAAGTGTGAGCGCCCCTCCAAACTCACAAAAGATACCCTTGAGCGCATTTCCTATGTTATGGGTATCTACAAAGCACTAAACATTCTTCTTCCCAATTCACGAAGGGCAGCGGAGTGGGTCAAAAAAAGCAACTCCGCATCAATATTTGCGGGCAAAAGCGCTCTTGAAACCATGCTTCAGGGGCGAGTCATTGATCTCGCGGATATTCGCCGATATTTGGACGCGGAGCGAGGACTGTAGGGGAACAACAAAACCCCCACTAGATAATAATGAACACTCAAAAAACAGCCATCGTAAGCGGTAACCACTACCGAATCATCCCCTCCAAACTTCCTCCTATTAATTTTTTTGAACATTTCACTCCTCCCGAATTAATGGAGGAAACCTTTGAATTAGAGGGACTTACCAACGAAAGGCTACAAGAAGAAGTTGGCAAACTTAAGCTCGTTGCAACAGAAGACAGGATCTCAGGGCCCGGCGCATCAATAGTGATGGCCGCTTTCACCCATATTGGTTATCCCAGTCGATTCACTGATGGGAGCTTTGGGGTATATTATGCCGCCAGGGATTTGGAAACCGCTATTCGCGAGACTATTTTTCATCGTGAGCGCTTTCTTGGTGCAACAAAAGAAGCTACCTGTGAACTGGATATGAGGGTTTATATCGGCAAACTGACAAAACCAGTGATCGACATCCGCAGCTCCTCTTTTTCCAATCTAACCCAGGCCAATATGAATTCCTACACCGACGCCCAGTCCTTTGGACGCACACAAAAAAACAGCAATTCCTGGGGGATCATCTACCCTTCAGCAAGAAACGCTGGCGGCGAATGCCTTGCCCTACTACGCCCACCCGCAACCACCATACCAACCCAAAGCTCTCACCTCTCTTACCATTGGAATGGTCATATGATCGATGGGGTTTATGAAAAGCGCTCGCTAGTGATGAATTTCAACAAAAATGTACGCCTCATAAGGCCTACAGAGTATGAGCCGTCCTAAAAAAAACACCCAACCAGAATACAAACCTAAAAGCAGAAAAATAGAAAAGGCACATAATTCAGCTATATTTAAAGGGTTACGCTTAGCGTTATCACAACACGATGTTTATCTAACCACTCACTCGTATTTAAATGCTCTCGCCTATGCTCAAAATGCAGGAAGCCGCCCTATTATGAAGTGGGCGAGCAAGTTATCACTTCGTGAAAAAACCATATTAGTTGCAAGCACTTGCAGTCTTATTGCGCTATTTATTTCATCTACTTTCAACATTTTGCACGGTCAAGAAAACAGCAGAAAACATGCAGAAGAAAAACTCTATATCGCCAGTAAACTACTCACCATTAATCTCACTCAAACCCTAATTTCTAACAATAAACGATCCGCCATAAAGAACCTCTCCTCCCTCAATGCAGATTCTTCAATCCTTATGGGCTGTTTATTCGACAAAAAGAACAGGCTCTTCGCACAATACAGCAAAAATAACGATATCAACAATCAATGCCCAGAAGCACCAAGCACCATTGGCCTTAGTAGAACAAAAAGAATGATCCTATTAACCCAACCTATTCTTACAAAAAAACTACCCATTGGCACCCTACAACTAGGGTCTGACATTAACCTTTTACGTTCTCATTTAGCACTAAACCTTATTATTATCAGCCTTATATCAACGCTATCGCTAATCATTGCATACGCCCTTGCACTTCGTCTTCAAAGCTTTATTACGTCCCCTCTTAGAAAATTACAAGAAACAGCTAACAAAGTCCGCTTGGATAACAATTATTCACACCGAGCAGAAAAACTGTCGAATGACGAGCTCGGAGACCTTGTCGACTCCTTTAATGACATGCTCAATAAAATTGAGGAAGACAACTCAGCATTACAATCTAGCGAGGAACGCTTTAGAACGCTAACCACCGCCTCACCCGTCGGTGTATTTCAAACTGACATTGACGGCAACCACATTTATGTAAATGACCGGTGGCGAGAAATAACTGGCATTTTTGATGTCAATATCACGTTTAATGTTTGGGTAAAGGCTCTTCACCCTGAAGAGCGGTTCCATGTATTAAGCCGCTGGAAAGAAAGTGTTAAAGCGGCACAAGAATTTAAAATGGAATACCGGCTCCTCAAGGATAACGGTGAAACAACAACGGTTTTAAGTCACGCAAAACTGCTTATCATTGACAATAAACCGTCAGGATTTCTTGGCAGTATATCGGACATGTCAGAGTTAAAATCTGCCCAGCGCCAACTGGAACAGATGGCGCTATACGACCCATTAACCAAGTTATCTAATCGCCACTTATTTCGAAATAGGCTGGAAAAAGCAATAAAGCAATCCCAACGCACCAACAAAAATCTCGCCCTACTCTTTTTAGACATTGACCATTTCAAGCGCATTAACGACACCCTTGGACACGACCAAGGGGATGAATTGTTACGCGCCATTGCACACCGCCTACGCTTTTGCACTCGTCCAAGCGATACCGTTGCACGTCTCGGAGGTGATGAATTTACCATTCTTATCCCCGAAATAAATAATCAACAGCAAGTGGATGCTATTGCAAAAAAAGTATTGGACGTACTCAAAGTACCTATACGCCTAACCGGTCAGGAAATCATCATAAGCTCTAGCATCGGTGTGGCAATCGGGCCGGAGAAAAATGATGACGCCAATATATTGATGAAAAATGCTGATCTTGCAATGTATCGCGCAAAAGAAGCGGGACGAGACAATTATCAGTTTTTCTCCTCTGAAATGAATGTCGCTATCCAGCGTCAATTAAAAATTGAAAACGAGTTACGCCTGGCCTTACAAAACGATGAATTTGAACTTTACTACCAACCCAAAGTAAAACTCGATACACAGCAAGTTTTTGGCTTTGAAGCCTTAATACGCTGGAACCACCCGACACGGGGAGTCGTTGCTCCCAATGACTTTATTTCTATTGCAGAAGACACTGGCCAAATCATCCCTATCGGCGAATGGGTAATCAAAAATGCCTGTGAAAATATAGAGCGTTTTATCAATTTTGGACTAATACCCAAAGATGGCCATATCGCCATCAATTTATCCGCCAGGCAATTTCACGCTCCCAACCTTGTTCAATATATAAAAGACATGGTTGAAAGCCGACACATAAACCCCGCGAACCTTGAACTCGAAATTACTGAAAGCCTGATAATGGACAATGTAGAGAGCGCCATCGCAACGCTTACACAACTCAAGGATTTAGGGACATTCCTCGCTATTGATGATTTCGGTACAGGTTATTCTTCGCTAAGTTATTTGAAACGCCTACCCATTCAAATACTCAAAGTAGACCGCTCTTTTATCATGGACATTCCACACGACAAAGATGATATGGAAATAACTGCTGCGGTAATAGCAATGGCACATAAGTTAGGGTTAAAGGTTGTCGCCGAAGGTGTTGAGGACAAAGATCAATTAGATTTTCTCAAGCGCAATAAGTGCGACTACATTCAAGGTTACTACTTCGGAAAACCAACGCCAATTTCCGAGCTTTTATCCGCCCAGAAGCATGCATAAGCAGCATGACAAACAATGTTCACAAATAACACGCATTAAAAAAGCGTATCAAGTTACCTCGATACGCTTTTTTTAAAATATACTGCTTTAGATGAATATCTCAGCAATATAAAAACTTACCAACCGGTAAGTTCCTTAAGAGCAATACCCATCTCAGAAGGGTTAGCAACGGTCTTAACACCAGCAGCTTCTAGTGCAGCAAACTTCTCTGCAGCAGTACCCTTACCACCGGCAATAATTGCACCAGCGTGACCCATACGCTTACCTTCAGGTGCAGTAACACCGGCAATGTAAGATACGATAGGCTTAGTTACATGCTCTTTGATATAAGCAGCAGCTTCATCTTCAGCTGTTCCACCGATCTCACCTACCATAATGATAGCTTCAGTCTGAGGATCATTTTGGAACAATTCCAATGCATCAATGAACGTTGTACCAGGAATTGGATCGCCACCGATACCGATACAAGTACTCTGACCAAATCCTAAAGCAGTTGTTTGATGAACCGCTTCATAGGTCAATGTTCCAGAACGAGAAACGATACCAACTTTACCTACTTGGTGAATGTGACCAGGCATAATACCGATCTTACACTCTCCAGGAGTAATAATACCTGGGCAGTTTGGTCCGATAAGACGAACCCCCTTACGAACAACATACTCTTTAACATAAAGCATATCGATTGTAGGAATACCTTCAGTAATACAAACAATTAGCTCGATACCTGCATCAGCAGCTTCGATAATTGAATCTTTACAAAATGCAGCGGGAACGTAAATGACAGTCGCATCAGCATCTGTTGCTTCTACCGCTTCAGCAACCGTATTAAATACAGGAAGCCCTAAGTGAGTTGTTCCACCTTTACCAGGAGTAACACCACCAACCATTTTTGTACCATACTCAATAGCTTGTTCGCTATGCAAAGTACCTTGTGCACCAGTAAAACCCTGGCAAATTACTTTTGTATCTTTATTGATTAGGACGCTCATGCTTATGCCCCCCCTACTGATGCTACAACTTTTTCAGCAGCATCGTTAAAGCCGTCTGCTGCAATAATGTTCAAACCACTCTTACGAAGAACTTCTTTACCAAGCTCAGCGTTATTTCCTTCTAAACGAACAACAACAGGAACCTTTACGCCAACTTCTTCAACAGCGCCAATGATACCTTCTGCAATCAAATCACAACGAACGATGCCGCCGAAGATGTTTACAAGAACAGCCTCAACACTTTCGTCAGAAAGAATGATTTTGAATGCTTCGATAACACGCTCTTTAGTCGCACCGCCACCAACATCAAGGAAGTTAGCAGGCTTGCCGCCTTTAAGCTGGATGATATCCATCGTAGCCATTGCAAGACCAGCACCGTTAACCATACAACCGATGTTGCCATCTAACGCTACATAGTTAAGATCCCATTCTGCAGCCAAACGCTCACGCTCATCTTCTTGTGTCGGATCATACATATCCTGAAGATCTGGGTGACGCAACACAGCACTTCCATCAATACCAATTTTGCCATCTAAGCAATGAAGGTTTCCTTCAGAGGTGATAACAAGCGGGTTGATTTCTAGCAATGCAAAATCTTTATCTTCAAACATGGCCGCAAGGCCTAAGAAGATTTTTGTAAATTGCTTAACTTGTGTAGGGTTAAGGTTCAATTTGTAAGCCAATTGACGCGCTTGGTATGGCTGAGCACCAACCAATGGATCAATTTCAGCTTTTAAGATTTTTTCTGGTGTGTTTTCAGCAACAGTCTCAATATCAACGCCGCCTTCAGTAGACGCCATAAATGTGATTCGACGACTTGCGCGATCAACAACAGCACCTAAATAAAGCTCTTGAGCAATATCAGTACACGTCTCAACCAGAATAATATTAACTGGCTGACCCTTTTCATCTGTCTGGTAGGTTACTAAGTTAGTACCTAGTTGTGCCTTAGCAAACTCCATAATTTCGTCTTTGGAGGATACTAGCTTTACGCCACCTGCCTTGCCTCGTCCACCTGCGTGAACCTGGGCTTTAACAACCCACTTGTCTCCGCCGATTGCATCAGCGGCCGCAGCGGCCTCTTTAGGCGTCTTTGCAGCTACGCCTTCAGATACGGGTAAACCGTACTGGGCAAATAGTTGCTTTGCTTGGTACTCGTGTAAGTTCATTTCATCACCGTTTATTGTTCAAAGAGCTGTATTCCAGCCCGATACTTACTTTTGCTAGATGCTACCTGTAGCTTCCTACAAATAACGACCTAAACAACGTGCTCTGTTACACCACATTTCATAAAAGAACAAGAAAGTGAACAGAAACCTTTAGTTTGGGGCGCACCCTATTGACAGTCTGCGCAGCAGCGCAATAGTGCACGACCCCAAACCAAAACTGAATAGTCAGTTTGGATTATATGCCAGAATATTTGTAAAAGTTTCTTTCATACTCTCGCAATAACGCCTATTTACGGCGCTTTCGCTTAACTGAGTGTATTGCTTTACCATCAACATCTAGCATTGCTTCATGCAATACCTCAGATAGCCCCGGATGAGCAAACACCATTAACTGAAGATCTTCGGTGCTTGCACCAAACTCCAATGCGATCACCGCCTGCATAATAATTTCAGAAGCTTGCGGACCAACAATATGAACACCTAACACACGGTCTGTCGCCACATCAGCAACAACTTTCACAAAACCTGTTGTCTCATTTGCAGCAACCGCTCGACCATTTGCCATAAACGCAAACATTCCTGTTTTATACTCATCACCTTGTGCTTTAACCTGCTCCTCCGTTAAACCAACCCAAGAAACTTCAGGGTGGGTATAAACAACAGACGGGATACAGTCATAATTAATCTCTGCGTGATGGCCAGAAATAAGCTCAGCGACCATAACACCTTCTTCGGTCGCCTTATGTGCTAACGCTGGCCCACGCACGATATCACCAATGGCATAAACACCAGGCACATCAGTCGCACAGCTTTGGTTCACAAAAATAAAGCCACGCTCATCAAGGTTAACGCCACTATCTACCGAGAAAAGTTCTTCAGTAATAGGACGTCGGCCGACAGCAACAATTAGCTTATCAACTTCCATCGTTTGCTCGCCGTTAGCATCTGTGTATTCAACACTAACAACGCCATTCTCAACTTTCGTTCCCGTCAAGCGAGCAGACAAGCGAATATCAAGACCCTGCTTCTTGAGATTTTTAAGCGCTTCTTTACCTACCTGCTTATCAACCATAGGCAAGAAAGTATCCATCGCTTCAAGCACAACAACCTCAGAGCCCAAGCGACTCCAAACACTGCCTAACTCCAACCCGATAATTCCCGCACCAATAACACCAAGGCGCTTAGGAACTTCGGTAAACTCAAGAGCGCCGCTATTATCTACAATAATGTCGCCTTGCAATTTCGCCATGGGCAATTCAATAGGTGAAGAACCTGTTGCCAATATAACACTCTGCGCTTCCAAAACTTGCGCTTCACCTTCGTGAGGTACAAATTCAACTTTCTTGCCTGCAATAAGCTTACCCGTGCCTTGCAGCCAAGTAATACCGTTGGCTTTTAACAGCATGGCTACGCCACCGGTTTGCTTCTCAACGATATCATCTTTACGCTTGATCATCTGGGCAACATCCATAGAGACATTACCAACGTCGATACCATGAACCGACAGTTCACCCTGCGCCTCATGAAACTTCCAAGTAGAATCCAACAAAGCTTTTGATGGAATACAACCTACGTTAGCACAAGTGCCGCCCAATGCAGGCTTACCATTCTTGTTGATGTATTTATCGATACAAGCAACTTTCTGGCCTAGGTGAGCGGCTTTAATTGCTGCAGCATAACCACCAGGCCCACCACCAATTACAACAACGTCATATGAATCAGACATTTCATTTTCCTACTAATTTTTAATCGACAGCCTGCTCATGATCAACATGAGCAGGCGACCTTTAACGTGTTAGATATCCAACAACAGGCGAGCGGGATCTTCTAATAGATCCTTAATAGTCACCAAGAATTGAACCGCTTCTTTACCATCAATCATTCGGTGATCATAAGAAACTGCCAAATACATCATAGGGAGAATTTCAACTTTACCGTTAACCGCCATTGGCCGCTCTTGGATTTTATGCATACCCAAAATTGCCGTTTGTGGTGGATTCAAAATAGGCGTTGAGATTAATGAACCAAACACTCCACCATTAGATATGGTAAATGTTCCGCCCGTCATCTCATCTAAAGATAACTTTCCTGCCTGAGCTTTTGTTCCATACTCAACGATTTGTGCTTCAATTTCGGCAAAATTCTTTTTGTCAGTATCTTTCAAAATAGGGACAACCAACCCTCGATTAGAGGAGACCGCAACACCTATATCGTAATAACCGTGATAGACAATATCTGTGCCATCAATAGAGGCGTTCACTGACGGGTACTTCTTCAAGGCTTCAACTGCAGCCTTAATGAAAAATGACATAAACCCTAAACGCACACCGTGAGCTTTTTCGAATTGGTCTTTGTAGTTTTTACGCATTTCCATAACGGGCTTCATATTAACTTCGTTAAACGTCGTTAACATGGCCGCTGTTTGTTGTGCCTCAACCAAACGTTCAGCAACACGAGCACGCAAGCGTGTCATTGGTACTCGGCGCTCTTCACGATCACCAGCATCAAAATTAACAGCTCCGCCTGGAGCTGATTTTGGTGCAGCAGGTTTTGCAGCAGGTGCAGGTTTTGCTGGAGCTGCCTTTGTCGCCCCACCTTCCATAAACTTCACCACGTCTTCTTTGGTGATGCGCCCGCCCTTGCCTGTTCCAGATATCTTGCTAGGGTCAATATTATTCTCAGCAATAAGCTTTCTAACTGCCGGGCCCCAATTATCTTCAATTTGCCCATCGTCACTTTGTGTCGATGCCGCCTCACTTTCGGTCGCTGCTGGTGCAGAACCTGATGCCTTAGCACCTTCTTCGAACATTGCGATCAGCTCTTGGCTATCAATTACTTCGCCTTCACCCTTAATGATCTCTGTAAGCACGCCATCAGCGGGAGCTACAATTTCTAATACAATTTTGTCGGTCTCAATATCAACCAGCAATTCTTCTCTTGCAACCGCATCACCGGGTTGCTTATGCCATGTGGCAACAGTGCCATCGGCAACTGCCTCTGGGAATTGGGGGGCTTTAATCTGTGTGGCCATTGTAATTCCTTATCTCTTTATACTTTGTTGCACATTAAATGATGTTAGCTAAGGGTAAACGCATCGCTGACAAGTTTTTTCTGTTCTTCGATATGCACAGACATGTAGCCTGCCGCTGGTGCGGCTGACGCGTCTCGACCTGCATAATGCAGATACAACGATGCATTCACACGATGAAGCACATGACGCATATGATGCTGACTACAGTACCAAGCCCCCTGATTCATCGGCTCTTCTTGACACCAAACAACCGTTTCTAAATTCGGGTATTTAGCAAACACTTCTTCCAATTCCTTCTCTGGAAATGGATAAAGCTGCTCAATTCGAACAAGAACCGTATCATTACTGTCATTATGACCTTGGTAATCTTTTAGGTCGTAATAAACCTTGCCGCTACACATCACCACGCGACGAATCGTGTCATCAGGTTGATCTGACGAATCACATATCAACGACTGAAAATGCCCATTGGCTAATTCATCAAATGTAGATTTTGCCGATTTATGTCTCAGCAAACTCTTGGGTGACATAACTATCAACGGCTTTCTTAGTGGTCTCACCGCCTGGCGGCGCAACATATGAAATACCTGCGCTGGTGTAGTGGGAACACAAACTTGAATATTATGCTCTGCACACAATTGCAAATAGCGTTCCAGTCGAGCGGAAGAATGCTCTGGACCCTGACCTTCATACCCGTGAGGCAACAACATGGTCAAACCACACAATCGCATCCACTTATGCTCACCGGATGAGATAAACTGATCGATAACAACCTGAGCACCGTTAGCAAAATCGCCAAACTGAGCTTCCCAAATAACCAAACCTTCCGGGGACGTTGTGGAGTAGCCATATTCAAAACCCAGCACAGCCTCTTCAGACAGCAATGAATCATAAATATCCATTTGCGTATTTTCATCTGCCACAGACTTCAAAGGTATATAAGTACCTTCTTCTTTTTGATTATGGAATACCGCATGTCGGTGAGAAAAAGTTCCACGACCAACGTCTTGCCCAGTAATCCGTACTGGAAATTTCTCATCCAATAACGACGCGTACGCTAAGTTTTCAGCAAACCCCCAATCAACGGTTAATGCACCAGCCGCCATTTTATTTCGATCTTCAATAATTTTGTTAACCTGGCGCTGCACAACAAAACCTTCCGGAACCGTTGTTAACTTCTGAGCCAATTCTTGAAGTTTCTTATAATCAACACTCGTATCGTAATAAGCATCATACTCATGACCAAGGTAAGGCGTCCAATCCACAAACAATTCAGAATTGGGCTCCTTAACCAAACTCTTTGCTACATGCAAACCGTCATCAAGAGCATTTCGATAATCCTCAACAACCGCATCAGTCTCTTCCTGAGTCATTGACCCTTCAGCAACTAGCTGGGCAGCATATAATTGACGAGGAGATTTTTTCTTACGAATAACCTGATACATCATCGGCTGCGTTATCGATGGCTCGTCGGCTTCATTATGACCCCGACTGCGATAACAAATAATATCGATAACAACGTCTTTCTTAAATTGCGTACGAAAGTCAATTGCCATCTGCGTTACAAAAAGCACCGCTTCTGG
>CAJXXT010000188.1 GCA_913063495.1 uncultured Gammaproteobacteria bacterium | reverse complement strand
CTATGGAGCCCGGACTTTCCTCCCTCTAATAAATTAGAGAGCGATTGCCTGACCAACTTTTCGCTGATCAAACTAGCTGTAAATGGCTCTAGTTGCAAGTTATTCCTTATCAGCGAGTGCAGTTTTATATAACAGGTTCTTCTTTACGCCGGTCATTTCACTGACCAGAGCACAAGCTTTCTTAAGAGGCAGGTGCTCTTTCGCCATAGCAACCCAAGCCATCGTTGTCGCATCCACCACATCGTCACCCGCTTTCTTTTTAGGCACCCCCGCCACCATAACAACAAACTCCCCCCGTTGTAGATCAGGGTCACCTTCAAGTTGCGATAACACTGAAGCAACGGATCCAGACAACACTCTTTCAAAGGTTTTTGTCAGCTCTTTTGCGACGCTCACGACTTTATCCGCGCCCAGCACGGCCTGAATATCCGAGAGCAACCCCGTAATCCGTCGGGGAGATTCATACAATACAACCGTGGCTTGCTCATCAAGTATATCTTGCAGTTGCTTTTGCCTGGCGGCTGCCTTTGGTGCTAGAAACCCTATAAACAAAAAGCGATCCGTCGGTAACCCAGACACGCTCAAGGCTGCCACAGCGGCGCAAGGGCCCGGCACTGTGTATACGTTCACACCCGCCTCCCTAGCTTTAGTTACAACGCGATAACCGGGGTCGCTAATCAAAGGGGTTCCCGCATCGGAAATTAGTGCCACAGACTTCCCCTCATGAAGCTTCGCTATCAACTGCCCGGACTTAACATCTTCATTGTGTTCATGCACCGCCCACAAGGAGGTATTTATATTATGGGCATTGAATAATTTTCGGCTATGGCGAGTATCTTCTGCGGCAACAATATCAACCGACTTTAATATTTCTATAGCGCGTAAGGTAATATCGCTTAAGTTCCCTATTGGGGTAGCGACAATGTAGAGGTTACCAGGATTCATAAGTTAGTCGTCATTGTGAGTTTGTCGTCAGGTTTCTTCGAGGGAAGCAACTTTTTCCTATTATATCAGTCTATAATAGGATGCTTCATCTTGGGCAAGCTGATTGCCCCCTAACTTCTAGTATTTTTGGGTAGATTGTACAGATATGCCAAAACGAGTCGCGCGTTTTATTCTTTTTTTCACTACATCACTATTCGTTGGATTTGGACTAAGTGGCTGTGGTGACCCCTCGGTACGCATCAACGACTCCAGCCGCCATAGCGAAAAACTCACCCCAATTGCTTCTTTGTTGGCCCAGGCGCAACAGATAGAGACACCGGCCTCAGAAAAACTGCTACTACAAGCAGTTCGTTTGTTGCGACAAGATGGCAAAATAACCGAAGCCTCTAATATATTAACAACCATTGATAGCACTTATTTACCCGTTCAGCTCCAGGCAGATTTTATTATTGAAACGGCTTTTCAAGCGCTTTACAACCTCGACCCTGAGTTAGCGGTATCAATTTTAACAACCGACAGGATGAACTTCACCAACATCATCAACAAGCTCGACACCAAACAATCCATAGAATCCAGCTTACTAAGGGCCATCGCATGGGAGCATTCAGGCAATTTTCTAGCGGCCGCAAGAGAGCGTATATTTATTGCGCCGATACTCCCTAGTGAATACGATATTAGCAGTGAAAACGACACCAACACTCTCAACTCCCCCATCAACACCAATACAGCAAAAACACCTCAAGACCTTATTCACAATTCACTAACGCTAGAAAAATCCCGATCGCGTAACACCCAACAAATTTGGCTAAACCTCACTACGTTGGATGCAGAAGAGCTGCGACCTCTATCCTTATCAGCTATTTTTGATGAAACCAAGGGGTGGTTTCAACTCGCATGGTTATTTCGAGCCTACCAAGACAATCTAGATTCTCAGATAAATGCATTAAACCATTGGTTAACACAATATCCAGGGCACCCAGCGGCGTCCCCACTACCCGAAAGCCTAGCAATATTATCTCAGCTAGTTCAACAGCGCCCTAACAAGATAGCGTTATTACTTCCACAAAAAGGCCCCTACCTTCCCGCATCACGAGCCATTCAAAATGGCTTTCTGGCAGCGCATTATACTGATACAGAGAGTACTGATACCAATAACACACTCATTAAAACAAACCTTACCGACCCACTTCATACGTCACTGCAAATTCGCGTATATGACAGCAGCAATACCGATACCTTTATAAAAACATATCAACAAGCGGTTCTTGACGGGGCAGAATTGATTATCGGAGCACTACAAAAAGAAAACGTCAAAGCCTTACAGCACTACTCTATATACAACGAATCTCACCCTGAAAAAGGCGGACTCCCTGTCCCCACCATCGCATTAAACAGGGGTGCTAACGACATACAAAGTCCTTCCAACCTTTTTCAATTTGGCTTATCTCCAGATGACGAAGCACGCCAAGTCGCCACTCACGCCTTAGAATATGAATATAAAAATGCAGCGGTACTCTACCCAGATACCCCTTGGGGCGAAAGAGTATTCAACGCTTTTAATGAACAATGGACCCAGCTCGGTGGCAACACCACCGCTAGTGCCACTTTCGATAATAAAGGCAACTACTCCTCAGCCATAAAACAAATGCTAATGATTCAACAAAGCCAAAGCCGAGCCAACCAGCTTAAGCGCATGCTAGGCATTTCATTTGAATTCCAACCGAGAAGACGGCAGGACATCGACTTTGTATTTATTTTGGCATCCCCCAAGCAAGCTCGGCAAATAAAACCCCTGCTCGACTTCCACTATGCAGCCGATATTCCTGTATATGCCACATCCCACATATACAGTGGAAAACCGAAGGCATCAAAAGATAGAGACATTAATGGTGTGGAGTTTTGCGACATACCCTGGCTATTAACAACACCAACAGAAACTCAACAGAACCTTAATCAAGCATGGCCCAATGCCGCCTCACGCTATCGTAGGCTTAATGCGCTGGGGGTTGATGCCTACCGACTACATGCCCGCATTCAGTTGCTCACAGGGGTTCCCGGCGCTCGATTCTTCGGAGCAACAGGTGTTCTTTCACTGTCACCAGAAAACCTAATCCTCCGGGAATTAAATTGGGCAAAAATCAAAAAGGGCACGCCTCGGGCAGTACCAAAACATGAAGCAGACCCTCTTAAAGATAAACCACAAGGAAGTGATGATGAGAAGCAATGGAACCAACAACAATGGAGAACCCAGCCTTTGCAACAGCAGCCCCAAAACGCAAATTGGCAACCAAGCAGAACAACAAGCCAAGACATATTTAGAGCATCAAGGGCTGCTCTTTAGAGAGCGCAATTTTTTGGAAAAAACAGGGGAAATCGATCTCATCATGCATGACGGCGACACTCTGGTATTTGTAGAAGTAAGGTTCCGTCGAAAACTTGGCTACGGCTCTGCCATCGATAGCGTGACCTACAGCAAACAAAAGAAACTGATTAAAACAGCGCAACTTTATATGCTTAAGCGCTTCAAAACCGTAGAAATTCCCTGCCGTTTCGACGTAGTAGGCATTGACTACTGCCCCAAGCAGAAGACAAGAGAAACAACCTGGATAAGGAATGCGTTTTAAGTTTACAATATGGTTTGTTACCCTTAATCCCTACTTAGCCAATGCGGCACCAAGCAATAGAACGAAACAACAGCATTAAACAATAACGCCATACAAATGAAAGAGACCCAACCATGACATTAGAAGATCGTGTTCTTGAATTATTCGACGCTAGCATCGAAGCTAAAACACAAGCTCGTGATGTTATCCCTTCCGCCATTGTCGCTGCTGGTGAAGCAATGGTACAAAGCCTACTAAATAACGGTAAAATATTAACCTGTGGTAACGGAGGCTCTGCAGGTGACGCACAACATTTTTCGTCTGAAATGCTAAACCGTTTCGAAAGAGAGCGCCCAGCACTGCCTGCTATCGCTCTTTCTACGGATACATCTACACTAACATCCATCGCTAACGACTACAGTTACAACGAAATATTCTCTAAGCAAATACGCGCCTTAGGACTCCCTGGTGACGTACTCTTAGCGGTAACTACAAGTGGTAATTCATCAAACATTCTGCAAGCCGTACAGGCCGCACACGACCGAGAAGTAAGAGTTGTTGCACTTACCGGCAAAGATGGTGGTGATGTAACAAACTTACTACATGCCGACGATGTCGAGATCAGAGTACCTTCCAACTCCACCGCTCGTATACAAGAAGTCCATTTGCTATGCATTCACGCACTATGCGACTTAATTGACGGCCAACTATTTGGCATTGAATAATGACAAGGGTTAAGAAAACAATGAATAGAACATCAAGCCGAAGTCGGCGGTTAAACCTGTTGTTAAAACCATTATTAATATGCAGCTTATTTTTCGCATCACAATGGCTTTCAGGGTGTGCCTCAATACTCTCGGCCTCTTCAGGATCTGAGCAAATTGATGAAGATCCGGGGACTCGCACTTTTGGGTCTTATATTGAAGACGAAAGTATTGAAACTAAAATCCTCGCAAATTTGTACAACGCGGACATTGGCTACAAAGAGGGTAATGTTAGCGCTATTTCCTACAACGGGATTGTTTTAGTTGTAGGCCAGATAAAGTCGCAACAATTACTTGAAGGCGCCTCATCTATTGCTCAAAAGGTCAGAGCAGTCAGAAAAGTTCACAATGAACTCACTGTCGCCGGCCCCGTATCTTATATGGCAGGAGTAAATGATGGCTGGCTTACCACAAAAATCAAAAACCAAATGTTATTTACCACTGACTTTCCTTCAGGTCGAGTTAAAGTTGTCACTGAAAACGGTACAGTTTACCTTATGGGCTTACTAACACAAAAAGAAGCAGCCGATGCCGTTGCCATCACCCGTTTAATTTATGGCGTACAGAAAATCGTTAAAATTGTCGAGTATCTCAACTAGCACACACGCATTAGCACCTCCGTATCGGTTGTAGCGCACAAGCTCCCTTAAGCAAGCCTATGACCGATACAACTACAACCTTACCTTCTTTAAATCCACCTCTTCAAATACCCCTTCCGCCGTAATTCTGCTGCCCCACACTTGATGACTAGCTTGATGATCCGACACATGAAAACTTAATGGCTGCCCCACACCTAGCTCTACCGACGAAAATGACTCCAACGCACCGACGACGTCATCCATTGTGAAATATCGCCCCACCCGCTGCAAAGCTTTGCAAAATAATGCCGCGACTATATACCCTTCAAGTGAGACAAAACCAGGTTCCTCATTGGGAAAGAAGCGAGAAAAGTCCTCTCTATACTGCAACACCCCAGACGCATAAGAGTCGTACATTGGTACAACCTGCGTCACCAATATATTTTCACCGATCCCCCCACCAATCTCCTGAAAAGTTTCAGCTAGAGCTCGCGCACCAACAAAAGACACATTCCCGAGCGCCCCCAAGAAACCCTGCTCACGCATCAACCGTGTAAATGCCGCACTAGCCGAATACGTACTAACGAGTACCACCGCATCAAGCGAATCAATCTTGTCATCAAACTGATGCGCTGCCGTTTCAACCTGAACGGTATTCCGCTCATAACCCGCCGTAATTATATTCTCTCTTGCGACACCATAATCTTGCAACGCATCAACCACACCAGATAAACCGTCCCTACCGTAACTGTCATTTTGATAAAACACCCCAATCCTTTCTGGCCGCAACTTCTTCACCTTTACAAAATAATGGATCATTGCTGCAGTTTCTTCAGCATAACTTGCTCGATAATTAAAAACATAACGATCAGGGGGATCCTTTCTCAGCACTTCAGCTCCCGAGAGCGTTCCCATAACCAACATACGTTCCCTCAACGCTATCGGTAAAATAGCACGCGCTGTAGGGGTGCCGACATTACCCAACAGAGAAAACACACCCGACTCTTTATCTGTAAAAACTGTCATATTTTCTATAGCGACACCTGGCTCATAACCATCATTTAACGCATTCAACTCCAGCGCCCTGCCATGGATCCCACCATTTGCATTCACGCGATGAAAATACGCCTCCACCCCCAATCGCATCGCCCTACCTAATTCTTTTGCCCCTCCCTGAAATGCCGCAGACATACCTATCGTAACCTGATGCGGCATCACCCCCCTCGGGGCTTCCTCGCCCATAACATCTCGAACCCAAAAATCACTCACATGATATCGCCACGGGGTATACGCGCCCACACCAAGCCCCACCACCAAGACCATAAATAACAGCATATAAATTCGCTTGGTTGACGTTTTTGCCGCCTTTGCTGTTGGCGCTGCTTGCGTTTCAACACGCTGATTCTCGTAACTTCGCCCATCCAAGCTAGACTGTACCAAACTTGAAGATTGCACCTGCTGTTTACCCGCTTTTTGTAACTGAGTAAGCGTCATCGGCTGCACCATTCCAGGTGTTGGTAATGACCCAGAATCTTGTGTCAACCCACCAACTTCTGCAGCCACAACCGAAACCCGCAACCCAATGCGAGAAAAGACCGTCTTAAATCGTTGTGCATCCTTTTTATTAAGGCTTTTACGAATCACAATATTTTTTGAGGTTTCAATAAGTTGCTGCGCTTGGCTTTCAGACATTTTCAATACCCGTTGCAGCTCTATTTTCACATTTTCCTCTATGGCTCCATCTAACAACCCACCATTAGACATCACATTCCAGCTTGATGAGTTCCTTACTTCTCCATCACCCTCGCCATCAATAACAACTTTTTCAAACTGCTTTGAATGATCCAACAACGCTTGCCAAAAGGCCTTTACGTCGGCATAACGCACCTCCCTGTCCACAGCCATTGCTTGATCAATAACGGGTTGCAACGACAACACCAAAGCGTCCGTTATCGACATATCTAATAATTTAGGTACGTCACCCGATAATTGTTTAGCCATAATCGATTCATGACTAGCCCCCGAAAAAGGGCGTTTCCCCGACAACACAAAAAACAATAATGCCCCCAATGCGTATACATCTGCGCGAGGATCAACAGGAACTCCCTTAATCTGCTCAGGTGAAAGATAACCTGGCGTACCCATCACCATGCCCAATTTAGTATGTTTAAGGTCCTCTTCACCCAAAGGTTTACTAATACCAAAATCCAAAACCTTCACAAGCGTGTCGCCACCCGTGACCTGCACAACCATAATATTGTTCGGTTTTAAATCTCGATGAACGACATCCAACTTATGTGCCGCATGTATACCCGCACACACCTGCTCCATCAACCACACAACATTACCAACTGGCAAAGAGCCTTCGCTCTCAACAACATCTCCCAATGTCACGCCATCCAGTAACTCCATGGCAATAAAGACAATACCATCATCTGTTCTCCCAAAATCAAATACACTAACCACAGACGGGTGATTGATTTGGCTATTTATTCTTGCTTCCCGCAAAAACAATTGAATAAAGTCCTCGTCATCAAAGCCTGGCCGCAAAACTTTAACAACCACCTTACGCCCCAGGCTTATCTGCTCAGCGACAAAGACCAAACTCATGCCACCATCAGCCAACTGGCGCTCAATCCTATATGCTCCATTCAATTCTCGACCGACTAAGGTCTCCTGCTCACCGCGTTGATTGACTTGTCCTAACCCCGCCATAACAATCTCATAATTTCAAAAAGTTTAAAGACAATTGCAACGCAACCGTTAAGATTACAGTATAGGTGAATATGCTCGCGCCATAGAAGCAGCCCCCCTAACAAAAGCTAGGCATAAAAAAACCCCTGATTCCTCAGAGGTTTTTTTATGCCTAGCTTTTGTTATTTGACCACTTTCAGGCTCGGCCGACCAACAATCGAAGGCTTGCTCGCGACATCCCCGCCAGCATCCTCACCAGGGCCAGGTGGAGGTTCAATTTCCCCCGCCTCAAAAAACATACCCTTACCATTTTCTTTGGCATATATTGCTAGCAAAGCACCAATAGGTAAATAGATTTCCCTAGACCGGCCACCAAAACGAGCCGAGAATTGCACGTACTCGTTATCCATATGCAAATGCCGAATCGCCGAAGGTGTTAAATTTAATACGATTTTGCCATCATCAACAAACTCCGTCGGCACTGCAACTTTCGGATAATTTGCATCAACTAATAAATAAGGTGTGCAATTATTATCGACAATCCACTCGTACAAAGCCCGCACAAAATAAGGCCTCGTTGGAGACATCGCCTCTTCAGTGATATCCGTCATTACTCCCCCTACTCACCCCATTGTACAACTAAGCAAATCGCACAGTCATGCTAACGTCAAACAGTCATGTTAGCACCAAACGGCAATCCCATTTGGCACTAACAAGCAACAAGATCAATGGCCGTGTTGCATATCACTTTCTAAGTCAGACAAGGCCGCCTTAAATGACTCACGCTCAAACAAGCGATCCATATAAGCCATTAAATTAGGTGTCTTGGCTCGATCCATTTCAATGCCCATTACAGGAAGGCGCCATAAAATAGGAGCCATACAGCAATCCACTAACGTGTATTCTTCGCTCATGAAATAAGGCATCTCAGAGAAAATCGGATCGATAGCGGTTAAGCTTTCTTTGAATTTTTCTTTAGCCTTGTCTGATTCAGCTGGATCTGCCGATGGATCAAGAGCCAATGCAACCAGTGGAGCCCAGTCACGCTCAATTCTGTATAACCAAAGTCTACTTCTCGCTCTTTCAACTGGATAAACAGGTAACAATGGAGGATGCGGAAAACGCTCATCCAAATATTCCATCATCACATTGGGTTCATACAGTGTCAGTTCACGATCAACCAACGTTGGCAATTCATTGTAAGGATTCAAACTTGCCAAATCCTCCGGCTTACTCGCCAAGTCCACGTCAAGAATATCAACGGTAACCCCTTTTTCGGCCAAAACTATACGCACTCGATGGCTATAGTGATCATTGCCATCAGAATAAAATATCATCGAAGAACGTTTTGCAACCACACCCATGAAGTCACTCCCTAGAGTTTACGGTTAGAATTTAACTACTAAAAATCAAACAAAAAAACATAAACATAACGACAAAAAGGGTACCCCAAACAGGCACCCTTTTTATCGTTATGTTCTATAACTAAGCACGTCATTAACCTTCAAGATCAATGAACATCCTTCCAATACTCTCTGTTCAGCATGTAAACAAAGAACAGCAGTACAAACAAGAATGCAATAACCTTATAACCAAGGCTTTCACGCGTCGCACGAATTGGCTCCGCCATGTAAACCATGTAATTGGTCAAGTCGGCCATATTGGTTTTAAACTCCTTCTCACCCAAGCTGTCTTGCATAGTCTGCAAAACATGAGGCATACCAACGTCTTTAAATACGTGGTTGTTAACACCCCAAGGTCGAGACTCATCAGCATAAAAGGTCGTCAAATAAGAATAAACCCAATCAGCCCCACGCACACGAGCCTGTAATGACAAATCAGGAGGCGCCGTACCAAACCATTTTTTGGCCAAATCTTGAGGGATAGCAGATACCATCACATCACCAATCTTACCGCCAGTGAATACAAGATTCTCCATCATGATATCAGCAGGAATTTCCAAATCATCAGAAACCCGCTCATAACGCATGAAATTCGCCGAATGACAGCCCTGACAGTTATTAACGAAAAGCTGCGCGCCTTTTTGCAACGATGCTTTATCGTCCATATTAATCGGAGCAGTAACAATATGCTCATTTTTACCTGATGAAGCCTGCACCAACATTGGCAAACTCATAGCAACTAACAATACTATTAACTTTTTCATCAGTGCGACCCCGTTACCCGTTCTGGAACTGGTTTAGTTGCTTCCCTTGATGTCCAGAAAGGCATACCAATAAAGAAGGCAAAGTAAAGTACCGTAGCAATTTGACCAACCGTACTATACGTAATAAAGGATAAACCAAATGCATGATCACCAGGGTTCTTAACACCACAAATACCCAAAACGATAAATGTAACCGCAAAAACCGCTAAAGCAAACTTGCTGAAAAAGCCTTTATAGCGAATAGATTTCACTGGGCTACGATCTAACCAAGGCAGCACAAACAATATCGCCACAGAGACTCCAAAGCCAATAACACCCATCAATTTGTCAGGTATCGCCCTTAGCACCGCATAGAACGGTGTGAAGTACCACACAGGCGCAATATGGTCAGGTGTCTTTAACGGGTTGGCTGGCTCAAAGTTAGGTTTCTCTAGGAAGTAACCCCCACCTTCAGGGAAGAAGAACAGTACGATACAGAAAACAATCAAGAAAACGACGATACCAACAAGATCATGTACCGTGTAATAAGGGTGGAAAGGTATTCCATCCAAAGGCTTTCCGTTTTCGTCTTTCTTAGCTTTAATGTCAATTCCATCAGGGTTATTTGACCCTACTTCGTGCAAAGCAATGATATGCAATACAACCAAGGCCAATAAGATGATTGGGAATGCAACAACATGCAGTGCGAAAAAGCGATTCAGGGTAATCCCAGAGATCAAATAATCCCCACGAATCCATTCCATTAACGCATCACCAACATAGGGTATCGCTCCTGGTAGCGAAATAATTACCTGCGCCCCCCAGTAAGACATTTGCCCCCATGGAAGCAAGTAGCCCATAAAGGCCTCTGCCATAAGGACAAAAAATATTAGCATACCAAACACCCACACAAGCTCGCGAGGCTGTCGATACGAGCCATATAACAATGCTCGAAACATATGCAGATATACAACAACAAAGAAAGCTGACGCCCCTGTTGAATGCATATAACGTAACAACCAACCATAGTCGACATCACGCATAATGTTCATTTCTACCGAAGCGAACGCGCCTTCGCCAGAAGGGTTATACATCATGGTCAACCAAACACCTGTCAATAGCTGGTTTACCAACACAACCATAGACAGGACACCGAAGAAATACCAAAAGTTAAAGTTCTTAGGAGCATAATATTTGCTCATATGATCTTCGAACATTTTGGTGGCTGGGAAGCGATCATCAACCCATGTCATCATATTTTGAAACATGCTCATTATGCAGCCTCTCCGTCTTCACCAATCTTTATTACTGTATCTGAGATGTAATAATAGGGAGGCACATCAAGGTTTGTTGGCGCAGGAACCCCTTGAAATACGCGTCCAGACAAGTCAAATTTTGAACCATGACAAGGACAGAAAAAACCACCCATCCACTCATCGCCACCCAAATCTGCTGCACCCACATCAGGGCGATACAGAGGGGAACAACCAAGGTGCGTACAGATACCAACAAGCACTACAATCTCAGAATGCCCTTCGATAGAGCGCCCTTGGTTTTTAGTGTATACAGGCTGGTTACTATTTTCCGAGCCAGGGTCACGCAAGCTACCCTCAACATCCGTCAACGTTTTCATTGACTCAGGGGTACGGCGCACAATCCATACAGGCTTGCCCCGCCACTCAACCGTCATTTTTTGACCTGGTTCCAACTTACTAAAATCCGCGACTACAGGTGCACCTGCCGACTTTGCTTTTGCGCTAGGACTCCACGATTTTACAAATGGAACCGCTAGACCTACCGCGCCAGCAGCGCCTACCGCTGAAGTAGCACCAATCCAAAATCGGCGACGCCCTTCATTTACGCTGTCAGTACTCATTGACCTCTCTCCAAAGGAA
>CAJXXT010000187.1 GCA_913063495.1 uncultured Gammaproteobacteria bacterium | reverse complement strand
TGTTTGAGAGCGATCAAGGTAAGCTGTTGGGGTTAAATACTGAATTTAGCCTGGGTAAGGTATTGGATCTTATCGAATTAGAACAGCCTGCGGTTGATATATACCTCGCTACTGGTGACCTCTCCCAAGATGGCAGTGCAGCATCTTATCAGCGCTTTCATCAGCACATGAATCGATTTGCTCAGCCTGTTTATTGGTTGCCAGGAAATCACGATATTACCAATAGAATGAGCGTAGAGCAGCGAGCCGAAGAATGTTGCCCTATGGTGATAGAGTTTCAGGGTTGGCGCATTATTTTATTAGACTCCACTGTTGAAGGATCAGTGCCCGGTAATTTTGCAGAAGAGCAGCTTACGTTTTTGCAAGGCGCTCTTGAGCAAACAAAAGATCATCACGTTATGGTGTGTATGCATCATCAACCCGTGCAGGTCGGCTGCCCCTGGTTAGATGATCAAATTATTGGTAACGCCGATGAGCTATTTAATATCCTGGATCAGTTTGATCATGTTAAAGCCATTATTTGGGGCCATGTCCATCAAGTGTACGAGGCGGAGCGTAAGGGTGTTAAGTTGTTCTCCATACCCTCAACATGTGTTCAGTTTAAGCCAGATAGTGAAGACTTTGCGGTAGATGACAAAGCACCAGGTTATCGATGGTTTGATTTATACCCAGATGGTAGTGTAGAAAGTACAGTTTCTCGGGTAGAAGAAGTTGTGTTTGAAGTGGATTACACGATTAAAGGATATTGATAAACCCTTGTGCTAAGATCCCACGTTCATAGTTAGAAACCCCTTCACCGTAACCCACGAGCAAAGAACCTGAAGTGTCAGTATCGCGTTATCTTTTTTACATTCATGGCTTTAACAGTTCTCCTAAGTCAGCAAAGGCCTGTCTAATCGCCGACTACCTTCAAAATTGTGTGTTTTCAGTGGATTATCGTGTACCTGAATTGTCTTATTGCCCTGAAAGTGCTATTTCCACGCTTGATGCGGCAGTGAACGAGTGTATTTCTGCCAGTGAACAGAAAGGGGAAAAACCTGTGATCGGCCTTATAGGAAGCTCTATGGGGGGATTCTATGGCACTTGGATTGCTGAAAAGTATCGCCTGCCTTTGGTGTTAGTTAATCCCGCAGTAAGACCGTATCGATTGTTAAAAAACTATCTTGGTATCAATAAAAATGTGTATACCGGAGAGGAATACAACTTTACCGAAGCTAATATCCAACAACTGCAACGGATGGATGTTGACCCGGTTACCTTGCCAGAGCGTTACTTATTGCTCAGTCAAAAAGGTGATGAAGTTTTAGATTACAAAGAAGGTGTAGAAAAATATTCTAAAAGCCGTCAAATCATACAGCCAGGAGGCTCTCATGGGTTTGATGAGTTTGAAACACAATTGCCAGGTATTCTGGCTTTCTTATTTTAAAGAGTACGTAAAAGCTTATGGCAAACGAAGATTATAACGCTGATTCCATTGAGGTCCTGTCAGGATTGGATCCCGTCAGAAAACGACCTGGAATGTACACCGATACCGCAAGGCCTAACCACCTTGCTCAAGAAGTTATCGATAACAGTGTCGATGAGGCGTTAGCCGGACACGCAAGTTTTATCGACGTTATTCTGTACAAAGATGGTTCGTTGCAAGTCACTGATGATGGTCGTGGTATGCCTGTGGATATTCATCCGGAGAAAGGTAAGCCTGGTGTTGAGGTGATTCTTAGTACTCTGCATGCAGGGGGCAAGTTTTCCAATAAAAACTATCAGTTCTCCGGTGGTTTGCACGGAGTGGGTATTTCAGTGGTAAACGCTTTGACCAAAGTGTTGGAAGTGACCATCAAACGTGGTGGCGAAGTGCATCGCATTGGGTTTCAAAATGGTGAAAAAGCGTCTGATCTTGAAGTGATTGATACTTGTGGCAAGCGAAATACAGGTACCGCTATCCGTTTTATGCCGGACGGCCAGTATTTTGATTCAGTCAATTTCTCGGTACCGCGGTTAGTCCATCTATTACGCGCCAAGGCAGTGTTGTGTCCCGGATTAGCCATTAAGTTTTTTGATGAAAAAGCGGATGAAACCCATGAATGGTGTTATGAAAATGGATTGGAAGATTATTTAATAGCTGCAAACCAAGGTTGGACTCTATTACCGGTAGAGCCGTTTGTTGGATCGATGGCGGCAGAAACAGAAGCCGTAGATTGGGCGGTGCAATGGTTACCCGAAGGTGGTGAGTTAACAACGGAAGGTTATGTTAATTTAATACCAACGATTCAAGGCGGTACTCACGTAAACGGGTTCCGTACCGGATTGTTGGAAGCGATGCGGGAATATTGTGAATTCCGTAACTTGTTGCCCCGTGGTGTGAAGCTAACACCGGATGATATTTGGGAGCGTTGTAGTTATGTATTGTCCGTAAAAATGCAAGACCCTCAGTTTTCTGGTCAAACCAAAGAGCGTTTATCCTCACGTCAAACGGCGGCGTTTGTATCTGGTGTTGTAAAAGACTCCTTTAGTCTTTGGTTGAATCAGCATACGGATGATGGTGATGCATTAGCAGAATACGCCATTAACAACGCACAAAAACGTATGCGTGCCAGTAAAAAAGTCGTTCGTAAAAAAATAACTTCTGGGCCAGCTCTGCCAGGAAAGTTAGCTGATTGTACTAGCCAAGATCCAGAGGCATCTGAATTGTTTTTAGTGGAAGGAGACTCTGCTGGCGGCTCGGCGAAACAGGCGCGCGATCGAATTTTTCAAGCGGTTATGCCGTTGCGTGGAAAGATACTTAATACCTGGGAAGTTGATTCTACCGAGATTTTAGCCTCTCAAGAAGTTCACGATATATCAGTTGCGATTGGCGCTGATCCGGCATCAGATAATACGGACAACTTGCGTTACCATAAAATTTGTATCCTTGCTGATGCTGATTCTGATGGGCTACATATCGCCACGTTATTGTGTGCATTGTTTTTACAGCATTTTAAGCCTTTAGTGAAAGCCGGGTATGTGTATGTAGCAATGCCGCCACTTTATCGAATCGATATTGCAAAAGATGTATATTACGCCCTGGATGAAGCGGAAAAAGAGGGTGTGTTGGATCGAATAAAAGCTGAGAAAAAACGCGGTAACATCAGTGTGCAACGATTTAAAGGTTTGGGTGAAATGAACCCGTTGCAATTACGCGAAACTACGATGGCAAAAGACACTCGTCGCTTAGTACAGCTGACTATTGAAGATGGAGATGATACTCATAAAGTAATGGATATGCTCCTCGCGAAGAAAAGAGCGGGAGATAGGAAGCAATGGTTGGAGAGTAAAGGGAATTTGGCGGAGGTTTGATTTTGTTTGATGTGTCCTCAGGGGTGCCGGAAACAATGCTGAGTCATGTTATTGGGATAACAGAAAACAGATACAATAACCCTGTTCCATATAGTAAAAGGGAGATCAGGTATTTCGAAAAGATGATTGGGAAATCAAGGAAGAAGTTTAACGCCAAAACCTGCGATGGGTTACCTGATTGCGTCAAGCTCAAAAAGGATCAGGCTGCCAAGAAGTAACGTTCCCCGTTTGTCCGGTTTGCGGAACAAGCGAGCAAGTGTTGGTAGTCGTAAGTAAACAAAAAAAGCTAATGATTTATTTTTGTTTTCAGGTAGAGATTAACAATAAGAGAAAGTTCAGCGCTGTCTTTTTCTACATTTATTACAGCGTCCGCCTCTAGTATGAGTTGCGTTATGTATCCGTTGATCATCTTGGTTAATATCTTAACGCTATAATTCACTTCGGATAGCCCGTAGGTTTTAATCTCATCATTGAACACTAAGGTTGTGAGCCTCACGGCTTTTTCTTCTATAGTTGAAATTATTTTGGATGTTAAAAGGTGGGGTATTGCGTAAAACAATTGATGTAGTGTTTCTTTCGATGCGGAGACAATCAATAACGTACTTTTTATCAATAGCTCTACGTAATCTTCAATGGAGAGATTTTGATTTAGCTCTTTTGTTCTAACTAGTTGCTCAAACAGCCTTTCGCTCATTCGATCAAACCAAGCCGCAAAAACATCCTGCTTGTTGTCAAAATATTGGTAAATGGTGGCGTAAGGCAAATCACTTTCTAAGGCGATTTCAGTCATTGTGGTTTTTGCGTATCCATGGGTGGCCAAAACCCGAGAACAGGCGTCCAATACGCGGTGATACTTTAGCAAGGCACGTGCTTGTTTCGGTATACGCTTTTGATTTTTAAGGATTTTTTCAGTTTTGAAAGGCATTACAGGAGGAATCCATAACATGATAGAATAGTACTTTTTCTCATATTATACTGGACTCAGTGATAACACTAGAGTCAAAGGAGTACAAAACATGAGAAAAGCCATCATCGCGATAACGGTATTGCTTCTGCCCATCTTAGTGGGGGCAACGATAGTGTTTAATCCGCCTGCATACGAGCTCCAGGGTGTCGAAAGTCAATCAATTCTAAACACCGTGAAATACGATTACCGAATAGAATCACTGGCGGCCACAGACGAATCCAGAGCAACCCCTGCGATGGGTGATTTTGAGGGTGTGGAGCGTAGAACGTTTGATGGAAAAATCTGGGTACCAGATGTAAAGCCCGAAGATTTGTCACAAGGATTTCCGCTCGTAATCTACAGCCACGGTTTTATGTCGTTCCATGAAGAAAGTGATTACCTGGGTGAATTCCTTGCCAAAAGAGGTTATGTGATGGTGTCATTCGATTACCCAGCTTCAAATTTCAATGCACCGGGAGGGCCAAATTTAAGTGATATTACCAGTCAGCCAGGAGATATAAGTTTTGTAATCGATTATCTTATTGCAAGGAACGAAGACCCGAGTGACAACCTCTATAAACATATAAATGCAGACAACATTGCCACCGCAGGTTTATCGTTTGGTGGGTTAACTACAATGCTTGTGGCTTATCATAAGGAGCTTCGTGATGACAGGGTTGATGCGGCAATATCCATTGCTGGACCTACGAGTTTTTTTAATAAGTCGTATTTTGACGAACCGGACATTCCTTTGTTATACATCGCCGGTAGCATCGATGCGATGGTTAGTTATGATAGCAATGCAGGAACGCTCAAAGGCAAAAAGAATGATGTCACCATTGTGACCATTGCCAATGGTAGTCATACTGGGTTTGCGGATATTTCAGAAAAGATTTTTCGTTGGAATAATAATCCGGATGATGTAGGCTGCTCCTTTTTGCTTGATCATATTCCGAAGGAAATTAACAATCCATTTTCAGTGTTGGGAGAGACAGACGTAGGCATCAATTTCAACAATGCCAATAATTTGCCCTGTCAGAATATGCCGCTACCCGCATCAATTGCGCCAGGGGAGCAGTTAGTGCTAACCAAAATGGCTGTGTATTCTTTTTTGGAAGCTCATTTTTCAAATCCGAAAGAGGCTCTGTCCTATAAAAAATTTCTTACATCAACTTTTGCGTTGGAAAACAGTTCTGTTAATGTGAAATAAAGCCTGAAATAAAGCCTGAAATGAAGTTTATTCAAGTTATTGCTGAATATTTTGTTCAAACTTATCTCGAATCCTCCAGTATAATGGGTCGTATAGAGGTATGCTTGTTCAATCTTATGTACGAATTAACAGTAGCGATGAGCTCTGTAAGGTGTCATTACAGTCGAGAACCCCCCTTAACATTACCTTAAGGTCGTTTGAACGATACTCCTGATAAAATTAGGAGTGTGTTTTATGCAATATGTTCTAATCGTAGTTGTTTTTCTTCTGGGAGGTTGTGTGAGTCAGCCTCTTCATTATGCCAACTCTGCAGAGGTGGAAACGAGACTTCCAAAGAATTGGTCGATCGAATGGGAGTTGGATGAAAGTGATAAGCGTTCCCTCGTTGATGTAGTGGATTCCCCGGTGATGAAGGAATGGCTGGCAACGGTTTTGAATCATTCTCACGAACTTCAAGTGTCCAATTTGGAACTTGACCAACGAGAGTTATTACTCAAACAGGCGACAAGCCATCAGAAACCTGAGTTAAATCTGAATGCGTCAGCAAACCGGCAAAAAAATATTGAGTATGGGAAAAAATACGAGAGTCGTTATCAATTAGGTACCCAGGTTTCATGGGAACTTGACCTTTGGGGGAAAATAAAAAAACAAGAAGAAGGTGCAAGGTTGGATCTTCGCATTAGTCGTCTTCAGCAAGATGCACTAAAACGTTCTTTGATTGCACAGGCGCTAAAATTACGTCTTAACCTTTCCATTACGAAGGAACTACAAGGGCTTGCTGAAAATTCGACGGTTTTACTCAAGAATGCAGTAACTCGTTCAGAACAACAAATTCTTATTGGTAGAATTGCGCTTGTGGATCTGGAAGAAGCACGAGCGAATTATCGGCAGTCTAGTTCTCAGCTTAGCCAGGCCAACGCTGAGTTTGCCGACGTTGAAACTTCAGCTCGACGTTTGACGGGTTTTTTTGGCCAACATTTAGAATTCCCCCAAGAAAGGGTAACGTTGGGTCTACCCAATGCGCAGGTGCCTGGTAAGTACTTACTTAATCGTCCTGATGTTTTAGTGGCTCTGGTGAATGTCACGCGTGCAGATACCCGTAGTGATATTGCCTATCGTTCTTTATTTCCCAGCTTTTCACTAAGCCTAGATGTGTCGCAAACCTCTACTGGAAACCAGAATTTATTGGCTAAAGATCCTGTTTGGAGCCTATTGGGGCAACTAATCCAGCCGGTATTTAATGGTGGTCGTATGGAGGCCGCTGTAAAAATAGCAGAGCTTGATGCGCAAAAATCCTTGGTTGAGTATCGCCGAACCTTGGAGGGCGCCTATTTTGAAGTGGAGTCTTTGTCGAAAAAGGAGCGGTATTTGGCAAAACAAATTCAAGCAATGAAAAAAGCCCATTCTGCAAAACGTCGACGTAATGACAGTATCGAGGCCCAATATCGAAATGGCCTTGCAGAGTATGAGCAATGGTTGGCAGAAAAACTCAGTCTTTACGAGATTGAGCGTCAGTTGCTGACTCTTGAGACGGAACAAGCAACGAATAGAATTGACCTTTTTTTGGCCTTGGGCCTTCCCGCTTCTTAAGAAAATATTAATACCCTCTTCCATACACTCATGGTTCATTCCAGGAGTGTATATATGAAAATGAAATTAATCTCTGCCTTTACCGCATCTGCTTTGCTTGGGTCTCATGCTCAGGCGGAAAGTGATTCTACCAATGATAGTGATATAAGTATTGGTGTCTCCCTGATAAACCAATCATCCGAATATTTGCAAGGTAAGAGCGAAAATGCAACGATGCCCTTGATAGAAGCGCGTTGGAAGACAATTTTTATCTCAGGTGATCGCGTAGGTAGTTTCTTTGCTGGTGGCGACCACTGGGTGTTAGCGTTAACGACTGGCTTGGATCATGTTGGTGATAAAGACCGGGGTGACAGCGAGAAACTTGCCGATATGCGAAAGCTGGATACTGTTATCGTTGCAGGCATCAATGCTTTTGTTGAATCATCCTATGGTGAATTTTCGCTAGAGGTTAGCCGTGACATCAGTGGTGGTCACGAAGGGCATGTCGCGGAACTTTCCTATTCTTATTCCTTTACATCAGGTTCTTGGACGGCGTACCCAGAAATTGGTGTTTTGTGGATGAGTCACGAAGTGAGCGACTATTACTATGGTGTTAGTGAGGTTGATGCTCGAGTGGATCGTACTCAATACCGTCCAGGTTCTGCATTTATATGGAGTGTTGGGTTTGGGGTTAGTTATGATTTTTATCATCACCATAGCGTAACATTAAGTGCGACTATCAACCGATTATCGGATCGTCTCCTTGATAGTCCAATCGTTGAAAAGGCTGACACAGAGGGTTTAATGTTGGGATATTCGTATTCCTTTTAAATCGAACTAGCAAAACTGAACATGTAAAAATAATGTTTATCCAAAAGGTGTGTGGCGAATTTCGTCACACACCTTTCTTTCTTTTATTTATTGGTAACCCACAGGGTATGAAGGTCGTTAAATATTGCGATTAGAACCGGAATGAGGATCAGTGTGATCGCGGTGGCAAATAATTCACCAAAGGCTAAAGATATCGCTGCTGGAATCAGGTATTGCGCCTGCTCTGAGGTTTCAAGCATTAGTGGGGTGAGGCCTGCAATGGTTGTGGTGGTGGTAAGAAAGATAGCTTTAAATCGGCCTAAGCCTGCTTCATTTAATGCGTAGTGTACATTGAAACCTTCTGCTCTGGCTTGGTTGTAGCGTGTTAGCATGACTAAGGAATCGTTCACGACCACACCCGCTAGCGCTAGCATCCCGAAAAATGATAGTAAGCTTAGGGGGACGTCCATCACTTGATGGCCAATTGCTGCTCCGACGAAACCAAAGGGGATTACCGACATGATAATGAAGGGTTGGCTATAGGATTTAAGGGGTATCGCCAATAAAACATAGATTAATACGCTGGTGAACATCAATGCTCTGATTAGGTTTCCTTTAATACTGAAAATTTCTTCAAGTTCTCCTGCTTCCTGGATTTCTACACCTGGGAAGTGTGCTTCGAGTTCTTCAGAAAATTCACCAAATATTTCTGTGCCTAACTCTGAAGGTGATAGTTGCTTCTTATCCAAACTTGCGTAAATGGTATTTACTCTTTTTCCATCACGGCGGGCGACGTAGTCTGTCACATAAGACGAATGAATATTGGCAATTGCGGTGATCGGGAAGCTTTTCCCATTGTTGTCTATAACGCGCATATTGAGTAAATCCGACAGAGTATTGCGGGATGTTTTGTTATCTTGGACAATAACTTTAACCTCCTCTGAGCCCCGTTGGACTCGTAGCGCCTCCATACCGCCGAAGCGGCCACCAATCTGAGAAGCCAGGTATTCATCACTAAAACCTAAATGTCTTGCTTCGGGTTTTAACGTTAGGCGTAATTGAGGTTGTCCGGGTTTTAAATCCTGTCTGACATTACGAGTGCCAGGAATACTTCGGATTTTCTCGATGATTAGCTCGCTGGCTTCTCGTAGCGACGCATCATTTTTGCTGAAAATTTGCAGAGCGAAGCCGCCACCTGTTTGCTCTGATGCGTTAAAGCTTAGTTCTGTTGCCCCTTCCAATGCCCCTGTTTTTTCTTGCCATTGTTGGGTGATTTGTAAACTTGAAAGCTCCGCGCGATCCGCTGGGAGTGTGAGTTCGGCGTATATATCTACCGAAGAGGCATTGTTAACTACTGTTAGAATGTGTTGTATTGGTAGCTTGGATAACGCATATTTTTCTTTCCATTCCGTGTTGAGCTGGTTGGCAATGTTTTCAATATGGTTGGCGTTGTTGGCAGTGAGGTTGAGCGACGCGCGAGGATCCATTTCCATTTGTACAGTAATAATCTGGCCTGGTATATCCGGGAAAAAGACGGTGCGGATACTGCCGTTTTGAATTAAGCCAATACCCAGCGTAGCCATGGTCGTAAATAGAATGAATACGGCATAACGTTGCTTGATCGAGAAGGCAAGAATAGGAGCGTAGATACGGGTTTTGAATGCATCTAAAGTACGCTGCGCTGTGTCTTGCATAAGCCTACCAAAATGCGCAATCCAGGCGAAGATTGATTTTGGCTTAGCGTTATTCGAACGCTTATTGTTAACCGAAATTGCGGCAAGGTGTGAGGGCAGAATAAACTTACTTTCAAATAGGGAAAAAATTAAGGTAAGGATTACGACACCGGCGAAACTCGCTAGAACTTTCCCCATGGCGTTGTCTATCAAAAGCATAGGAAAGAATGCTGCAATGGTCGTTAAAACACCATAGATCGTTGCGGTTGCAACTTTTTTCACGCCTTGCTCAGTCCCTTTTATGGGGTCTTTCATTTTCGAACGTTCTTCGAAGACACTCTCACCAACAACAACAGCATCATCCACCAAAATACCTAAGGCGATGATTAAACCAAACGTTGTGATATCGTTTAGCGAGTAGCCCACCCAATGAGAGCCCATGACCGATAAAGCACCTGCGATTGAAATGGGAATACCCATAGCAACCCAAAACGCGAGTTTGATATTGAGAAACAGTGCGAGTAGAACAAATACCAGTAACAAGCCTTGAACAGCATTATCTTTTAATAACGTCAAACGCTCAGTAATGTAGTGGCTACTATCTGCCCATGAAACAAGATTGATTTCATTAGGAATGGTACGTCGTTGTTCTTTTAATGAGACTTGCACCGCAGCTGCAATGTCCAGTAAATTTTCCTCGCGACCGATCAGCACCTCCATACCAATCCCAGGCTGGCCATTGAAGCGCACTATGGAGTCATCGTCTTCATAATCATCTACAATACTTGCGACGTCGTTTAGGGTAACCTCTCTGCCATCGTTAAGTGACTTGATGCGAATAGCTTCAAAATCCAGACGTTTAAGGCGTTCATTATCGGCTCGCAAAGCGATGGTGCCACCTTGTGTTTTTAGAGAGCCCGCTTGAAATGACAGAGAAGAGGCTTGGATTCTTCTAACAATTTCTTCTGGGCTTAGTTTGTATGCCAACAATTTTTCAGGCATTAGTTCAATGCGTATTTCTGGCTGTTTCTTTCCCCAGGTTTTTATTTTTGATACTTCAGGTAAGGCGAGGAGGTTATCCCGTACGTCGGTGGCAGTTTGTTGTAGGGTGGTATTATTGACCTCACCGTAGATCTGTATGATCATCGCTGCTAGGTCGAAATCGTTTCGGGTGATAACCGGTTTTTCTGCTTTATCCGGTAGGCCAAATATCGAATCGAGTCTTGAGCGAAGATCATCTGATAGTCGATCCAGGGAGTAGCCTTCTTGTTTTTGGATGCTAACTGAAGATAAGCCTTCACTTGAAAATGAACTGATTTTTTTAACACCAGCCAGCCCTTCGATAGACTTCTCTATTTTTCGAGTAACTTGTAGATCCACTTGTTGAACGTGTGCGTTGGGAAAAATCGTAGTGACTTCTAAGGTGTCCGCAGGCAGTTTTGGAAACCCCTCTACGCGAATAGATGATACGGTTAACCAGCCTGCGATAAGAATAAGGGCCATCATTAAGTTTGCGGCAACAGGGTTACGAATAAACCAACGAGTAAGTGCGTGCATATTTACTTCTCCTGCGTAGCTGTATCTATAACGGCAAGAGAGGCATGGATCTTTTTACCTGCCAGGAAAAAGGCCAGTGGCTGGGTCGCCACACGCCAATTGTTTTGAGTGTCAGCAAGTAATGGTGATGGTGCAGGTACCATCACTCGATTATCTAGGTAGTGGATTTCATCAGGGGAGTAAGCTCGAAGCGTATCATTTTGGTCGACCAACCATATGGTACCCTCACGAGTCAGTGCACTTTCAGGTAGGTTGATGTAGTTTATTAAGGCCTTTCCAGGCAGATTTACTTGTACAAACTGTCCAGGTAAAGCGGATTTGTTTTGTGTTGAGTCAAGTTGCAAAAATAATTGGTATTGGCGGGTTTCGCTGTCTACGTGGTGCCCACCGTTAATAATCGTAGCGGTACCAATCAGCTGCTTAGTTGTGGAGTAAACATTGGTTTGGCTATTAAGCCAATTATTTGAGAGCATTTGCCACTGGTTTTCACTGAGAGGGAGCCTAAGCAGTAGGTTTTGGTGGTCGATCAAACGAAGTAAGGGTTCGCCTTCTTGTACTTGTT
>CAJXXT010000186.1 GCA_913063495.1 uncultured Gammaproteobacteria bacterium | reverse complement strand
TGTTTGGTTGTTTCGGTCATTGAGTTGGAAAAAAAGATTATGTTAACGTATCAAACGATCGTTTAAATAGTCATTAGTAAAAGGTATTGGTATGTCAGAGCAAGCACCGGATTTATTGTTTGATTTAAACCTTACGGAAGAGCAACGTATCATGCGGGAATCCTTAGCCCGATTCTCAGATGTTGAAGTGGCAAGTATATCTCGCCAAGCGGATGAAGCTGGTAAGGCTCCTGAAGGGTTCTATGACAAAACGGCAGAGCTTGGATTGTCTTTGTTAAGCATTCCTGAAGCATTTGGTGGGGCGGGTGTGCCTCGTTCTGTTCTATCAAATATGTTAAATGCAGAAGATTTGGGTAAAGGTGATATGTCCCTGGCACTTGGGGCGTTAACCCCTTTGTCTTTCGTTAATATGATATTGGATTATGGGACTGAGGATCAGCAAGAAAAGTATCTTACCCCTATTGCTGACGAGACTTTTAAAGTGGCGACGGTTGCATTAATGGAGCCTCGCGCAACCTTCGATGCAACGTCTTCAAAAACAGCATCGATAGAAACGACTTCTGTATTATCTGGATCAGGGTATGTGCTAAATGGTGAAAAATCCATGGTAGCGTTAGCGGAAGATGCGCTGCATATTCTTGTTGTTGCACAATGTGATGATCGTGATGATGGTTATGTCGGCGCATTTATCGTTGATAAGGGAGCTGAAGGATTAACGATAGAAAAAGAAAGCTTTATGGGGTTACGTCCGTTGGGTTTATACCGTGTAACGTTACGTGATGTCAGGGTTAATGTTGATGCTCGTCTGGGTAGTGACGCTCGGCCTTTTGATGTTCAACGATTGGCTGATTTAGGTAGTATTGGTTTGTCTGCTGCGGTAGTGGGTTGTTGCCAAGCAGTTGTTGATTATGTCATTCCTTATGTCAATGAACGAGTAGCGTTTGGCGAACCTATATCAAACCGACAGTCAGTTGCATTTATGGTTGCTGATATGGCAACAGAGTTAGAGGCGATGCGATTAATGGTATATCGTGCAGCCTCAAGAGCGGAGCAGGGGTTAGATTTCCATAAAGAGGCTTATCTTGCCAGAGTGCTGGTTGCGGAAAGAGCGATGGAAATAGGTACGAATGGTGTTCAATTGTTAGGAGGTCATGGCTTTACCAGAGAACACCCGGTTGAGCTTTGGTATCGAAACCTGCGAGCGATGGGTATTTTGCAGGGTGTTGCGATTGTTTAAACGTTTGTTGTAGATAGCTTCGTTATAAATAGCTTCGATAGATTTTAGAGAGAAATGTAATGATTAATTTAGAACTTCCTAAAAAGATTAAGAATGCAGAGTCCATGGCTCACCAAATGGCCGCATCTGTATTTCGACCCATCGCAAGAAAGTACGACAGCATTGAGCACTGTGATACTCCGAAAGAATTGATTCCTATGGGACAAATGTTAGCGGCTGGAGCTGCAGCGGGGCAGCTTGGTTCCGGTGGCTCAGGTAGTGGAGAGGGTGTTAAAAATGGTGGTAATATGCAAGCTATTGTCGGTACCACTGAAATGGCGTGGGGCTGTTGCGGGCTCATGCTTTCATTACCGGGAATGGGTTTAGGTAACGCTGCTATTTCTGCGGTAGGTTCTCCAGAGCAAAAAGAAAAGTTTGGCAAATTGTATTGTGCAATGGCAATTACAGAGCCCAACTGTGGTTCTGATTCTGCGGCTGTACAGACAACGGCCGAATTGGATGGTGATGAATGGATCCTTAACGGTGAAAAGATTTTTGCAACCGCCGCAGACCGAGGGGATGCTGTTGTTGTATGGGCAACCCTGGATAAATCCATCGGAAAAGCGGCGATTAAATCATTCCTGGTTGAGAAAGGCACACCAGGGATGTCGGTTGTTAGGGTAGAGGATAAGCTCGGATTACGAGTATCTGATACGGCTGCATTGTTATTTGATAACTGTCGAATACCGAAAGAAAATATCATGGGTGATCCTGAAATTGCCAATACTGAAGCGGCGAGAAAAAAAGCCTTTGGTGGTGTGATGCAAACCTTTGATAATACTCGCCCGCAGGTTGCAGCAATGGCCTTGGGGGTTGCACGAGCTGCGCTGGAAATGGCATTGGAGCTGTTGGAAAAAGAGCAAATAAAACCGGCATACGATAGGAGTTTGTTTAACAGTACAGCATTGGAGGCAGAGTTATATAAAATGGAAGCAAATCTAGAAGCGTCACGATTGCTAACGTTAAAAGCTGCCTGGATGGCGGATAACAAAATACCGAACTCCAAAGAGGCGTCTATGTGTAAAGCAAAAGCTGGGCGTGTTGCCAATGCCATTACTTTACGTTGCGTAGAAATATGTGGAACGTTGGGGTATAGCGAAAACAATTTGTTAGAGAAATTTGCTAGGGACTCAAAGATATTGGATATCTTTGAAGGAACACAACAAATCCAGCAACTTATTGTGGCTCGCCATGTATTAGGTAAGTCTTCAAAAGATCTTAAATAGTGTTGATGCGACAGAAGGTGTGATTAATTGTATCTTCTGTCGCATTTTTAGTTCATCTCGCCCTGTTTTTGTATGGTTTTCGCATAGTCATGCACCTAATTGAACTTGTTAGAGGCTTTTTGAGGTGAAATCTCCGGTTTTTCCAATGCATTATCAAACCAGAATAAAAAAATATAACGCATCTCAGGCATCTTTATATTCCTAGCCTATACTGAGATTTCAAGTAAAAATCTACCAGTCTTCATATTTAATATAAAAATAAGAAAAGTAACGATTTATGAAACTATTACCTAAGTTACATTCGCTTGTGTCGGATACACTGCAAGATGTGTTTTCTATGCACGATGGTTTGCACAAAGCGTCACTGTACGTGTTGTCAGATGATGAGTTGACAGAGTTTGTTCGTTACAGTGATAACCATTCCATTACCGTTGTCCGTTCAGATAATACCGATATAACAACGGCATCTCCATGGAAAGTCCTTGCTGATGTGGCGACGATAAACGAGTCGTTGCGTGTTAGTGAATGCCAGTCGGTCGTTGACCCCTATATTCAATCCAATAATATTAATAGTTTTGTTTGTGCTCCTATATGCCAATGGGAGAATACTCAATTGTTTTTGTGGTCTGACAGTACGGTACAAACCATTACGTTTTCGGAGTATGACGAACAAAAAATCAACCGCTGGGCGGAAGACTTTCAGTCTACGATAAATGACTTGAGTGAATCTGAAAATACATCGGTGGTCGATACCGTTAATGTATTGCTCGATAATAAAGAAAGTGTCAGTACACTACCCAATGGTCAAAGCTCCAATGAGTTTGGTGTTAAAACATTGGCGGAATCTGCGGTTCGTATCGAGGGCTTGGAGGCAGTTGAAACCCATCTGCGCATTTATGAGCGAGCAGTAAAGGCAACAAATTCTGGTGTAACCATTACCGATGCCCGTTTGCAAGATTACCCCATTATTTATAGTAATCCCGCGTTTGAAAAAATGACGGGTTATAGCTTTGCTGAAACGGTGGGGCGTAATGCACGTTTTCTTCAAGGTGATGAGAATGATCAGTCAGCATTACACGTTATTCGTGAGGCACTGGATAAAGGAACACATTGTAAAGTAACCCTAAGAAACTATAAAAAAGATGGGTTACTGTTTTGGAATGAGTTAACGCTATCGCCCATTATTGATAGTGACGGCTTTCTCACCCACTATATCGGTATTCAAAATGATATTACGGCAAGAGTAGACGCTGAACGAAAGCTTTTGGACGCGAAAGAACGTGAGCTAAAGGTGCCTAAGTTATTAGCTCAAGCCGCATCGTTGGCAAACGTAGTAGGCTGGCAGTTTGATTTAAACAGCGGTAAAATGCTTGTGGTGGGAAATATTTATGGTTTGATCAATCAAAAAGATGAAAATATAATGACACCGAGTCATCTGTTTGATTGTGTATTACCTTCACACGCAGAATCAGCAATTGATAATTTAGATTCTGCATTGGCGGGAGATATTGAGTTAAATCGAGTGTTGCCCGTGTGTGTAGAGAACGGACAAGAAAAAAGGCTTCACTATATCGCCAAATTATTTCCTACGGGCGTATCCAGAGATGGTGGCCCTTGTTTAGCCGGTACACTGCAAGATGTAACCGACTTTACAAGTACTTTTGTCTAGTCGCATCTACAAACTTAACGGTGGATGTGTCTAGCGATGGTGTATTTGTAGAGCTTACCGTTGCTTCATCATGGTCATATTCTTTACGCTCGCCAGTCCGGTCAATGCTTAGATTTTCGAAATCAAATAGACCTCTGTCGGCGAGTTGAGAGGGGGATATCTTCTGTAGTGAATTGAAAATGTTATCCGTTCGCCCAGGAAAAGTGGTTTCCCATTCCTGCACCATCTTTTTAATATTCTGACGTTGAAGGTTTTCTTGGCTACCACAAAGATTACAAGGAATAATAGGGAACTGTTTGTAATCGGCGAAAGCAATAAGGTCAGACTCACGGCAATAAGCCAATGGGCGAATAACAATGTTACGTTTATCATCAGATAAGAGTTTTGGTGGCATTGCCTTTAAGTTACTGCCGTAAAACATATTGAGAAACATAGTTTCGACAATATCGTCTTTGTGGTGACCTAAGGCTATTTTAGTTGCTCCAATCTCTTCTGCAAACGCATACAAGGTACCGCGGCGCAAACGAGAGCACAAAGCACAGGTTGTTTTGCCCTCTGGGACTTTGGCTTTTACGACACTGTAGGTATCTTTATCAATGATGTAATAAGGGATATCTTGTGCTTCGAGGTAGTTTGGGAGTACCTCTTCAGGAAAGCCTGGCTGCTTTTGATCCATGTTAACCGCAATAATGCTGAAGTTGATAGGAGCGGCTTTCTTTAAGGTAAGCAATAAATCCAGCATGGCAAATGAATCTTTACCGCCAGACAAACAAACCATGACAGTGTCACCTTCTTCTATCATCTTGTAATCAACAATGGCATTGCCGACATTACGCCTAAGGCGTTTATGTAGTTTGAGGAAGGCTGGTTGAGATTTTAACGATATTTGAATTTGACTTGTCATGAGGTTAACTGTACGTGTGGTGGCCGAAATTTGGTCGACATTATACAGCAAATATCAAAAAAAGGGTGGTGGTGACTCCTCAATGACAAGAAGCCACCACCGGGGTGTCCCGCTAAGAGCGAGACTGCTGGGGAGGTCGTGAGTCGTCGCTAGATATAGCAACGCTGTAAGTTAGGGTGGAGGCGTTGATGCTGGCGGTAGCATCGGTCTTTAAAAAACGGAAGTTTGATAATGCGAAGTCTATTTTGTTGTGTGTTCCCTGTTTTTTGTGGTTCTTATTGTCAATAACCGCCGCTATCTCAAAGTAATGTTGTTGCTGAGGGTACAAATAGATATTAATTTCTGACGGTAGTAACCATTCGTCATCTCCTGCCATTTTGATACGTACTTGTAGCAGTGTGTTTGGCGTTGCTAGGGATTTGAATTCAAACCCTTCCAAAAAAGCACCATTGCTTTCTGTATTAACAACAAAATGACCGATAACCTGAGGCTCTGAGCTTTGATTCGCCTGTCGAGATACACGCTCTGGTTGATATACACTGATATCTGTTTGTTCTTTCGTTTGTTGAACGTGAACGCAGCCTTGCGTTGATGACATAGCAAGTGTTGTCAACGTAAGCAGTGAGATAAAGATGGCTCTCTTAACTGACCGTTGTACAAGTACACTTTTTATCATTACTTTGTGCATAACCATAATATTCACCTTTGCTGATAACGTGGTTTTGGCTTTTGCCTCTAGGTGATCACGTTAAATACAGTATATGCAAAAATACTGTATGTGCAACCAGTTACTGTCGAAATATACAGTATTTTTTTCATTGAAAGAACAGTCGTTGAAACCTTACTTTCTTAGGTTTGTTTCTTGCGCCAGCGGGCAGGTGTGGTTCCAAAATGACGCTTAAATAGGCGGTTAAAGTGCCCAGGGTCTTCATACCCTATTGCCCATGCAACCTCAGCAACGTTTTTATGTGTGTGCCGTAACATGTCCTTGCCTTGCTCAAGGCGTAGAATTTGCAAGAATTGCATGGGTGTTTCACCTGTCGCATCTTTAAAACGGCGTTTGAAGGTGCGTAAACTCATGTTTGCTCGATCAGCTAGTTGCTCTAAATTAATCGAGGTGGAGAAGTGCACCTCCATCCATTGTTGTACTAATAATATACTGTCATCGTGATGATAGGTTTGCCCGCCAACGGCGATAAATTCGGAAGCGTATTCTCTCCTGAAATCGATTAAGAACATTTCCTCGATAGCTTTAGCAACCTCAGGGCAAGAAAGTCTGCTAAGTAGATGGACTATCACCTCTGTTGCTGCGTTCATTCCTGCTGCACAGTAGAGCTCTCCAGTGGCGGTGATGTAGCGTTCTTTACGGAAGTCGACATTCGGGTAGCGTTTTTCAAAACGTTGGTGTTGATGCCAGTGGGTGGTGCATATGCGATTGTCGAGTAAGCCAGCTTCGGCCAATAAAAAAGAGCCCGTCGTATAAGCAAGAATAGGGATGCCGGCTTCATGCCACTTTCTTAATACGGGCCACAATGCGGCTTGTTCTTTTAAGGTATTTTCAGGGTCTCCCCATAATGCATGCAACACCACTAAATCGGTTTCGGGTACTGCTGATATATCGCCATTGGCAGGTACTTGCATGCCGCTGAAGGATTTTAGTGGTAATCCATCGAGGGTGAATAGTTCGACGGTGATGCCTTGGCCCAATACTTTTTTCTGCATGTGTGATGCAAATGCCCAAACGTCCTGTGTCATACCTAAACCGAGGCTTAGGGTTGGGGTGCAACCATAAAACGTTACATGTTTGAGGGCCATTAAGTATCTCCAATAACTCATTATACGAATACGGCACTATAATTTGTCATTGTCGGTCAATTTGGCCCTTTTGACCAGTTTTTAGACCCTGATAGCACCTTCAATTACAATAGAAGTCATTATTATTTAGAGGTATAGCGATCCGATAACCTAAACAAGAAGATAAACTATGAATTTCACCGAAGAGCATCAGGCCCTCAGGGTCACCGTTAGCCAGTTTGTTGATAAAGAGCTTGATCCATTTGTGACGGAATGGGAAAAGGCTGGTCGAGCACCGCTTCATGATATTTTTAAAAAAATGGGTGATTTAGGTTTACTGGGGATTTCGAAACCTGAAGAGTTTGGAGGCATGGGGCTTGATTACAGTTATCAATTGGTTTTCGCTGAAGAAATTGGTCGTGCATTTGGTGGATCCGTCCCTATGGCAATCGGTGTTCAAACGGATATGTGTACTCCAGCACTGGCGCGTTTTGGCAGTGATGAATTAAAAACCGAATTTTTAGCGCCTTCTATTGCGGGTGATTTGGTGGGTTGTATTGGTGTTAGTGAGCCGGGGGCGGGCAGTGATGTCGCAGGACTAACCACTAACGCAAAAAGTGATGGAGATGATTATATTATTAACGGCAGTAAAATGTGGATCACCAATGCGTTGCAAGCGGACTGGGTTTGTTTGTTAGCAAACACGAGCGAAGGCCAAGTGCACGCCAATAAATCACTCATTATTGTGCCGCTGAATGCTAAAGGCGTTTCGTTTTCAGATCCGATCGATAAGATTGGCATGCGTGCGAGTGATACGGGGCAAATATTCTTTGATGATGTGCGTGTACCAAAACGCAATCGTATTGGTGAAGAAAATAAAGGTTTCATCATGCAAATGATGCAATTTCAAGAGGAACGTATGTTTGCCGCCGCAAGTGCTTTGAAAGGCATGGAGCGTATGATTGATCTGACCATTGAATACACGCGTGAAAGAAAAGTTTTTGGTGCGCCATTAATTACCAATCAAACTATTTATTTTAAAATGGCGGAGCTACAAAGCGAAGTGGAAGCGTTGCGTGCCTTGGTTTGGGCCGCGTGTGATGAGCATATGGCAGGTCGTGATGCGACTAAGTTAGCATCTATGGCAAAACTGAAAATGGGACGTTTATGGCGAGAGTTAACGGATAGTTGCTTGCAATACTGGGGTGGCATGGGGTTCACCTGGGATAACCCGATATCGCGTGCTTATCGCGATACGCGGATCTTGTCTATTGCAGGCGGTGCCGATGAAGTGATGCTGAATATTATTGCAAAGTATATGGAGATTGCCCCAAAGGCGGGAAGATAAGCGCAGCATTTCTTTTAGCTTGATCTGATGGTCAGCGGATCAGATCAAGAAAGTCTACCGGTGCGGGTGTCTTGAAGGTGAGACGCTTGCTGGTTTTGGGGCGCGTGATCGTTAGGCTCCAGGCATGCAATCCCATGCGGGGGCCGTTAGTACCGTAACGGGGATCACCAATGACTGGATGTCCTAGCCAGGCCAGGTGGGCACGAATTTGATGTTGTCGCCCGGTCTCCAGTTGCACTTCAAGCAGTGTCCGATTCTCTACGGCACGCTGAGTATTGTAATGTGTGATGGCTTCTTTTGCTTCTGGGTGTGAACCAACATGCATGTGGTATTTTTCTGAATCCATTCTCAAAGGCTGGTTAATGGTTCCTTGTGCTGGTTCGGGGCAACCTTCAACTACTGCAAGGTAAATCTTCTCGGCTTCTGACCAGCTTGCATTCACTGTTTCGCGCATTTCACGAGAGGTGGCAAATAACAATACGCCTGAGGTATCGCGATCCAAGCGGTGCACCGGCCATAAATTCACAGGGCGTTTGGAGCGAGAGAGTTGGCGGCGAAGAATTGCAAGTGCATGCTGTTTATTTTCATCAGCGGATGCCACGGACAATAAGCCGGCGGGTTTGTTGATGGCGATAAGGTCGTGATCTGAATATAGGATCTCAAGCTGGGAAGTGCCATCTTGTGTGTTCTTAGCCGTAGCCCGAACTTCCACATCGTCACCGACGTTGAGTTCGTGATCATGCCGTGTGATAGGCAGATCATTAACGGTCACACATCCTCCTTTCAACCGTTGCTTTATTGTGTTGCGAGACCAGCCTTTGAGTTGTGTATTAAGGAATGCCAGTAGACCAGAGGCCTCGTTTACTCGTAATCTGTCTGACATAGCTTATTGTTCTCCGGTTGAGCTTGTGTGATTTTTTTTGGGGGGGGGCGCAAGTTTACTATGTTGTTCTGACTCCCACCAGAGCATTTTATGTAGCACCATTTACGTCGAGTAGAGGGTTTCGTTTAGATAAATGGGTGCAGTGACGTTTAAAATGGTGTAATAAAGAGGTAGCTATTAATGGATTGAGGGAGGTGTTATGAGGGAGTCTAGCCTATTTAAGGGGCGTTTTTTTATTGTTTTTTTCTTTTCGCTATGGATAAGCAATGCTTTTGCAGAGAGTTATAAGCAGGTAGATAAAAATAGTCATGTTTCTTTTGGTAATATTGCTTCCCCAGGGCAATCAAAAGAAGGGGTGTATAGAAATAGCAAAAGGATAGTTCGTCCTGATGTTTCGCCGGTAAAGACGGTTGGTGGGCCAGCATTCGTGGCAGCTGACGTCCCAGCCTATGATGGCAGCATCACATTAAATGTGCGACGTTTACTGCAAGAGCAGCGTTATGAATCATTGAACTTATTATTAGATAAATACCAAAAGGAATTTGAGCAGAATAGTTTACTAGAAGAACGATTGTTTTCTGCTTATGCCGCATTTGATGTTGTTGACCTGGGGTATGTCAACCTGTTGGATGCTTGGGTTAATCAGACGCCTGATATTTACCAGCCTTATCTAGCTCGAGCCAATTATTATTATAACAACGGTTGGCATGAGCGTGGTGGAAACTGGATTAGCGAGACTGAAAAACAACAGCTTTCTTTGATGAAAATTTCATTCAAGAAAGCGATGAAAGATGCGGAGATAGCGGAAAACCTAAATAGCAAATCCATTATGCCGTTTCATATAATGAGCGGTATCTCTCATGCAGAAGGTAATAGTGGGGTTGCTGAAAATTACATAAAGAGAGCGCTTTCTAGAAATCCCTTGGCGTTTAAATTACGCGCACATTATGTGAATTTTTTGGCGCCCCGGTGGGGTGGGAGCTTTAAAGAAATGCAAACTTTTATTAAAGAGTCTCTTGTTTATTCATCAAGAAACCCAAGTCTGCAACTGTTAAAGGGTTATCCGTTTACAGAATCCGCTAAAATTCAAAAGAAAAAGGGGATGTATAAGGTTGCAGATAAACTGTTTTCTAAAGCGCTGGCTTTTGGCGACAATCACGTGGTTTTTAATGAGCGGGGGAAGAATCGCTATAAACAGAAAAGATATAAAGAGGCGGTTGAAGATTTTGATCGTGCGATAGCGCTAAATCACGAGGAGGCCGACTATTACTATTGGCGGTCTAAAGCCCTGGCGAAATTGGATTTTTTAAGTAGGGCAGTTACCGATATTGAACAGGCAAAAAAACTAAACCCTAATGATGAATACGTACAATCCCATCAAGAGAGGCTGGCGACTAAATACTCTAAAAAAGGTTATGAGTTTGGCAAGGTTGAAGATTATGTTCGTGCAGTCGAACAGTTTGATATCGCATTAACATTAGATCCCGATAATGGTGACTTGTATTTACGCAAAGGGCGAGTGCTGGCTAAACAAAATAAGCTGACGCTAGCGGAGGGGGATTTAAAAACATCTATTCATTTGGCTCCTGATGAATTCTCTGCGTATCATTGGCTCGACTGGGTTTTGGCTAAAGATCAGCAATGGGATCAAATTATCAAACATTGGAGCAACTTTATCGATAGAAATCCTAAGATTAGTGCTGCATATCTTGAGCGAAGTGGAGCTTATTACCACAAAGGAGATATAAAGTCTGCCATGACTGATTTGAAAATATCAGCTGACATGGGGAATCTGAGCGCTAAGGAAACGTATCAGCGATTTAAACGGTACGATAGGTAAAATAATGACATGAAAAAAGGAGGGCGAAATCACCCTCCTTTTTTCATGTCTGCTAATCCCTAATTGACGTCATGTTGACAACTCTTCCCACCAGGAGCAGTAAACTCACCATCACCATCAGTATCAACAAAAATTGGATTGGTAGTAAAACGGGGAATCTCTTCAGGATTGTATTGTGGTAATTCTCGATTCATCGCATTAGCACCAAACCCTAACACGACAATATGGGCGTCACGATCTTGTGGTAGTGGGATAGATAGAGTGCCATCATATTTCACCGCGCTATCGGTTGGGTTGGTTGCCGAAACATGCATCACCGCATCACAGTTTACGTAAACTCTAAAGTGATCAATATCCGTTTGTGGTATTGCTTCTACATGTACCCACAAATCAGCAGTGCCATCGGTGTCAGTGATATCATCACCAATATCCGCGGTTCCATTCATCAATACACGGGCAAATGCACCGGTACTCACAACGACTTGGTTTTGCGTTACGGCATCAACAATGATCTGATCCGAAAATTCATTGGGGTTATCTGTTGGAGATTTAATGTAGTTACGTGGCATCCCCGGTGGCTGGTATTTATGCATGTCACTAGACCCTGTGGCGGTGATGCGGTTGCCGTGGTTTAGAAAACTCATCCAGTCATCAAACAAGTTAGTGCTAAACACTTTCTCTACACCGTTCATATATTCCATGGCTTCAAAATCCCATGACCACAT
>CAJXXT010000185.1 GCA_913063495.1 uncultured Gammaproteobacteria bacterium | reverse complement strand
ACCGAACGCCAACAGCAGTTTAACCAAAAGCTTCACCACGATTTACAAAACTCGGTCTGGAATACTGGAGGCTGTACCAACTGGTACCTCACTGACGAAGGTAAAAACACCAATAATTGGTCTGGGCTTACCCTAAGCTACAGAAAAACAACTCAAAAGATTAATCTGCACGATTACCACCAAGTAGGTAGCTAAAATGAATAAAAACATATTGATCACGGGGGCAGCCTCAGGTATTGGTAAAGCAACTGCAGAGTATTTTCATCAGCGCGGCTGGCAAATTGGCTTGTTGGATATCAACCAAGAATCCCTAACAAAGTTCAGTCAAAGCTTAGGCGCTGAACGGGTTTGGCAGCAGGCCATAGACGTCACAGACCAAACTGCGGTACAGCAAGCTCTATCAGAATTTTGTGCGCTCAATGACGGCCAGCTACATGTGCTATTTAACTGTGCTGGCATACTAGCTCTAGGCGCGTTTGAGTCTATTCCACTTGAAAAGCACCAGCAAATTTTCAACATCAATATCAATGGCCTGATGAACCTCTGTTACCAAGCTCAGCCCTTTTTGAAAAAGACAGGGCAAGCTTGCGTGATCAATATGAGCTCGGCCTCGGCATCATACGGCGTGCCTTATTTAGCTAGCTACTCTGCTTCTAAATTTGCCGTCAAAGGTCTCACCGAAGCCTTGAATATAGAGTGGCAAAAACACGACATTCGTGTCTGTGACGTAATGCCCCCTTTCGTCGATACCCCAATGCTACAGCAGCAAGGCAACAGCGCTCCAGCCTTACAGCGTTTAGGCGTCAAGCTATCTGCCGAAAGCATCGCTCAGACCGTATGGCGTAGTGCCCATAACAATCGCTATTCCAAAGTGCATTACCCTGTCAGCTTATTTCTAAAAAGTATAATATTACTCAGCAAACTTAGCCCCGCCAGCGTAAACCGCCGGGTCATGCAAAAAATAGGTACCTAAGTGAAACTCAATCTACCCACTCGCCTCGTACGGCTAATAGTGAATGGCTCATCTAGCTCTTTTCTGAATGTACGTACACCCCTTTCAGCACAACGATTGTTTTTAGACGCCTTAGGTGGCTATAACCCTCTACCCAGCAATATCAACTGCAGCACATCTCAATTAGGAAACCGTCCCGCCCAGTGGTTCACCCCAAAGCAGGCCTCACCTGACAAGGTCATTCTATATTGCCACGGCGGTGCCTATTGCATCGGCTCACCTCGTTCTCACCGCGACCTGTGCAGTCACTTGGCCCTGTATGCCAATATTCCCTTGGTCATTGTGGATTACCGGCTCGCTCCTGAGCACAAATACCCCGCAGCCCTAGAAGATATTATTAAAGCCTACCACGAGCTACTTGCTCTTGGTTATCAAGCTCATAATATCGCAATAGTGGGAGATTCTGCGGGTGGTGGTCTATGTCTAGCTAGCCTGCAAGCCCTAAGAGATCAAGAGATTCCCCTACCCGCTGCGGCCTTTTTGATATCCCCTTGGCTTAATATGCAAAACAATGCCGACAGCCATCGCGGCAAGGCTGCAATAGACCCTTTGCTCAGTATTGAATGGCTAAACTCGCATGGCAAACGTTACCTAACGCCAGGCGCTGCTTTGCACTGCCAGGCATCGCCCCTGTTTGGAGATATGCAAGGCCTACCACCACTACTCATTCATGTGGGTGAAGATGAAATTTTATTGGACGACAGCATCGAGCTGCACCAAAAAGCCCTAATAGCAGAAGTCTCGGTAGAGCTCAATGTAGAAAAAGATTTGTGGCACGTATTTCACTTCACTCCAAGCTTGCTACAAGTTGCACGCCAAGGGCTACAACAGGGCGGTGATTTTTTGCGGCAACACCTAAAAGTAACCACTGAATAACTAAATCAATCGAACTAAATCAATAGGACTAAGGTTTTGTACTATTCTCCACCCGAAAACGAGACGGCGATACACCCTTCCAACGTTTAAAAGCGTGAGTGAAGTTAGACACTTCCGAATAGCCTACACGCTCTGCAACTTCCTCAATAGTGAGGCTTTCTATCGCTAATAGTTCCTCTGCCAAGACAGAGTTAACATCATCGACCAAGTGTCTCCAACTAGTATTTTCTGCAACCAGATGACGGCGTAAGGTACGCACATTAATCTGTAACTGCTGCGCCACTTGATCCATGCTCGGCTTTCGCCCCTGCATCGTCAATAAATGCTCGCGCACTTTTCCTGCCATACTCTCCGAATTAAAGCGTGTCCTCAATAATGCCTGACACTGCTGCTCGCAGAGTTGTACTGTCACGGGATTAGCTTGAGGCAACGGCCGGTCTAGCATTGCTCTGTCAAAGCGAATGCTATTCTCAGCCTGCGACAAATGAACTTCAGTATTTAATAGCTGCTCTAACTGCTCTTTAGCTGCAAGACTATCCAAGGTCAGGTGTACGCTACACACCGTTATAGGTGTTATAAACAGCTCTCGATGAATCGTATAAATGGCCAACAAGTCCCGTGCAATCAAAAAATCTTGAAGCTTTTCTGGTAAATTATTGGCACACAAACTCAACACCATATCACTGCCTTTCTCCCGCATTTCAATATTGGTAAAGGCGTAGGTTAACCCTAAGTATCGTAACCCCATATCAATTGCACTGCGTAAAGTAGGGCTACTAATCAACGCATAACCCCAAATTCCATAACTGGTCAGGTGGTAATCTAAACCCGCTTCCATGCCAAGGACAAATGCGTCGGAACAGTGATCTACCAAGTTCTCAATTAATTGTAGTTCTTGGTCTGCAGCCACTTCCTTTTTCATATCGAGTAAATCTTGTGTCAACAAGCCGGTACCTGCCAAACAATCCTGCAATGAAAGACCGGATCGCTGCCCTAACTGGCTCAACAAAAGCACGCTAGCAATGCTACGTCGGTGGGGGTACTGTGTTCGTTCTTGGGAGCCAATCAACATAGCTAAATTTCACCATTTTAAAAACAACAAGCATTAAGAAAATCACTAGCAAACCAAGCTAGCGAGGCCGTACAAAAGATGGCTTATTTTCACATAACACAGGGTTGAGTTCCACTTAACACTAGCCAAGAGTCAAGCCAATAATTTGGGTATGTCGCAAATTCAATGTACATCCGGCTCCGTTCCATAGGTTTTATACATATTGCTGATACCCAAATCTTTTTGTTTTAGATTCACAACAAAGTTCATCGTTGTCACGCCAAAAGGTAATTGTGCTACCCCAGAATTAATACCGATAGGTGTCACCACTACCAAGGGCGGTGTTTTATAGGGTTTACGTTTTTTACCTTTTATCGCTTTCACGATATTTTTTGCCAAAAATGCACCTTGCACACTCGCAAGGAACCCATGTTTATGCGTATCAAGGGCTGCACAATCACCCAGTGAATACAGATTATCGTAACCAACCACTCGCATATGTTCGTCTACTTTAATTAAGGCTTTATTGTCCACTATGTCTGGTAGACCTTGTTGTAAAAACTCTGTATTAGGCACCATACCAATGCAAGCATAGGCGATATCCACGGACAGGTTTTCCCCGCTCGTCTCACATAGATAAATATCTCCTTGCTTTTTGAAGCGGCGATTAAACATCACCTTTACGCCCTTCTCGATAAGCTGCTCCAATGCTTTACGCTGAGCTTTGGGCTCAGAACTTTGTAGTAACCTATCACCGGAATGCGCAAGCATTACGGCTTTTTCCGGAAACGCACTGACAATTTCACCGGCAAACTCAACGCCCACCGTGCCACCGCCTATGACAAGGACTGAGGCCGCCAATGCTAGTAAATCATGTGCATCCAGCATTTCCTTATTGCGTTCGGAGTAGCTCAAACCTGTCTGCGTTTTTGCTTCCGGTAACGAGGGATAACGACTACCCGTCGCAATGATGGCTTGTTCAAACTCAATGGTCTCTCCTGTATCAAGCCATACTTGGGTACGGGTCATTGACTCCACACCCGCCTGGATAAAGGTTCCCTTAAGAAAATCTGTATACCGCTTTCTAGGGGTATTCCCATGAAGGTGTGGCGCTGTCACGTTCCTTAGGGTGGCAAATGTCACCTCAAAGTAGTCCTTCCTGTCGACAAGGATAACGCCGACCCCTTCGTTTGCTAACCGCTGGGCTACGGCGACACCGGCAAAGCCCCCACCGATGATAAGTACCTCTGTATGCCTACTTTTCATGTCTTTGAGTCCCTATTGCTATTGACGAAATGGCTTTCACTTAATGCTAGAGGCACGGTATCATTAGATTACTCCTAAGAATATTTACGAATATCTATCAATATGTTAGATATTATCTAAGAGGCTTATTATGACACTGGAACAATTGCGATCTTTACAAGCTATCGTTGAGGGAGGTTCACTTAAAATAGCAGCGCAACAACTCCACAGAACCCAGCCCACCATTAGCGTGGCAATCAAGAACTTGGAGCTGGAATTAGGTCTAACGCTATTCGATAGGGGGCAGTATCGAAGCACACTTACTCCCCACGGTGAAGCGCTCTATGAGAAAGCAAAGCTGGTGTTGGGGCAAGTGCAATCTTTCGAGCATCTTGCAAAGCAGCTAACAACAGGAGAAGAACTAGAGGTGGGCATTGCCTTTACCTCTGCCATTCCGGTTTCTCCCATACTGAAGACTATTCGACAATGTAAGACAGAGTTTCCCCGTACACGGCTGGAAATCGTTTCTGAGAACGGTATGGGTCCACTTGATGTACTAGAAGAAGGGCGAGCCTCTCTTATCATTATTCCCTGGCTTAAAAATATTGAGTCATTAGAGTCTATTCACTTTATGGAGGTAGGTTTTGTATCGGTGATCTCAGCCCAGTCCCCTTTGTTAACTGAATATGATGTCGTACCCAAAGACATTATCCGGAAACACCCACAGGTTATAATCAGCGGACGTAAATCCTCTAAGACCACCTATGGAATTATTGAAGGCGGCGATCAATGGCGAGTGAATGACTTTCTTACCAAAAAGGAGCTAATCGTTCAGGGAATGGGGTGGGGAAGCTTGCCAGAGCATTTAATTAAAAATGAACTTGCCCAAGGGATACTGGCACCGATACATGTTGAGGGCGAAATAAAAAAATCGGCAATCGAATTTCGTATTGCACGATTGGATTCAGAACCCGTTGGCCCAGTGGGTCAACGGCTCTGGCAATTATTTCAAGAAAGGGCGGTACTGCAAGAATAAGGCTGAGAAAAGCACAGATTCGTTGGTGTATTCTTACTTAACTTCCTATTCTTTAAATTATTCGCTAAACATGAATTTTCAGTGACACGTAACGATCGATGCACATGACAGAGCGGTTGTCGCGTACGGTCTTTGTAGCGTCGCTTGTTATGTGTTCTTTGATCTGTGATACGTAAATGCCATTTGCACACACACTCTAAGCTCTTCTTCAGGCAATTTATCATTGATTGAAAATACTATTGCCCTGTTACCCTCGAAAGAAAACACACCGGGAAATAGAGAGTTGTACGAGTCTATAAGCGATGTTTTACAATTCACATAGACAGCGTACTTCTCTGGGTTCTTTTCCTTCCAGTCGATTCTAAGTGTAGTACCACTTTTGGTTTCTGAGGTTATATAGGAAGGCTCTCCCCACTTCAAAGTTTCTTCGATTTTGCCTACCCCATCAGTATTTGAAGCCACCTCAAGAATAAGACCGCGCAAGTATTCGAGCTTTGATCTTACATGGCTAGGATACGATTCAAATTTACGCTTTACATTTTCGTTCATATTAGCCGCACAACCAAAGGGAGCGTTATCCATATTTTTGTTATACCTTACTTTACGCAAAATACACCTTCGAATACACTTGGAAACAGCACAGTATAATCTTCACCATTAACATCACGAAAAGCTGCGATGTAACTCTTAGTTGTTAACTTATCGAGAGAATCTTTAGCATTACCAAGAGCTTTCTCAGGATCATTAGTATGAATGAATATATTCATCCCCCCAGAGCCAAAGTCATGCCCATCAACAATGTGCTCGCCTTTCAACGACAGACCCAGATCAAACTCCAATTTTAGCAATTCATCAAAGTCTTCGATTTGTTCTCCAGGAAACTGGAGTACTAATTGATATTTCATTAATCAACTTCCCCGTAGGTATAACACCAACCACAGGCGCCGAAGCGTCTTCTTCTGATGTCTGCATGATGATTCTTGTTAGGCAAATTATCGCTTATAATCTGCATTAATCCGCCAATTAATATTTTCTATGACGCTATCTTTCCCTGCAACTTCATCATAGCTTTTAGCTGAAATCGCGACGTATTCATTGTGAAAGAACAGTACGTACTTCTTGGAACCATTTTCTTCAATTACGTTCAAGGAATCTCTCTGTGCGCCAGCCTTTATGAAGATATTATCTATATCATTTATAATTTCATGCTTTATAGAGCTTACACCTGAAAATATGATAATTGCAGTGCTACAAACTTCTACACATATTGGCGCAGTATAATAGCTAACAATAACCTCTCCTACATCCATATTCGAAAGCAGCGTGGGGCGCGGAGCCCCAGTACACCAAGGAAACTTTAATTCTAGCTCATTCATCCTATTTACTACCTAACGATTTATTGAGACGCGTAATTTCTGCAAATGCCGCAATTTGTTATAATTTGGCAATTGTTACCACCCATAATGCACATATAAGGCTCACCAAGAGGCAAGCATATGACGTATGGTAAGACTTCTTCCGCCCACCCCAAAATCGATCCAACTCCGGAAGTATACCAGAGAACAATCCTACCTCTAGCCCTTTAGATACGGTGACTCGTTCTTCGCAGAAACCTGCTTTCCGTCCCTCTGCTGATACTAGGAATTCCTTGAGGTTTCACTAATATTCAAGTCACCGCCATAAGATAGTACAAACCCGACAATAAGCATATTTACGCTGACAAAGAATTGGTACTTCCCATCGACTTCTTGCTCGTAAGCTATGATTTTTGGGCTAAAAATGGACGGAAGCGGAATTCCAAAAAGTTTTGTTCTAGCGAATTGATACTCAAGAGTTCCACCATTGGTAATTGCCTTAAAACTCATAGCAAGTGGGCCTAACCTCTCAACCAAATAATGACTATCGGCTATAAAGCTAGAAGACATTTTAAATCCATCAAAATATCTAACCCACTCCATCCTATCGTTAAAGTGAGAGCATTCTACGATCAAATGAGTCTCAGGGTTTTCTACTGGGAAGCGGAAAACCTTACAAATTAAATTCGCTAGCTTTCCTCCTCGCTTAACCGAAACTGTGCCTTCTAATTTCTTCGTTCCCGTGTGCGCCAGTCTAAGCAGCGGAGATAACCTGCTGAAATCATCTCCCATGTGAGTGGTAAGAATGTTCAATGCTTATATCCTCCTTGTTGTGAATAACGTCATTAGCATTACTTTGTGCTAGGACTTATTTTAACCCAAGTCCCTTTACTATTTTTCCATGCTTGACCTGAAAGCTTATCTATACGAATAGTTCTCCAGTTTAGACCTGTACTGACCACTCTAAATTCATAAGTGGAATTTGAAATAGGTTCTGGTTCGATTATTCTGTTCCAAACCAAATTTTTTGACCACCATGTTTCGCCAGTAATCTCATTGTATTTAATATGGCGCGTCTCTCCGTTGTTCAGAGCAACCATTTCAATACTCCAAGGGGAACCGACATCTGAGTACGCACTTGCACTGAAAAATATAAATAAAAATAACACTAACTTTTTTGACATAATCTTGACTTCCTATCTCCGTAAAATGTTTTTTGCAGTCGCTCATTGTCTGAGAGTTCACGCAGCCTAGCAACCACACCAGCTACAGTGCTAAGGCGATATTTCATGATCGACCAAAATAAACTCCACGGGGTCACTAGTCTGCGACAATGCATCCAGTTCGGTTTGATGACCTTCCAATAAACCCCCTATTCCCTCCCGTTTTCCCACACCCACATACGCCGTCGCGTCGAATTGGACATCGCTGACGTTGTCCAATTGCACTACAACAATCAGCGCATGTGGTGAAGTATACAGAAAAACTTGGGAGAGAATCTGAGTATAAGTAAAACCCCACTGACAATCCGGGTTCATCGTTGATGGCTGTAGTACTTCACCCCCTAAAAGCGGCCAAGATTACCCCCTCAAGTCACACTCACATTCAATCCGTTACTATTCAGTTGGATATTGATATAGATGCAACATATATTTAACATGCCACTACACTAAAAGGGTCTAAAAATTAGCTTCCTCTAGTGAGTCGAGCGTTATGTACACTAAACATGTACACCTATAACAAAATCGAATTGTGTGGGATTGAAAATCCACGTTACATTTTCCTTTGCGAAATTGTGAGATTAACGGGTTAAATGCGAGAGGGTTTTCGATGTAAGTATTGGTCTAATTATAACTAGAAAGAGTTTTTCGACTTAACGTATAAAGGAATAACAACAATGACAATAATGCAAAAATTCTTTTGGTTTATCGCTAGTTTGGGGAACATAGGCGCTATCTATTTTTTCAGCCAAACAGAAACATACCTCAGTGGCGCATTACTGATCTTTACTGTCGCATATACCGCGATTGGTTTTTACGACATTTACTTCAGTCGACATAACTTGAATCGACTTTACCCCGTCGTTGCTTATATCCGTTATTTTCTCGAGTCATATCGAGTTGAAATCCAACAATATTTTATTGCTAGCGATACAGAAGAACGTCCGTTTAATCGCGAGGAGCGATCTCTCGTTTACCAAAGAGCAAAAAACATCAGAGATACTATCGCTTTCGGTACTCAGCGAAATCTTTTGGAAGTGAACTACCCTAGTCTTTGGCATTCTCTACAGCCACAAACAATACATGACGAAGCTAAACGCGTTAGCATTGGCGGTCCAGATTGCAGCCAACCTTACAGCGCATCTTACCTGAACATTTCTGCAATGAGCTTTGGCTCACTCAGTGCAAATGCCATCGAAGCACTCAATTTGGGCGCAAAAAAAGCAGGTTGCTATCATAATACGGGCGAAGGTGCTGCCAGCCCTTATCATCTCAAACATGAAGGCGATATTGTTTGGCAAATCGGCTCCGGTCTTTTTGGGTGTCGTGATGATGATGGTAATTTTAATCCGGAAAGCTTTGCAAAAACCGCCAAATTACCACAGATAAAAATGATTGAAATAAAACTCAGTCAGGGTGCAAAGCCAGGACACGGTGGTGTACTACCAAAAGCTAAAATCACTCAGGAAATTGCTAACATTCGCCATATATCTATGGATAAAGATTGTTTATCACCCGCAGTCAATCCTGAGTGTACAACGCCTAAGGCACTATTGGCTTTCATACAACAATTACGAGAGCTTAGTGGGGGTATAACCAATTGGTTTTAAACTATGCATAGGCAACCCTGCCGAGTTTCTTAGTGTGTGTAAGGCTATGCTGGAAACGGGTATTACGCCTGATTTCATCACGGTTGATGGTGCAGAAGGCGGCACAGGTGCGGCCCCCGTCGAATTTACGAATCATTTGGGAATGGTTTGTATTGAGGCCCTCAACTTTGTCCAGAATGCATTGGTAGGCGTCGGCCTAAGGGATAAGATTAAAATCATTGCCTCAGGTAAAACCGCATCAAGCTTTGACTTAATCACTAAAGTCGCCAATGGAGCAGACATCGTGAATGCTGCACGTACGATGATGATGGCAATTGGTTGCGTTCAATCCAAACATTGTAATAACAACCTTTGTCCAACGGGCATTGCCACACAGAACCCGGTGCGAGGAAAAGCCATTCACGTAGAGGAAAAAAGTGAGCGTGTTAAAAACTTCCATAAAAACACTTTAGAAAGCTTTTATGAATTAGTTGGTAGTATGGGTCTTGATGATCCAGCAAAGCTTCAACCACAAATGCTCAAACGCCGTTCACCATATGGGGGACTCATGTCAATGGGAAGTTTAATTGCACCACTGAAACCTAATGCTTTAGTGGATAACCAGCCGGTCAGCGAGGTATGGCAACGCTGGTGGAAAGCCTGCAATGCAGAACGTTTTTTTGTCTCAGATGATTACATACTACCCCCTGCTGAAGTTAAAGGAAGCGAAGGGATTAACCGATAGGTGGCTAGTCTGTTTAGTGGGGCAAGCGTCGTTTTTTTTCACATTCGTAGTTATTTCGAGCTTTTAATTCTGCGATAATTGAGTTTAACAAATCGTCGGAAATGATGATCTTTTTGTCTAGAGCGGGTCGTAGGATGCTGCCGAGTTTGTAGCTTGATAATGATTGTGCATGAACAGTTAAGTTAGTGATTTTCAATAGAAATATTGTCTCTTTAGTATATTTTGGATGTTTTTATCGACATCGATTACTTCATTCGAAAGGCATGTTGCCAGAATAAGAATGAGATCAATTTTTAGTGATGTCTGTAGTTTTTAATTGAGCAGAGAGATAGACTGGAGAACAAAGTATTGCGGATAAGCGATGAGATGTAAGGTCTAAACATTGAGCTTTTTTCAATTAAGGCGAACATTATATGCTTGAATGTTCTTTGTCTAGTGTTATTTCTCCTTTTTAGCTGGCTGTTATTTATTGTCAAAGTTGGAATATAGTATTTACGGGTTATCAATCTGAATCGCTGATCACGGTAGCTGACGTCTAATAGTTTCACAGTCGTTGATAAAACGGTTCGAGATAAACGGTATCAATGTAATAGATGACCAAGCACCGTTCACCATCGATATAAACTATCTGATTGAAAGTCTCAATCAGATAGTGGTTAGTGCAATGTTAGAGAATGACGATATTTCTGGGCCGTACAGGATGGAAATAGAACGTATTCATTAGGGCTAGGTTTGGTTTGGATTATATTTTTCCTACAACCCGTACCATACCCGCCGTTAGACTGGCTACGTCTTCATCGCTCATAACATAGGGCGGCATCACATAGACCAACTTACCAAATGGCCTCACCCAGATGCCCTCTTCCACAAACATGGGTTGTACGGTAGTCATATCCACAGGCTCATGCAATTCAATCACACCTATGGCACCTAGCACACGCACATCGGCGACTTGTTCTAAGTCTTTAGCGGGTGACAGGCCTTTCAACAGCTGTGTATTTAAGTTACTCACCTGGGCTTGCCAATTACCTTGTAATAGCAATTCCAGGCTGGCGTTGGCCACAGAACAGGCGAGTGGATTAGCCATGAAGGTGGGTCCATGCATGAATACACCGGCTTCTCCCTCACAAATGCCTTTTGCGATTTTATCCGTGGTTAACGTGGCTGCCAGGCTCATGAAACCGCCGGTTAGCGCTTTGCCCACACACAGAATATCTGGACTTATATCTGCATACTCACACGCAAACAATTTACCGGTACGGCCAAAACCTGTGGCAATTTCATCACAAATTAACAACACATCAAATTCATCACATAACTCACTGACACGCTTTAGATAAGCCGGGCTGTAAAAACGCATGCCTCCGGTACCCTGCACTATGGGCTCTATGATCATCGCGGCGATGGTGTCGCTTTTTTCTGCAAGTGTATTTTTTAGATCTTGTACATGGTGCTCTGAAAAATCATCGTCGAACAGGCATTGAGGCGCTTCAACAAAGATTTGCTCCATCAAAACCTGATCAAACATATGATGCATGCCATTCTTAG
>CAJXXT010000184.1 GCA_913063495.1 uncultured Gammaproteobacteria bacterium | reverse complement strand
GAGGTTCCCAGTGAGACAGGGCTTAAACTGAATACTGGGTTTACAATACCCGTTGATGGTGTTGCTAACTTTACCGTCGATTTTGACCTTCGCCATTCCATTATTGGAGATTTCGAAGATAACCAAAGTGGCCTAACCTTTTACAAGTTAAAACCCGTATTACGCCTGGTTGACAACAGTGAGGTGGGCACTCTTACTGGTACCGTTGACAGTGGGCTTATTGTTGGCTGTGACAGCCCTTCCGTTTATCTTTTCGCTGGTGAACTCACGGAAGGGCAACTGGACGATATGGATATTGATGTAGACGGTACAACCGCCGAAGATGACGTTGAACCTATAGCAACGGTAAATGTACCAACCGAAGGTGGTGGCGATTACGACTACACTATCGGTTTTATCAGTGCTGGCACACATACTGTGGCATTCACCTGTGATGAAGATGACCCCGCAGTAAACGACACCTTGTCTTTTTTGCAGGTTCAAACGACTGAGATAACAGCCTCAGAGGCTACAACTGTGGATTTTTCTTCACTGTAAAGGCTCTTCAAGCCACTTTTTAATCACGCTCTCCCTTTTAGTCACTAAAAGAGAGAGCGTCAAACAAATAGCGTTAAATTGATCACAAAACCGTCAAAGTATTACTTTGACGTGACGCCATCGACAGAACACTTATCAACCTATCAGCATAATAGACTCATTGTTGGTCATATGACTAACCCCACTTTGAGGTCTATATATGCGTTTCTCACAACTTGTTGCTCTTGTTTTAGTTTTCGGTTTAACCCTAAGTTTCGATGTTTCAGCAAAACCTTCATGGAAAGATACAGGTTCAACAACAGAAAAACCTGGAGGCAAAAAGAACCGAGGGACTACGACTGACCCTGTTGAGGATACTACTACAGACACTGATCCTGTGGTTGATACTACTACCGACACTACAACGACTGATCCGGTGGTTGATACTACTACCGATACCACAACGACTGATCCGGTGGTTGATACTACTACCGATACCACAACGACTGATCCTGTGGTTGATACTACTGAACCCGCAGTCTCAGGAACCGCAACAATAACGTGGGACATCCCTGTAAGCCGTGAAAATGGCGATTATTTACAAATTAGCGAACTAAATGGATATAAAGTTCTTGTTCGTGACACCGCCAATAATGCTGAATACTTCGTTATGATTACTGACCCTACAATCACTCAGTGGGACTTTGTTGAACTAACGTCAGGCACCTGGGAATTTTCAATCGCTTCAATTGACACTCAGGGCATATACAGCAGCTATTCTTCTGTAATTTCAAAAACCTTTTACTAACAACACGTTAAAAACAGCTTTTCAAAAACTAGAGCTCTTGGCTGCGATTATTCCGCGCCAAGAGCTCTATCCCCCTCTGCGGCTATAAAACCCAATAACAATCGGCTAACCACCACAGGTTTTTCTAACTGGGCAAAGTGACCGGCTTCTTCAATCGAGTGTACTTCTACCCCCTCCTCAAAATCCGCCTTTACAACTGCGGCATCAAACATACGACGATCTATACAACCATCATTTACCCCGTGAATTATCTGTACTGGCATTTTGAGTTTATGTTTCAGCAGCTGCTGTGTTTGTTTCCAGTTTGGATCTCGAACAGCCGCTAAACACCGATAGTAGCCCAGCGCTGCATTCTTAACGTCGGGTTGAGATAGCGTACTGATAACGCTTTTTATCGTCTCCTCATCAACACTCCAATCAGGGGACCATTTACGCCAAAGAAAACGTATCAATTGCCAATCATTCGCTTTCACGGCCCAATCCGCTACTTTCCCTAACTGAAAAAAGCCAATATACCAGGAAGAAACCATCTGTAGCGGTACTTTTAGCAAGGCTTGTTGAAAGCGCCCGAGCGGCGGTATAGCAATGCTTGTCAGCGATATTATGCGAGTCGGCGCTAAACCCGCCATAACCCATGCCGTTAATGCCCCCCAATCATGCCCAACGATATGTGCTTGCGGGATAGATAATTCATCCATCCAATCAACTATGTCTTGAGCAATTTGATGTAAGAAATACTGCTGATCTGGTTGAACACTACCAGGCTCATAACCTCTCATCACCGGAACAACCACCTGATACCCGGCATCAACAAGTAACGGTATTTGATGTTGGAATGTTTCAATATTATCGGGAAACCCATGAAGACAAATAACCACACCCTTTGACCATGTCTTCTGAAAACGATATGCAGTAAAGGTTCCTTTTGTATTAACTCTAGTAAGTCTCTCTCCACCCATCTGATCATAACGGTTTGACTGCATGTGTCATTTCCTCCAATTAACATCAGGTTATATCACGGGGGGTATATCACAAGGGGACAATACAATTCCACCTCAACACAACCTAACCCCATTAGCTTTACATGATACAGGTAAATAGCCATCCACAACGGGACACTCGCGCGTAGATTGTCTATAATTAGGGTAACCACGCAATCGCACCGGATAGGAAGAAGGTAATGCAAGAAGCGGTATCTATAAATAATGTCACTCTGTTCCCAGACCAACGACTGGCAGTTCCTCGTGTTGAAAACACTCGGCACGTACTCTTTGATACGTCCCCAAAAAATATCGAACGTGAACTCGTTGACCTACCTTATGCTGACATTAACTGCGCACTCACCTTAGCCAAAAACAAACTCAAATTACTCAATCGATTCGCTTTAGCGACAACAAAACGCGAGGCAGTCACCGCCCCGTTCCACTATGCGTTCCAGAAATTTGTTGACCACTTTCGTTCGTTCCATTCATTGTCACGATTCAACCGTCCTCCAACTGATGAAGATTTGCGTGAGATGGCACTGTTTACCCAAGAAATGGCTTACAGCTACAAACATATTTTTTTGGGGTTTCTCAATACCAGCAAGAAACAAAAAGACCTACCCTGTAGCCTCTATAATGCCATGTTCTACATTGGGCAAACGATGTTGCAATCCTATGAACAAAATCAATGGCAAAACCCCAGGTTATGGCAAGAAATACATTTCTTGTATGCTTGTGCTGAAGAAAAAGGTTTTCTGAGGCAAGACATACCCAGCGCAGCACCTCAGCCTCGCCCCACAAGCATTGACTCGCTATACAAACAACTTCTGCTTACTGCATTAGCTGACCCTTACCAATTAGCCCACGGCTGGCATTGGGCAATATTCGATTATGCAGGAAAGATAGCTCATCATGCTGAAATCCAAACAGCCGATGTATTACCTGCATTTCAATATGGTTTTGCCATTCGCCTAGATACCAACAAACCTCCCATTGCAGTAAAGGCACTACCAAAACAACTACACAACAGTTTGCGTATATTGCTCCCTCAAGGGGCTGCTACCGTCATCACCAACCAATTACACATGTTAAAATCGGGGCAACCCCAAAAAATACCCGGGTTATCCGGCACCGCAAATAAAGAAGAACAAACACGTTTCCTGCAATTATTACATCACCAATGGGCAGAGAAACCACTACGAAATATGAAGCGTGAACCTACAAAAGAATCCGTAGGTTTTATTTGGGGTGTTAAGGATATTCACAAAATATTAGACCCTGAAGAGCGCCATCGTGCCACTATGACGCAACGCCCTGTTGATATCCAGCATCGATCCATGGGTCTGTCTCAAAATGAAAGCTCTGACGGTATTTGCATTACATTAAAAACACCTAGCCATGAGGCCCCACGTAACGGACAAGTCGTTGGCCTTATTCGAAAAACCAACAACCAAAAACAGCTAATGTTAGGCATTGTCCAATGGTCAGCCAAGCGGGGGTCCCAACAACTCACCTGTGGCATCAAAAAACTACTTTCACCACCACAAGCGGCTCTGGTTGCTGAACAGGACACGCCTGAGGATTCTCGCCCTGCATTATTATTTCGATACAGAGGAAAGTTTGGCGAGCAAAGTGCACTAATCCTAACCACCTCTGGTTTTTTGCAACCCGGGAAATCAATTTTAGTTAATGCTGTTGCAACAAAAAAATGGCAAGCGACCAAGTCTACCAGTGCGATTAATCAAACCGATTGCATTGATCTTTTTGAATTGCAAGACGCCGTTTAGGTCTGCGAAAAAATAGTTGATAGCGGCACATCCCATGCCGCTTGCATCGATTCCACGCCATCCCCAAACAAATCATTTGCACGTAATGTCCAGCCCTCATCACCTTTAAGGTTTAGCATCAACGCTTGCGGAAAACATGCACGGTACAATTGCGCAAACGTATAATGGTGAAGATCCCGAGATAACAGCACATCGCCCTCACTTTGCAAAGTAACCAACTTCGCTTCTTGCAGTACTTTATAGTGAAACTCCCAATCCAACGCCGTTAACCAAGGCATATTCTTGCTTAGCAAATCTTCTGACACACTCTCCCCTATTTGCTGATTCTCATAGAGCAATCTTAAAATCAACAAAATATCTCCCAAAGAGGATGTGGTTTTATACTTTGATACTTTATAACTTGTCAGCGCCTGCACTAACTCGGCCCCAACCAATAAAATTGACCAAGACACAAATATCCATATCAAGAAAATTGGAACCGCAGCAAATGCGCCATAAACTAATTGGTACGTCGGGAAAAAAGTCACTAGCAACGTCATTAAGCGCCGAGCCACATCAAACAAGATCGCCGCAGCCAAACCGCCCGCTATACCGTGTTTTAATGGCACCTTGGTGTTAGGCACAGCAATATAGGCGAGAGAAAAAGCCAACGTGCTCAGTAAAATGGGAATAAAACCCAGCAAGAATTTCTGTGTCTCCTGCACTGATTCATATTGTTCGAGAATACGCAACGACGACAGATAGGAAGACATCGCGATAGCCGCCCCCATCAACACAGGGCCAATACTTAACAGTGCCCAATACAGCAAAAAACCACTCACCCCTTTACGTGACTCTTTAACATGCCAAATTTCGTTAAATGAGCCCTCGATTTTACGCAACATCGTAATAGAGGTCACAAACAACATCACCACACCTATACTGGTCAAATTGGATGCTTGCTTAGAAAATGCTACCAAATAACTTTGCAAATGCTCCCCTGTTGCCGGCATAAAATGCTCAAACAAGTAACTCTCCAACTGACCGTCCGTACCCTTTAAATCAGGAATTAATGCCAAAATCGAGAACGTAACCGTCATAACGGGCACCACTGCGAACAGTGCCGTAAACGTCAGGTAAGCTGCGGTTTTAGGGCCATCATGGGTAATATAACTACGAATCAAATACAGAATAAAGTGCCCGAGATAGAGTGTTTTTTCTTTCAATGATATTAAAAACTTTTCCGCCATAACCATTCCTAATAAACCAGACAAAGTACGCTACGATATACTCGATAAAGCGTAATTTAATGCGGTTTTTCACTCTATTCTTAAAATTCATCCAGCATACGCTAATTTCTACAATAGCTCTCGTGCATGATGGCAAATGTCTATAAAATAGCGGCTTCGTTTATTAATTCAAAGGGGAAAACAATGGTCACTATTTATCACAACCCTCGCTGCTCTAAGTCCCGACAAACCTTACAACTTTTAGAAGATAACGGCGTAACCCCTGAAATTGTACTTTATCTTGAAAGCACACCCGACAAAGCAACCTTAGCCAGCATTCAAAAAAGCTTAGGAGTAGATGCACGCGGCATGATGCGTACCAAAGAAGCCGAGTACAAAGAACAAAATTTAGCCAACGATTCTTTATCCGACAGTGACTTATTAGATGCCATGGTCAAGACACCTAAGCTGATCGAACGCCCTATAGTTGTAAAGGGAAAAAAAGCTGCCATTGGCCGCCCTCCTGAAAGTGTACTGGATATTCTATAAGCCTTAATATGCATCAAACAACCAACGCCGCTACACCCTACATATTAGTTCTTTTCTATAGCCGCCATGGAAAAACCCTGGAAATGGCCAATTTGGTCGCGCGAGGTATAGAAGAAACAACGGGTATTGAAGCAAAAATCCGTACGGTGCCAGAGGTATCCCCCGTATCCGAACAATCTGCTCCTTCAATGCCTGAAGCTGGTGCTCCCTATGCCACCATAGACGACCTTAGAAACTGCAAGGGCCTTATTCTAGGTACCCCGACCCGTTTTGGTAATATGGCGGCACCGCTGAAATACTTTATCGATCAAACCAGCGGTATTTGGATGGAAGGCGCATTAATTGACAAACCTGCCGCTGCATTTACAGCAACAGGAAGCCTCCACGGTGGGCAAGAGTCAACTCTTCTATCATCCATGCTACCGTTGTTACACCACGGCATGATTTGGGTAGGATTACCGTATAATAATAAGGAATTGATGGAAACAAGCAGCGGAGGCACCCCTTACGGCGCAAGTCATTGGTCCGGCTCAGGTAATCAACGGGCAATATCCCCAGAAGAAAAACAATTATGTAAAGCTTTAGGCAAACGTGTCTCTCAGCTTGCCCTTAAACTTAATTGCCAATAACCTTATTTTAAAAATCTGTTTAGTGACACTATTATGAATGACACACTTGATCATCTTCGCCAGAAAGCTACACAATGCAAACACGTATCCGTCGCTAGCCTCCTTGTATTAATTGCATTGTATGCTGCTCAATTTATATGGATTGCACCTAATGCCCACCTTACCGACAACAGCCCTCAGTGGTTTATGCTGGCAATGTACACAATACCTCTTCTGCTATTCGCCCCCGGAATCATTGCTGGGCAAGCAAGAACATATGCGTGGTTTTGCTTTATCTTAATGCTCTATTTTTGCGATACTGTGATTACCGCTTTTGCGGTTCCTCATACTTTGGGATACCTTGGCATCGCCGAGTCGTTAGCGGTTGTCGTGCTATTTAGTGCAGCAATGTACGCGGCTAAATGGTATGGGCTTATTGCCAACAACGGAATATCGAATCGTAAGAAGAAAAACACGGATCAAGACACAAAAGATCCCGCAGCCGAATAGCGAGGAAAAGTGCTAACGATGTCGTTAAAGCCGTAGTTAAACACGTTGTTAAAAACATTATTAAACTCGTCGTTAAAGGCATCGATAAATTGAACTTTCACGCTAGACTTAATGACTAAACCAACAAAATAAAACCCTGTATGTTAGACACGCATCAAACGTTAGAAACACCTGAAAGTATTGACCTTGAACTGCACTTAGCAGGCCCTGTTGTCCGTATTTTGGCATTTGGTTTTGATTTTGGCATTCGTATGGTCATACAAATTATCGCCGGTATGATTCTCTCTGCATTTGATCAAATAGGCCTTGCGATCATGATGATCCTGGCCTTTTCAATCGAGTGGTTTTACCCGGTATTTTTTGAAGTATTTCACCAAGGCCAGACACCCGGCAAAAAAACCATGGGTTTAACGGTTATCCATGATGATGGCACACCTATCGGTTGGTCTAGCTCTATCATTCGCAATTTATTACGATTTGTAGATTTCTTGCCCGTAGGCTATATTTTTGGCCTGATATCAATGTGTAGCAATGACCACTTTAAACGCTTAGGAGACTTCACCGCAGGAACTCTCGTCGTTTACATAACGCCCAAGCAGGTCACTCATCCAATCCCGAAAGACCAGCCATTACACCCTCCTATACCGCTCACCGTTGATGATCAGCGTGCTATTTTAAATTACGCTGAACGTTTACATAACCTTTCACCTGAGCGTCAACGAGAACTTGCTAACCACTTATCACCCATTACTCAGCGAAAAGACAATGACAATGTCGTGTGGGTGGTAAGAGTCGCAAATGGATTGCGAGGCAACCCATGAAACAACAACAGTTTGAAGCAAAATACCGTTATGAATGGCAGGATTTTGAGTCTCAATTGGAACTATTAGAATCTAAAAAAACATCCGATACAGATCTCACACGTTTTGCAAAAAACTATCGAAAGATATGTTATTACCTCGCATTAGCTCAAGAACGCCGGTATAGCCCAGACATTATTACTCGACTTAATGGCATTGCGTTGCGCGGACACCAGCAACTTTATCAGCACAAATCTAATGTGCTGCACAACATGTTAACGTTTATCATCTCCGGTTTCCCTCAACAAATTCGTCTACACGCAAAATTAATCGGTTTCGCCTCAGCATTATTTTATGGACCTGCGTTAATTTTCGGCTTACTGGTGTACTTTACTCCGTCATTGATGTTTAGCTTTCAGTCCCCCGACCAAGTGGCTGACCTTGTCGCCATGTACAATCCCGCCAACAATGCAGAATCCGCAGAAACACGAGGTTCAGAGCAGGACCTTGTCATGTTTGGGTTTTATATTCGAAACAATATAGGTATCGGATTCCAAACATTTGCAAGCGGAATTCTATTTGGGTTAGGTAGTATCTTTTTCCTAATGTTTAATGGCCTTGCACTAGGTGGTGCATCCGGTTTTTTAAGCTCACTGGAATATAACGTACCCTTTTATTCTTTTGTTATTACCCACGGTGCATTCGAATTAACTGCAATCACGATTGCTGGCGCTGCAGGTATGAAACTGGGTTTTTCCCTACTCTCCCCTGGGCAAAAATCAAGAAAGCAGGCACTACTGGATGCGGGTAAAGAAAGCATTCAACTTGTGTATGGCGTGATTTTCTTCCTGCTTATTGCCGCATTTATCGAAGCCTTCTGGTCTTCCAGCAGCACAATCACTTCGACGATCAAATTTGCGGTTGGCGGCTCTCTTTGGGTGCTGGTGTTCACCTACTTCTATTTTGGTGGTCGCGGTGCACAAAAGAATAATTCTCATATGGAGAAACGCTAAATGGATTTAGCCCAGGTCAACGCAAAAATACGTCCTCGCAATCATTACGAAGCTATTGATCTAGGTTTTGTAATGGCTCGTCACTGGATACTGACGCTGTATAGTTTATGGTTTTGCATTTCATTCCCGTTATTTATTATTTTACAAATAATTTTCTCAAATGCCCCCTACATCTCTGCCATTGTCATTTGGTGGCTAAAGCCCCTAATTGATTCAATACAGCTTCATTACGTATCCGAGAAATTATTTTCGAATGAGGTAACCTTTAAACAAACACTAAAACAAGCGCCTCGCCGCCTCTGGAAAAGCGCCCTGACAAAACTAACCCTACGTCGCCCAAGCCTTAGCCGGTCATTTGATATGCCCGTTAATGATTTAGAGAACCTAAAAGGCGTTCAACGCAGCAAGCGCATTAACGTATTACAACGATCCGCCAGCTCTGCTGCAATATGGCTTACCTTCGTGGGTATCACCATAGAATACATCATCGTATTTGCTTTCTGTGGATTAGCTTGGATGTTTACCCCGCCACAACTCGACATCTATATTGAGTTGTGGGAACTCGCCACCCACCCAGAAGTTCACCGTATATTGTCATGGTGCTGGTACTTAGCAATGGGATTGGTTGCTCCATTTTACGTAACCGCTGGATTTTCGTTGTATATTAATCGTCGAACTGTATTGGAAGGCTGGGATATCGAATTATCGTTTAAAGATATGGCCACTCGGGCTAAAACACTTCAACTATCTCCTTTAAGCTTATCTCTTGCTATTCTTTTGATGATTACTACCTGCCTGCCTTCGGAATCCTACGCAAAAAATACCGACTCGGCGCCGCTAGGTGAACTAATTTCTGACCTTCTGCCTCATGATGCCCAACAACGCATGATCATTATTATAGAATCCGAAACATTTAATGACATTCGCAACAAAGAAGAATGGAAACTCATAACCCCCATTGAGGAAACTGAAGAAAAGAGTGAGTTATCTCCCTGGCTAGCTGATATTTTCGCTGTTCTTGCACAGGGTACAGAAGTGGTTCTATGGGGTATCGCAATACTCTGTGTATTGTTTATTATTTTGCGATTAAAAGGGTTTGAAGTACCATTTTTAGAAGCAAAAAAATATGCCAAGCCACCGCCCCCTACGTCATTGTTCGGATTAGAACTAAACCAAAATACATTACCAGAAGATATCATTTCTGCTGCAAAGGATTTCTGGCGAAGAAGCCCAAGACAGGCTCTTAGTTTATTATATCGAGCCGCATTATCAAACCTTGTTCATGCGGAAACATTAGCTCTGCACAGCAGCCACACAGAAGGGGAGTGTGTAAGATTATTTAACAAAAAAACTCACAGCAATCCCAAAAGCCTTTTTTTTCAAACCCTCACAGAACAATGGGTAATGTTGGCTTATGGCCACCAGCGCGTCACCCACAAACAATTTGATGCTTTGTGTGATGAGTGGCCAACACACTTCCCATTTGGTTCAAACAACAATAACAACAACCCGTCAGAACAATACGTACCGGAAGAAAATTCAGGTACGCCATCATGAAACTATTATCTAACGTTAACCAGTCCATCAAGAACGTGTCTAAGCAACAGCTCATGCACTTTGCAGTACTTGGCATTGTTCTGTTACTTGTGGGCGCTAGTTACTTCTGGCTACTATCTAAATTTGAAAAAGTTCAAACTGTTAAAAATCTAGGCTACAAAAAAGAGGCCTTTCTTAACCCTTACCTGGCAGGGCAAACCTTTCTTGAGGAAACGGGAATAAAAACAGACACAACGGTAGATATCGAAATAATCTTAGATTCTGTTTCCAATGACGATACCGTGGTTTTATTAAACAAACGCCAGTTTCATCCAGTACAAGCAGAAAAAATCATGGGGTGGTTATCCAATGGTGGGCACCTAATCATGACCCCGTCATCACTATGGAATTCAGAGACGGAAACAAGCGACGACGATTTTCTTAATCAATTTGGTGTGCAATTCCACGAATGGGAAACAGATGTCGAGGAATGGGAGGGTGAGGTATCGGATATCATTGAAAACTATACCGATCAAATTATTGCCGAAAATACAGATGATATAGAAGGTGGACCTGAACAGGAAAACAATACAAACCAAGAAGATGGATATGAAGACACGTTTGATATCAATACTGAGACTGAAGAAGCATCTCCAGAAACGTCTCAGGAAACACATCAAGAAACATCAGCCTGCACTCCTTACGATCAAGAAACTCCGTCTTATATCGCTTATGACGATAATGGCAACACGATCAGCATTAATTTCCGTAACCGCTACCACCTAACTGACAGTTCAGGAAACGCTCTGTACGCTGAAGAACTAGAAAGCAATGACAGCGCAAACCACATTCTACAATATCCCGTTGGCGAAGGTATGCTCACCGTTTTATCCGATCAACGCTTTTGGAAAAACCAACAAATTAGTTGGTATGATCATAGCTACTTATTGTGGATGTTAACCAGCGACAGCGAAACGGCATGGTTTGTATTTGACACTGACTCTCCCAACGTTATCGAGTTACTGTGGATCACCGCCAAATACCTCATTATCTGCCTTGGCCTTGGTTTGATATTAGTGCTGTGGAAGCAAGGCAAACGCTTTGGGCCTACAATCCCTGACGCTTCATTCAACCGCAGACAGCTAGTGGAACATATCGAAGCTAGCACGCGCTTCTCCTGGAACCACAAGCAGTTTGAAAGCAATATGGCAGTGTTACTACAAGATATTCGACAACAACTACGTATTACTCACAACATAATTTTCGATGAACTAAGCGATGTACACAGTACACCTGAGGTTGTGAAAAAGATCGCTCAAATAACACAAATGGACGAAAAGTCTGTGCAATCAGCCTTTGTTCCATCTTTTGAGTACAAAGAAAATGCATTTGTTCAGCGAATTCA
>CAJXXT010000183.1 GCA_913063495.1 uncultured Gammaproteobacteria bacterium | reverse complement strand
ATGTGTTAAATTATAATCAGTTAGAGCATTGTACGTTAGTTTTCTTCTTTGTCCAGATTGAAACTAGAATGCAACGCTCGAACAGCCAACTCTAGGTATTTTTCTTCAATTACTACTGATATTTTGATTTCTGAAGTCGATATCATCTGAATATTAATAGATTCATCGGCAAGGGTCTTGAACATCTGCCCTGCAACACCGGCATGAGATCGCATCCCAACACCAACAATAGATATCTTCGCAATACCATCATCACCAACCACCTCTTTTGCACCAACTTCAGCAGCAACAATCCTTAAGACTTCTTGTGTCTTAATAAATTCATTCCGATGTACCGTAAAAGTAAAATCCGTTGAATTATCTTCACTGATGTTTTGAACAATCATGTCCACTTCAATGTTGGCCTCACCTACTGGCCCAAGGATTTTGTACGCAGCACCAGGAATGTCAGGCACCCCTCTTACCGTGATCTTAGCTTCGTCTCTATTAAACGCTATTCCAGAAATTACCGGCTTTTCCATATCATCCTCTTCATCGACAGATATAAGGGTTCCAGGCCCCTCACCAAAACTCGAAAGCACACGCAACGGCACATTATACTTACCTGCGAATTCCACCGATCGAATTTGTAAAATTTTTGACCCTAAACTGGCCATTTCTAACATTTCTTCAAATGTAATACGCTCTAAGCGCTGAGCACCATCCACAACACGAGGGTCTGTCGTATAAACCCCATCAACGTCGGTGTAGATCTGACACTCATCTGCTCCCAATGCCGCCGCCAATGCAACACCTGTGGTATCGGATCCTCCACGCCCTAGCGTTGTTATGTCGCCATTTTCGTTAACACCCTGAAAACCAGCAACAACCACAACACGCCCTTTGGAAAGGTCTTCACGCATGTTCTTGTCATCAATCTCTTGAATGCGTGCTTTGCCGTGAGAATCGTCTGTTAAGATACGTACCTGGCCACCGGTATAAGAACGCGCATCATAGCCATCCTTCTCCAAGGTCATACACAACAACGCAATAGTGACCTGCTCGCCAGTGGTAACCAACACATCCATTTCTCGTGCTGATGGCTTATCTGTTATTTCATTTGCCAGACCAATCAACCGATTAGTCTCTCCACTCATAGCGGAAACAACCACAACAACGTCATGTCCTTCGTCACGAAAACGCTCTACGCGATTCGCCACATTTTGTATTCTTTCTACGGTTCCGACAGAAGTGCCACCGTATTTTTGAACGATAAGAGCCATGCTATTTTTTCCTCATTTTATCGCTTAAAAAGCCAACTACGCTAGCTTTTCCTGCACCCACGCTTCTACGGACGCAATGGCCGCAGACAAATTCTCAGGCTGACTACCACCTGCCATTGCCATATCAGGCCGACCACCACCTTTACCGCCCACTTGAGAGGCAACAAAATTCACTAAATCTCCGGCTTTTAGCGTTTTAACAAGGTCTTTGCTAACACCCGCCGCTAAACTCACTTTAGGGCCATCAGCAATACCCAGCACAACAACACATTGGCCAAGCTTATCTTTAAGCTTATCCATCATCTCGCGCAATGCTTTGCCATCAATACCTTCTACAACAGCCGCAAGGACTTTTGTTTCGCCAATAGTTATCGCTTGGTTTGCCAAATCATCACCTGCACTGCTGGCCAATTTAGCTTTCTGTCGCTCCAACTCTTTTTCTAACTGGCGCACCTTTTCCAGCGCCTGCTTCACTTTTCCAGCAACATCATCTCGACTGGATTTTAACTGGCCTTCTATATCAGACAGCGCAGCGTCCGTACTCGATACCCACGCTAATGCGCCCTTTCCAGTAACAGCCTCTAGGCGACGAACCCCTGCCGCCACAGCACCTTCGGAGACAATTTTAAACAAACCTATATCTCCGGTTCTGCGAGCGTGAGTTCCACCACAAAGCTCAACAGAAAACTTATCCTGCCCCATGCTTAATACACGGACATCATCACCATACTTTTCACCAAACAAGGCCATGGCGCCAGAAGCTTTTGCTTCATCAATACTCATGACCTGGGTATCCACTTCAGTATTTGCTAACACTTCGGCATTCACCAAACGTTCAATATTGGCAACTTCTTCTTTGGTAATGGCTTCAAAATGAGAGAAGTCAAAACGTAAACGGTCTGCGGTTACCTGAGACCCCTTCTGTGCCACATGATCACCTAACACTTCACGCAAAGCTGAGTGCATTAAATGCGTGGCAGAGTGATTTAAACGAATAGCCTGCCTTGCAGCCTCGTCAATAATTGCAGTGACCGACTCACCAACTTTTAGCATGCCATTTTCAAGCTCACCTGCATGTAAATGGGCATCACCTTCCTTTGTGGTTGCATCGACAACAAATACACCATCAGCAGACTCAAACTGCCCTTGATCACCAATTTGACCACCAGACTCTGCATAGAAAGGGCTGCAGTCCAGCACAACAACTGCTGCCTGGCCTTCAACAAGATTCTCAACTGACCGACCATCAACATACAGCGCTTTCACGATTGCGCTGCTTATTTCATTTTCATAGCCAGTGAACTCGGTGATTTCCGTCACACCCAGGCCGCCGTGATAGTCATTAGCAAACTGTCCGCCTTTTTGCGAACGTTTCTTCTGCTCAGCCATTTCACGATCAAACCCTTTCTGGTCAATCGTCAGTTCTCTTTCTCGGGCGATATCCGCCGTTAAATCTGCGGGAAACCCGTAGGTATCGTACAGTTTAAAGACCACATCACCAGGAATAACCGTTCCCTTCAAACCCTCCAGATCTTGCTCTAAAATTTTCAAACCTTGATCGAGGGTCTTGGCAAACTGCTCCTCTTCACGCAATAGGGCTTTTTCTATCTGGCTCTGCTTATCCAGCAACTCAGGGTATGCTTCTCCCATTTCATTCGCTAGCGCCTCCACCAAAGTACTAAAAAACGGCCCCTTAGCACCCAATTTGTTGCCGTGTCGAATAGCCCTGCGAATAATTCGGCGTAATACGTAGCCGCGCCCTTCATTTGAAGGCATCACATCATCAGTAATCATAAAGGCGCAAGAACGGATGTGATCCGCCACAACCCTTAACGATTTGGACTCCATATCTGTCGCGTTAGTTGCTTTTGCAACCGCATCAATGAGATTAACAAACAGGTCAATTTCATAATTGCTATGCACTTTCTGCATAATCGCCGCAACTCGCTCCAAACCCATTCCCGTATCAACCGATGGTTGCGGCAAAGGATTTAGTGAACCATCAGGCTGACGGTCAAATTGCATAAAGACCAAATTCCAAATTTCAATATATCGGTCGCCATCCTCTTCTGGACTGCCCGGAGGGCCACCCCACACGTCAGCACCGTGATCGTAGAAAATTTCGGTACAAGGACCACAAGGGCCGGTATCACCCATTTGCCAGAAATTATCTTTATCGCCTAAACGAGAGAAGCGGTTAGCATCAACCCCCATCTCTTCCAACCAAATCGCTTCAGCTTCTTTGTCATCTTGGTAAACCGTAACCCATAGCTTTTCTTTTGGTAAACCCAAAACCCCCGTTAGGAAGCTCCAGCCAAACTTTATCGCATCACGCTTAAAATAATCACCAAAACTGAAGTTACCTAACATTTCAAAAAAAGTATGGTGGCGCGCTGTATAACCGACGTTATCCAAATCATTGTGCTTGCCGCCAGCCCGAACACAACGCTGACTGCTGGTTGCTCGATTATATGAACGCTTATCACGCCCCAGAAATACATCTTTAAATTGCACCATCCCAGCGTTAGTAAATAACAACGTTGGATCATTGGCTGGCACCAAGGGGCTACTTTCAACAACTTCATGGCCATTGGCGCTAAAGTAGTCGAGAAATGCTTGGCGTATTTCTGAAGTTTTCATAAATCGTCCCGAATTTGGAGGTTCACCGTCAAAATCGGGCAAGTCTATCATTAATTGGCGCAAAAACTAAGCGCTAGGCCCCATGCTAACCGAGATTATCAGTAGATATAGCTCGGTTAATCGCTCAGTTAATAACGCAGTGATAATACGGACAACCTTAACAAATCTATCAATACTCATCACAAGCATCATTAACCGCCTCCATAGCATGCTGAATATGATCAAAACCATAACCTTTATACTGCAAAAATCGTTGCTGCTTGGCTTTCAACTTCATGTCACTAACAACACCCAGTCCAAATTTTTTCTCTCGCATTGCTATCGCGTTAGCAAACCAGTCAATCTCAGCGGCCTCCATCGCGTGCTCTGCAATCTCCCCCGGCACCTTTTTTTGCTGCAATTCTTGACGAATACGCATAGGCCCACGCCCCTGATTGGCTCTTCCGCGTACTGTCATCTCAGCAAACCGCTCATCAGATACATAATCGCGCTGAAGCAACTCTTCCACTACCTTTACCGCAACCTCATGGCGCTGCCCACGCAACAAAGCGTCTGGTTGCCGGGCAACAGACAACTTGCCTATTAACTCAGCAACCCCATGCTCCCGCCGACTTAACAACTGTATCGCCTTATTTTTCAGTTTCCGAAAAAGATCATCCACGCAACTATCCTGACCAAAGCTCATCCCCAATTGACGCTCATTCCCGATTGACGCTCATTAATGCCAAACGGTAAAAACAAAAAAGCCGATACACTCTCATGTATCGGCTTACAGTGTATCGGCTTTTTTGTAAAAAGGCAGCTATCGAGATTTACTCGGCTAACGCTGTCACCTTAGCAACATACTTCTCAATTGCTTCAGTTTTACTCATACCCTTTAACTCACGACGCGCATCAAACTTAGCACGATCTACCATTTTCGCCATGGCTGGGCGTCGACCTGTTACATCTCCGCCTTCACCCTGCTTATACAGCGCGTATAACGAAAGCTGTGCAGCCTGATCTGGTGCGTTAGTTAACGCTTTTACACGCTCTTTAGCATCACCAAACGCCAATAAGATTTCTTCAGCTACTAACTCTTCTTTCTTCTTACGCGTAGCTTTCTTAGGTGCCGCCTTTATTTCAGCTGTCGCCTTTAATTCAGCTGCAGGTTTAGACGCTACAGCCTTTTTAGCAGGCTTGGCTTTAGCGGGGATTGATTCAACCGCCTTTAACACAACAGGTGCAGCTTTCTTTTCAGCAACAACTTTAGTATCTGTAGCCGACACTTTGCTCGAAATAACCTCGCCAGCTTCAACTAGTTCATCAAATACACGTAGGCTTTCTTCACGAGCCAATGTCACAACTCCCGAGCCAAACGCATTTAACACAGCAACAACGCTATCATCGCTACTGCCATTACCTTTCTCTACAATTTGCTGGTACAAACGCGCTCGCTCTTGATCCAGCTTGCCAAACAAGCCGATCCCTGCGAAACGAATGCGGCGCGCATTATACTTTACGCGATTGCCAAAGGATGACTCCTTAGCAACCAAATTCGTTAATTTTCCCATGATTTTTCTCTTAGCTAAAAACACCGTTACCCGAACCAGCCAAGCCCTTACATTACGTGTAAAGACACAACCTCATCCCCAAAAAACCAAACAACAGCAATACATTAACACCCTCATCGCGGTTCTTTAGATATGGCAATCCTACAGAAGGAAATTAGAATGAAACACCCATTTTTTCGTTTTTTATTCGCAACATTCAACCATGCGCAACGCCATTTCGGCCCCACTTCGACATTAGTTCTTACAATCACGAAAAACCTTCTATAATTCAAACAATTACACACCTATCACTGCGGGTACATTTCGTATGCACGCTACACTGCAAGAGCAAATACAATCACACTTAAGCAACGAATTTGCCCAGTCTCCAGAGATATCTCAATTCCTCGACACTATTGATGCTACCTACCATGAGTTTGACAGTGATTTGGTATTACTCGAACAACATATGATGCGTAGCGAAGAAGACTTACACACACTAAACACTCAACTCCAAAGCGAAGCAAACAAACATAACCAAGCTGTCGAGCAAATCAAGGGCAGCCTAAGTCAGTTAAATATTGATTCAGAAGCTTATGTTCACGACAAGGATCTGCTTTCAATATCTGAGTTTTTATCAGAACAGATAAAGCTGAGACAACAATCAGAAACTGAACTTCGCAAAGCCAAAGACGAAGCTGAGATTGCAGCCAAAAGTAAGACTGAATTTCTCGCCACAATGAGCCATGAAATCCGCACGCCTCTTAATGGAGTGGTCGGAATGGCTTCATTACTACACAACACCGAGCTTGATGGTGACCAACGCCGTTACTTAGAAACCATTCAAAGTTGCTGCAACTCACTCATGAACTTAGTTAACGACATCTTAGATGTCTCCAAATTTGATGCTGGAAAAATACAACTAGAACGCACCCCGTTTAGCCCTAGAAGCTCGATAGAGCAAACGTTACAGGTAGTCGCCGAACGAGCACAAACCAAAAACATCCAACTGGTTTCATACATTTCCCCAGATGTACCAGAATACCTTATTGGTGACCCTGGACGTATTCACCAAATCCTTTTGAACTTACTTTCCAATGCCGTCAAATTCACCGGCGAGGGTGAGATAATCATCAATGCTAGCCAAAGCGATGCCAAACACAAAGGAAAGCACAAAGGCAAGCTCGACGCCTCAAAACGCTTCTGGATCACCTTCACAATCAAAGATAGTGGCATTGGTATCAGCAAGTCTCAACAGAAAAACCTTTTCCAACCTTTTATGCAAGCTGACTCAACAACCACGAGAAAATATGGAGGGACAGGCCTTGGCCTAACGCTGTGTAAACAACTGGCATCAATAATGGGCGGCTCTATTGATGTCTACAGCAAGCCTGATTGTGGAAGTGAGTTTACCGTCACTCTGCCGCTGCGATTATCGCCAACATCAGATCAACCACCCTGGATAACAACGCCATTGCCCGCAAAACGCATCATGCTGATTGAAGACAATAAGGCGAGCGCCAAAGCATTACATGCCCAGCTAGAACATTGGGGACTCAATATCTATACCGCCACCCGCTCTGACAACGCGCTAAAACTATTACGTAAAGGTAAGTTTGACGCCCTTATCATTGATAACAATATTAATAAAAAGAATGACTTCAATTTGAAAGACGGTGTTTCATTACTGGATAAAATCCGCAGCTACGATGGTGCATTATCATCAATCCCTGCCTTAATGTTATTTAATCTCGTAGAAAAACCCAATACTGAAACATTTGAAAACAACCGCACACTATGCCTATCCATCCCCCTTGAATCCCATCAGTTATATAACAAGTTATCACAATTACTCACCAATAAAATAACATCCACAGATCATTTGGCATTACCAGCACAAACAAAGAACCACTGGATTCCCCACTACGAATTGCGCATTCTCGTAGTAGAGGATGACCTGGTAAATCAAGAGATTTCATCGATGATGTTAAAAGAATTAAACTGCCAAGTGGATATTGCTAACAACGGCCTTGAGGCTGTAAATGCTATAAAACGTAACCTGTACGACGTTGTTTTTATGGACTGTCAAATGCCGGAAATGGATGGCTATGAAGCAACGCAACTTATTCGCTCTCAAGGCAATTCTAAGCTCCCCATCATTGCCCTTACCGCAAACGTAATGCCTAAAGACAAAGCACTTTGCATTGACAGTGGAATGAATGATTATCTATCCAAACCCATCAAACGTAGTACTTTGGCAGCAGCACTTAAAAAATGGGCGCCTAGAAACCAACATTCATCAATATCCGCCCCTCCATCAGAAAAACCCGTAGCGTCATCAAAAACACACGGCCAGTCAACATCAGGTATTGTTTTTACGCAAGGGCTAGAAATGATGGGTGGAAAGGTTCCACGCTATATCAAGTTACTCAAGCTCGCCATTGAGCAACATGACAGCAGCCCTGGTAATATCGAAAAAGCGATTGCTGAAAATAATTTTGATGAAGCCCAAAAACTGGCTCATTCCCTTAAAAGCGTCGGAGCCAACATTGGTGCAACTCAATTATCTATATTAGCCTTTAGTATTGAGCATCAAATCCGAGAGTCTTCCGCCGCACCGTTAATCCCGCTACAAGATGTGGCTCTACTTCAAAAAGAATGGAAGACAATAAAAGCCGCTATTGATCACTACATTTTAGAAAACCAATAGCGCACAGTAACTCTATTTAACACTAATAATAGTGATGTCATAACACAAAGTTCGCCCAGAATACGGGTGGTTAAAGTCCACCTTGGCGATCTTATCTAACACTTCAACCACCATTACCACATGCTGCTCGCCGGATTCATCAATTGCGGTCATTACCCCGCCCGCCATCCTTGCCTCTTCCGGCACATCACTAATAGGAATTTCAATAATTTGGCTCGGATCAGCATATCCATAACCTTGCTCAGGCGACACAGTCACGGAAAAACTATCACCAGCCTTTTTCCCAATCAACGCAGCCTCTATCACATCAAGCAAAATGCCATCGCCCTGAACAAACTCCACTGGCTCTAGCCCATCATTACTATCAACCTGCACGCCATCATCAAATTTTAGATTAAAATTCAACGCTACCTGGCTACCTTCCTTTATTACCGTCATATCATTCCCATAACAAAAATGGGCGGCCAACAAAACATGTTAGTCGCCCTTATCACCCTAAAAACACCAATGAGCTTAACCTTCTATTACAAACGATACGAAAATCATGAGATTAAGCCGAATCGTTGAATTGTAAGCTGTTTTTTAGAAGTCTCAAGTATTTCCCGCCTTGGTTTAACAAACCTATGACAAAAAACGATATAGAAATAGAAAAATAACGGCTACGCAGAGTTCGACTCCATATCATCGACTGTCCCGTTAGATATACCGCAAAGTAACTTATGATCAAGAATCTCCACTTCTTTACCATCTACCGCCAGTACATTCTGTTTTTGCAATCGAGTAAATACTCTACTTACGGTTTCTACCGCCAACCCTAAGAAGTTACCAATATCGTTACGAGACATAGGCAAACGAAATTCTGTTGCCGACAGCCCACGTAATGCATGGCGAGATGAGATACTCAAGAGCAGTGCCGCTATTCGCTCTTCTGCAGTTTTTTTACTCAACAACATTAACAAATGTTGATCTGATTGGATTTCTTTACTCATTAGCTTAAAAAAGTGATGCTGTAATGAAGGGATTTCAGTGGATAAAGCCTCCAATTGGGAGAAAGGGATCTCACAAATTGCCGCTGTTTCAAGCGCCTTTGCTGAATTTGAATGGATATTATTACTAATTCCATCAACACCAAACACCTCACCCGGCAAGTAAAAGCCCGTTACCTGCTCCTCACCCTCCTCCGAGACAGTATACGTCTTCATGGAGCCACTACGAACAGCAAAAATAGATTCAAATCCATCACTGGCCCGAAAGAGATGTTCCCCCTTTTTAAGCGGCTTACTACGCTTAATAATTTCATCAAGCTCGTCCAATTGCTGTTCTTTAACGGCAACGGGCAAACAGATCGGGTTTAAACTGCAATCCGAACAAGAAACGTTGTGTGATCGCGAAGGTATTCGAGACGTATTATCATTATTAGACATAGCTCTACTCGTTAATAAAAATTGCATATATAGTAATATAAAAAACATGGGCTTTACAGTTGGGCCATCAATGCACGTACTTTAATTGCTCTAAATGATACGAGAGAAGCGATTTCCCGACTTCGCATGCACCGACAAATAGCTATCAAACACCATGCACACTTTTCTAACGACCAACCGCCCCTTAGGCGTCACCTGATACCCAAATGACATTATCTCCAAAAGGCCTTGGTCAACATACTCCGCTAACTTTTTCTCCTCGGCCTCAAAATATTGGTCAAAATCGATACCGTGATCAACTGAAATCTCAGCTTTGTTAAGCTTGTTATGACAGATGATTGACATAATAACATCACGCCTCACCTCATCATCCGATGTTAGCTCCACACCAGCTATAACAGGAGACTTACCATCCATCAGAGCCTGCTCATAGTCCCTTATTGATTTGCTATTTTGACAATATACATTGTCAATTTGGCTAATTGAAGACACTCCAACCGCAATTAGATCTGCTTCTTTAAACGTGCTATACCCTTGAAAGTTGCGATGTAGCCGTTCATTTTTTAAAGCAATAGACAGCTCATCTGACGGCTTAGCAAAATGATCCATCCCCACATAAACATACCCAGCTTCGACTAACCGACTGGATGCAGCACACATGATTTGAAGTTTTTCACCCGCGAGCGGTAACGCTTCTTCATTCATCTGACCCTGAGACTTAAAACGTTGTGGCAAATGAGCATAATTGAACAACGAAATCCTATCAGGGCTTAAATCTATCACCTTCTCAATAGTGCTGTTTACAGAGCTTACGGTCTGATGAGGTAATCCATAAATCAGGTCAAAATTCAACGATTCATACTGGTAATCTCTCGCTTCTTTCACCAAATCATCAACCATGGATAAAGGCTGCACACGGTTTATCGCCTTCTGTACTTTCTCATCAAAATCTTGAATACCGATACTAAGTCGATTAAACCCTAATCCTTTTAACAACCCTAATTTATCGGTATCCATGACTCTAGGGTCAATTTCAATGGAAAACTCACCACGATCAGGGCCCACCAAGTGAAAGTGACGGGAAATTTGATACCACAACTCAGTCAATTCAGGCCCGTCAAAATACGTCGGCGTACCACCGCCCCAATGCATCTGGTACACCGGGCGATTCTCAGCAAATAGTTCCGCCGTGTACCCAATTTCCTTAATCAAGTTATCGAGATAACGACGCATTTTATTCTGATCTTTGGTAATCACCTTGTTACACGCACAGTAATAGCAAAGTGATTCACAAAACGGTAAATGTACATAAATAGATAAGGGGCGTTTTCGGTTATTGCTTCTTTCAACCGCATCTAAATAGTTTTGACGTGTAAATTCTTCATGAAATTGCAATGCCGTAGGATATGACGTGTACCTAGGGCCCGCTACGTCATGCCGCTTAATGAATTCCTCATCCCATATATCTGATTTTTTGGGTTCATTTTTTACTAAATACATTATTTCAATGTCCACATGCCGAGCTAAATAGAGTGATAGGGTTCTTCAAGTCTTTTTAAAAGATCGTCAAAACCTCACTGTCATGAATAATCCTCATCGCAGCGATTTTTCATTATGAAGGCAGCTTAAAAAAACGTATTGACCCATATCAACATTGCTTATGTTGATCACTCTAATCCCTGGCCTCTAGCGCTGATAACGAGAAAACAAATCCCATATCTTTTCACTAAGATTGACTTTGTCATTATTAATATATGTTAAATGACCACCTAAAAGCTGCCCCTTACCATCGATAGTACAAAACGCCACATCGACATTATCTGCGCAACTCGATCTCATTTCACAAGAAGAATTTCCTTTCTCAAAATACACTGCAGAGTCATCGATACAACCGTTAATATCCGACCACGCATCATAAGATTCGGGGGCAGAAAGTCCTCCATTGGGTAACCCTTGGCTACTTCCATCAAAACGCACAAGAGTATCGGTTGGTGCATGAAAAGATATCATCGGTAAAGGCACCTCAAGATCACAATCCTCTGGAATCATTGGGAATTGAAAAGCCACAGTAGAGACTGCAGCAAACGTTCGACTTGCCTCACAAGCGACCACTTGTGCCATCGCACCACCATTAGATATACCCATAATATAAATGCGAGAACTATCGACATTAACTACCTGCTT
>CAJXXT010000182.1 GCA_913063495.1 uncultured Gammaproteobacteria bacterium | reverse complement strand
GCTGAGTTAGGGTTGGCTGATAATCTTTCTGATTCATCAACTGAGCAAGAGCAGGAAGTGATTATTGGTGATGTGTTAGATAAGGAAGTAACAACACCGGAGTCTGATAGTGCTGCTTGTTTGACGTATTACAATGCGAATAAGGCGAAATTCCGCAGCCCTGATTTAGTGGAGGTGTCACATATATTGTTGGCGGCTTCTCCTGATGATGCGAATGAGCGTCATGATAAAAAAACCAAGGCGATGACACTTATTGCTGCGTTAAAAGACAACTCAGGGGCGTTTGGTGAATATGCGTTGAAGTATTCTTCGTGTCCGTCAAAGGATACCGGTGGTAGTTTGGGGCAGTTAACCAAAGGTAGTACGGTTGAGGAGTTTGAGCGTCAGGTATTTACCTTGCTAGAAGGGTTAGCTGAGCATCCTATTGAGAGCCGTTATGGATACCATGTTGTGTGGGTAAATCGTCGTGTTGACGGTGAGCAGCTTCCGTTTGATATTGTTGAGCGTAAAGTTGAAAATTATATGGCGCAGCAGGTTTACCGTCAGGCGATAGGCCAGTACATGCAGATATTAATTGCTGAGGCGAATATCAAAGGTATTGATATGGGTGGTGAGGGAACCTTGGTTCAGTAAGTAAGGCTTCAATAGATAACAGTTCAGTAGCATTCGATGTGGCGACGGCATTTGCCGTCGCTTTTATAGGGCGATTAAATAGTTAATGTAGACTCTGTCATCATAACGGCAGAGCCACCAATACGAATAGTAAGATCTTTTTCTTGTTTGTAATCCATTTCTAAGTGTAGGTAACTCTGGCGTTGATCGTTGGCGCCACGCTGTACGGCAAATACGTGGGTACCTTTTTGTGTCCGAGAGTTTTGGCACAAGTAATTGGCAAAATCCGCAATGACTGGCGCTACTGGTGGATCTTCGTGGAGTGCGATATCCGGGCCTACCAAGCGTGCATGGAAATCAGCGGAGTTTTCATCAGTATTGTTAGAAAATAATAATATGCCTAATGCCGCTGAGGATGGTGCGGAGGATTGGCTCCAGGCTTTTGTGTCAAAGCGTGCTGCACGAATGGCATTGTAAGACTTAATGGGCACGATAAGATAAGGTGCATCACAGGAGACAATAAGAGGTTGGTGGTTATCAAAACCAATATCTGCAGGGATCAATGAGAGCATGCTGGCAAGCTCTTCAGTGGTTGGTACAAAACGATCAACTACTGCGTGTGTTTCCTGAGATTGAATGATGACACCAGGTTTGCCGTTATCATTCGTTACGTAAATTTCAGAAACGTTGTCGTTGTTTTTGAAATAAAGTGGTGTTGATGAGTCCAGTGGTAAAACCTTCAAAGAGGTAAGAACGTAGGACGCAGCAATAAGGGTGTGTGTTGCTGGTTTTACTTCTTTTCTAACGGCGGTAAAAATACGCAGTTGTTTGGTATTTTTATCCGCATCATCAAAAACAAATACGGTGTCAGATGCATTGGTCTCATTTGCAATAAGTTGCATCTGATAATCACTAAGGCCGTCTGCATTTGGAAATACAGGGATTCTTGCACCGTTAAAGGGCTTGTTGGTGAAAACATCTGCGGTATAAAATTTGTAGTCCATTAATCGCTCCCATGACCATCATTGTTGTTCGTATTGCTCAATACTACCGTTGATGCTTTTCAAAAAACTGATCTAGCTCAGGGTGGTAAGCAGCTTATTTTTTCAGCGTCCTGTTTTTAAAAAAATTACTGAATTTGACTTTAGATTGATGATAGCAGGAAATATGCCAAGTAGTTTGATTGGTTATTTGTTGTTAAGAATTGTCTTAACTGGAAGAGAAATGTGGCTTATGTTGGTGCATGTATCAAGAGTAATACCAAAAGTAGCGATAAGCACACATTGCACGCATCAGCTTAGTGCGCACAATATGGTGCATTAATTTGGGGCGACCTGTTGCATCAAATTGATGCGCCGGTACGTTTTTGGTGCTTTTGTTCGGTTTTGGCCTACGAATGTGAAGATTGGATAGCGCTTTTTAGTCGACTAATACCGTTAACAATCAATAGAACCAGAGCTCCTGCTAAAATACCAATAACAGCACTTAATATTGTTGGAGCAATAGTTAACAAGATGTCGCTTCCAGGCAAGGAATTGATCGATTGTATGATGATTTCTTGGAAATGATGAACGGGAGGAATGCCGTGAATAAGAATACCCCCTCCCACCAAAAACATTGCAGCAGTACCAACAATAGACAAGGTTTTCATTAAATACGGTGCAAATATCAACAGCCCCTTTCCTATTGCAGCTTGGATTTTTCCCTTGGTGTCGGTTCCCGCATGTTGTAATAAATAAAGCCCAGCGTCATCGAGTTTTACAATACCCGCCACAATACCGTATACCCCAACGGTAATGAGTAATGCTAAACCTGATACGACGGCAACCTGAACGCCGAATGAGGCTTCTTGCACAGTTCCGAGGGTTATCACAATAATTTCAGCAGATAGGATGAAGTCTGTACGTATAGCGCCTTTGATTTTATCTTTCTCAAAGGCAACTAAGTCAACATTCGGGTCGCAGAGAGCTTTGAGCTTGTTATCGTGGTCGTGCTGTGCGTCATCGCTATGGCTGAATAGCTTATGAGCAATTTTTTCAAAGCCTTCATAACATAAAAACAATCCGCCAAGGATTAAACAAACGGTAACTGCCCAGGGCGCAACCGCACTAATCGCTAAGGCGGCTGGTACAAGTATCATTTTGTTCTTCAGTGAACCTTTCGCCACAGCCCATACCACGGGTAATTCACGCTCGGCTCGTACGCCTGAGACTTGTTCAGCGTTCAGCGCTAAGTCATCTCCCAATACCCCAGCGGTTTTTTTTGCTGCAACCTTTGATAACACGGCAACGTCGTCAAGTAGTGTCGCAATATCATCAATTAACGCTAAAAGGCTTGATCCTGCCATCGGGAGATCCTTGGGAATATGTTGGGCGGAGAGGCGTGTCAGTATGGCTGGAGAGGTTACTGTATTCTTTGAAAAAATGCACGAGGGTTTGACGTTGTAGCTTATAAGTTGCAGGTACCTGTTTCAGAGTTTGTTGCTTAAGCTCTTTACGCTACATATTGCGTAAGTAGCGTTGTTGGTTTTTTTCAGCGCGTTTCGTCATAAAACGTTTAATCAAGGGGTTGCTATTTACTTTGATAAACAGCGTGGGGCTGCTAAGAAAAAGCTTTGCCATTACTTTCATTGCAGTGCTTTTGCAAAGTATGACTTCAAAAGGACGTTTATTGAGAATATCGCCAAATAACGCGTTTTCAATGTCCGTAGTACTTAATGCATCCCCGCTTGAGAATGTTAGCACTGCTGATTTGTGTTGTGTTTGCAAATCTAACATTGGGGTTGCGATGGCATCCGGACAGAGTAGTGTTACAGCAATATTGTGCTCTGCCAGCTGTGCTGCCAATGATGTCGAATAACCTCTTACGGCAAATTTGGAGGTACTGTAAGCAGAAAGACCAGGGGTGGGTACAAGCGAGGCCAGGGAGCAAAAATTGATAATATGACCAGCATGTTTGCCTATATTCTTGTCTGTATTGTTGTTTTTCATCCAGCTTGCTGCGGTCTGGCATCCCAACATAAGCCCTTTAACATTGATATCAAGGTGTTTACTGATGTCCTTACTTGTAAGTTCAGTGGGGAAGCCTGGCTGAAGATAACCTGCAACGTTGAGCATAATGTCGAGATTTGGGCGCAGGCTTGCCAGCATTTGTTGCGCTTCGGACCATTGGGGTTCGCTACAAATATCCAGTATATGAGTGGTGACATTTTTCTCGGGCCATTGCTCTTCTTGCATTGCAGACGCTAGCGCTTCGCCATTAATATCACAGGCAAAAACGAAGTCACCTCGTTTGGCAAATGCTCCAACAAGGTGGCGTCCGACACCACTTGCGGCCCCAGTAATCCAAACGGTTTTATTGTTCATACAGGTATCCTACGTATCGTGTTGCTAGTGGTGTCGCGTACAGTGTTATTGACTCGAACGGGTGATTACGCTTGGAAGTGTCCAACTTTCATTTGGCCAAATCGAAAGGCAGGTTGAACGGTACGGGTATGCCACGTATGGGCCTGCTCAGATGAAGATATCACATTAAAGAAACCCGGGTGGTCGGGGTTAGGTCCAGCAATGGTCTTTTCCATGACCATCGAGATATACTGGTCAATACTGTTTTCGAGGGTATTGCCGTTAAGAATAATTTCCATATCAAATTGTTGAGCGTATTTTTTAACGCCAGGGATGTTGGACTGTAATGGCGCGTAACTGTCGACACTCATGCCGTTTTCACTTGATACATAAATTTGGTCGTTAACGTGAACCACAAGGGAGTGATTGCCCTCTGTGTGTCCAGGGGTTTGCACTAATGCAACGCCCTCTCCTAACATTACGCTGTTATCTAATAGAATTACGCGTTCAGCAGGAATATCCCGGGTACCGTCAGGGCAATACCATTTCTTTTGGGTGACCAAGAGGCCTTGGGCTGATTCCCACTCTTGGCGCATTACGAGTAACTTTGCATTAGGAAAATAGCCTGGTGCCGTGCTGCTACCCATCCATTTGCGAAGCTCTTGTGTGTGTAGGTGATCGTAAGAGATGTAATCAATGGATTCTGGGGAAATGCCGGCTTTTTGAAGTTCAATTTCTACAGAGCTATAGAAAGGTAGTAGTTTGCCTTTTGTCATGTCACCAATACGCCCCAATTTATCGGTGAGTAACTTAAAGAACGGTGTTTTGGTGTTCCCTTCCACATCTGCTGGGCCAAATAATAGTGTTTTTTTACCCTGGCTGGTTTGAAATTGAATAATGAAAGCGCGATTACCCAAAAAAATGAAGGGTACTAAGGACTTTACGGCATTCAGATAAGCGTATTTAGTCGGGTAAGGTGCAGAGACTATATCGACAGATTGAAAGTAGTCCACAGGGGTGCCTGCCAGTAAACGTTCTCTGAAACGTAATGCGCGCTGACGAACCTCTTCTAGACGTTCCTTTGGGCGAGAGCTAGACCTGGCACCAATGAAATCTTCAATAACGGAGATACCTAAAGAGGTGAGAGCGTTGTTTTGGCTTGTTGGGATGTTCTCTTTGGCTGTCATAGGTTTTTGCTCTTGTTTGGTTGCACATTGAATTGATCGTTGAACTGATCTTAGTCCAAGGGCTTAAAGAGAGCTATGATAGAAAGTGACGAGGGGTGATCCTATGCGCCAAGTCGATATTGGGAGGGTGATACCCCTGTAATTCGCTTAAATGCTCGAGAAAACGCTGCGCGGTCTGAAAATTGTAAACGCTCGGCAATCATATCCATGGTTAATTCAGTTTGTACCAGTAAGCTCTTACTTTGTTCGATTAAAAACGCTATGCGTACAGCGGAAAAGGTAATATCTGCTTCTTTTAGCTTACGTTGTAAAGAGCGTACGCTTAGGTTAAGTGTTCTGGCAACGATATCAATATTGAGGTTTTCCTCTCTATCCAGTTGGCGTAACACTTGCGTAACCTGAGTGATAATTCCTTCGCTTTTTGCTAGAGCGGATATTTTCCTTTTGAGTGCTGCGAGAGCGTCAGTCTCTAGTTCAGGGCAATAGGATGCTAATGGTTTATCAGCTATCTCAGTAGGGAGCACTAACTGGTTAAAGGTTTGGTTAAATAATACAGGGCATTGAAAAATGCTTTCATATTCTTGTGTATTGGACTCGCTACAGGTGAAATGCACCTCCTTTACGAGGTTTTCGCGCCCGGTAAGAAGGGGGCCAACCCGAAGAAAGGTACCAAACACAAATTCGACGGAGAATTGAAGTTGTCTAGCGGACAAATGAGATTGGTTATCACAGCGAAGGTAATCATTTTGTTGAGTGCTATGATATTGCGCTGTAAAACCTGGTGCCCAAGCAGTACCAATAAGTGAAATGATATTTTCCAGGCAACTGCGCATGGTTTTACCTGTCACCATCAAGGTCATCAGCTCATCAATTTGCTCATAACTGATAATTTTTACGAATGGCAGTACAGTGTCGAAAGGGGCTGTAGCGACAAGGGCATCCGCTAAGTCAAATAACGCACCAAGTTCTATGGTTGAGTTATCTGTTAGTGTTGAAAAGTCGTAAGAGAATTTTTTAAGTGTCTCAGCAATAGGTAAGCTGTGTACCGCAGCGGCTTGAATGAGTGAGCGACCAAAAACAGCGGGTAATCTTATATTGGGTTGATTCATGTGTTAAACATGCTGTCCTGATAGAGAATAAAACATAGTACGTATTCCCGTCAGTTAAGGCAAATTGCACATAGAAACGGTTATTGGGTTCTGTCACTAGTGCCTATTCTTAATGTTACTTTGTCACAACGTAAAATGAGGGCCGCTGATATATTACTTAGCATAAAGAAACAGCCACTAAGTAATGATTTTTGGAGAAACAAACAAATGAAACGGATTTTTGGTGTAATAATGCTTTCCCTAATCAGTACTGGCGTTTCAGCGGCATTGATCACAGCCAGCCCAAGAGTTTCGGGTTATTTGGAAAGCAACGCGGTAGAGCCAGGAGTGGCGGGAATGATTGCGTTGGGTATCGCTGGATTGGTAGTAGCAAGGCGTCGATTGAAGCGTTAAATTGGCGTTATTATGAAGATGGAGCAGTTGAAGGTATCCTTGAATACGTAAATGATAACAGGGATATTTTGGGTACTTATTTTAATGCGTCTTGATAAATTTGTTTGTAAAAGCACTGAATTAACGAAAAATGAGGCAACCCATCTGATCAGAGAGGGGCAAGTACTTGTTAATGGTGATGTAATTGTAAGCGAGGTCACTCAGGTTCATGAAAATAATCAAATCATACTGAATGGGCAATTACTGAAAACACGTAGTTTTCGATACATTCTTATGAACAAACCAGAGAATACAATCTGTTCAAATATCGATGAAGTATACCCCTCCCTATTTAATTACTTAGATATTGATAGAGTCTCTGAACTTCATGTGGCTGGTCGTTTAGATGCTGACACAACAGGGTTAGTGTTAATGACGGATGATGGACGTTGGTCATTTGATATTATTAGACCATTAAAACAGTGCAAAAAAGTCTATCGAGTTGGTTTGTCCCGGTCTATTAAAGATGGTGTGGTTGAAAAGTTTCGTCATGGTGTTCAATTACAAGGTGAATCAAATCTAACGTTGCCAGCCGAATTAGAAATCATCAATCGAAGTGAGGTACTTTTGACGTTAACTGAAGGTAAGTATCATCAGGTCAAACGTATGTTCGCAGCGGTTGGGAATCGGGTTGTGTCATTACATCGTGAGAAAATCGGTAATATATCTTTAGACGTTGGCTTGGGAGAGTGGCGTTATTTGACTATGGATGAAGTGAGGACGATTGTTCGCTAAACCTCTTCGACAATTACTTCATTGATTTTTCTGAAATGGTTAAAAAAAGAGTAAAAGAAGATATTTACAATACACAATCTTTTGGTATATCTTAGGAAGCTTAATTTTTAGATGCTCCATCGGAATACTTATTAGGTTAGAAAGGTTGCATGAAAAGCTGGTCGGTCAATAAATTGCATTGTTATATATTTGTGGGCATGTTTCTTGTCGCACAACTTATTGCTATTGCTCATGCGCCAGCACATACCCTAGAATTGATTCAGGCTGCCTACGGGATTTCTGACGATGGGAGTTTGGCACAAGAATCCTGTAGTATTTGTCTGGCAGCAGATTACCTTGATAATGGCAATGTCGAATCATTATCGAACGCTCTATCATATTCCCCTACTCCCTTAGTTGTTAATGACATTATTAATGAGGGATGCCTCTCTTTATATAGCCTCTACTTAGCTAGAGCTCCTCCTGTTTTCTCATAGATTGACACTTTTTAATACACCTATGTAATTTGAATTTGTGTGGATTTTATCTGCACGTTTATCTGTGTTTTATGAGAAAGAATAATGAACAAGACAATACTATCTGCAGCTCTTGCTGCTACAGCTTTCTGTGTGAGCCCTTTTTCTAAGGCTGAATCTAGCAATGAAACTTCTTTTAATCCCAAAATTTCTGTCATTTTGGATGGTGTTTACTATTCCGATAATAAAGATGGTAATGGTATTGAACACATCGAAGAAATGAGTGGCATATTGGGTAGCCATGGACATGGTGAAGATGAACATGGCCATGGCGAACTTGAGCGTGGTTTTAATATACGTGAAGCAGAGTTAACATTATCTGGTACGGTGGATCCGCTCCTTGATGCGTGGATGACGGTAGCGTTTTCTAATGGCGAGACTGAAATTGAAGAGGCATATGTGGAAACTCGCGCATTGACATCAGGGTGGAAAATAAAGGCGGGTAAGTTTTTAAGTGGCATTGGTTACCATAACGAGCAACACCTTCATAGCTGGTCGTTTTCGGATCAAACGTTGGCACACCAAACCTTTTTTGGTGATCATGGTTTGGTAGACAGTGGGTTGCAAGTGACCTATTTACCCGCAACGCCTATCTATACCTTGGTGGGGGTTGAGTTGTTCCAGGGAGAGCAAGATAAATTTGGCGCGTTGGTTGATCACGATGATCTAGAGGAAGACGCGGGGCCTCGACTATCCACTTTTTTTGCAAAAATAGCGCCAGAGATTAGTACAGGTAGTGAATTGCAATTGGGTGTTTCTGTTGTAAGAAATGCTCAGCACCAAGAAGATCACAGCGAGGACCCTGACGTAGAAGTATTGGAGGGAGATATCTTATTGTGGGGATTAGATGCGGTATTTAAAAAACTGCCAACGGGTTCTTATGGTGAGGGTGGTTTAACGTTACAAGCGGAGTACTTTAACGTTAAAAAGGACTTAACGATCGAGGTTGCCAGTGATGCAGATGAGTTAGGAGAAGAGGTTACAGGGAAGCAAGATGCTTTCTACCTACAGGCCGTTTATGGCATTGCTCCTCGTTGGAGTGTTGGAGCTCGTTATGAGAAAGTGGGTTTTGTAAATGAAGTAAAAGAGGAGTCAACCGATGAGTTGGGTGACTCTCGTCGAGTATCGTTAGCAGCAACCTGGCAACCAACGGAATATTCAAAGTTCAGACTGCAATTCGCACGGGCTGATATTAGTGAGTTTGATGAAGATGCAGGGCTTGCTAAGAGTGAAAAATTTAATCAAATCTACCTACAATATAATGTCAGTCTTGGTGCCCATGGCGCCCATCAATTTTAAGGTGACTACAATGATGAAAAAAATATTGTGGCAACTTTGTGTGCTGTGTGTTTTGGGCGTTTCTTCTACCTCTGCTTTGGCTGACATACGCGTGTTTACATGTGAGCCAGAGTTAGAGGCCTTGGTAAAGACGTTGGGTGGAGACAAGGTTACTGTTTCAGTGGCTACCCATGCTAAACAGGATGTGCATCATATTCAGGCCCGGCCTAGTTTAATTAATAAGGTACGTCGGGCGGATATGGTTGTTTGTACAGGAGCTAGCCTTGAGGTGGGCTGGCTTCCGGTTTTACTTAAAAAAGGAGCGAATCCTGCTGTTCAAAAAGCACCAGGTTTGTTTATGGCAGCTGAGCATGTCGATTTATTAGGTCAGGTTGAGGTGGTTGATCGTTCGAAGGGTGATGTGCACCCAGAGGGGAACCCTCATGCTTTTCAGGATCCTAATCGATTACTCTTGATCGCTGAGGCATTAGCTGAGCGATTAGCCGTATTGGATAGTGATAACAAAGCCTACTATGTTAATCGTTTTGCCGATTTTAAAGGACGCTGGTTGGCTGCTATCGCTGAGTGGGAAAAGAAAGCAGCTCCACTTAAAGGGAAGGGTGTTGTGGTTCATCACAAGAGTTGGGGGTATTTTCTTAACTGGTTAGGCATGAATATGGTTGCCTCTATTGAACCTTTACCAGGTATACCTCCAACCACCAGTCACTTAAGTAAGCTTGTAAAGAAGATGGAATCTGAACCAGCTTATGCCATCGTGCGAGCACCTTATACCGATAAGAAAGGAAGTTTGTGGTTATCTAAACGAACCAATATCTGTGTGGTGGAGTTAGCTTATACAGTCGGTGGTAGTAAACAGGCGCTTGATCTTTTCGGCTTATTTGATTCGATGATTGATCAATTGTTAGAAGCCAAGGATTGCCAGTGATTGATTATTCTATTATAGGCCCTGCATTTATTGCTGGGCTTTTGGTGTTAGTTACTCATGTGCCTTTAGGGCGAAAAGTCCTTGAAAGAGGCATTATCTTTCTTGATCTAGCCATCGCCCAGAGTGCCGCGTTTGGTGTGGTATTAGCGGGATACATTTTTGAAGAAGAAAATGTGTTTTTTGTTCAAATCAGTGCTGGAGCATCAGCGATATTCTCTGCGGTGTTGTTAAATTGGACTGAAAAGTATTGGGCACGCTATCAAGAGGCGATTATAGGATCACTTTTTGTCCTAATGGCTACGGGTAGTATTATTGCGCTAGCGGGTAACCCTCATGGGGGTGAAAATCTTAAAGAGTTATTGGTTGGGCAAATACTTTGGATTACGTGGGATCAGTTGTGGCCTGCGGTTATTATCTCTTCTGTGGTTTTGGGAGCGATGGTATTTTTTAAACACCCGTTATTGAATTTCTATTTCCCTTTTGCTATCGCTGTTACCATGTCAGTGCAATTGGTGGGTGTGTATCTAGTGTTTACGAGTTTAATCATACCTGCGCTAGCAACGCTTCGATTATCTCAAAAATCTGGCTTGGTAAAAGCATTGCTAATTGGTGCGACTGGTTATGGGTTGGGTTTGATAATATCAAGTATTTTTGATTTACCTAGTGGGGCGGTGATTGTTTGGTCGCTGGCGGTTGTTGCAATTGTTAGTAACGCACCTTCCATCGTGAGGACGTTAAAACAGAAATAAACTATCTTGACTCTGGATTGAGGTCTAGGGTTATTCTTTCTTCTGTACCTATATAAAGAATGAAAATGATATCTTTGTTGATGACATGAGAAAGAGAAAAGATGATTGAGTTTGAATGTTCAAGCGAACATAACGTTGACGTTGAAATGTTAAGGGAAAATACCTTCTCAATGAGTGGCGTCAACTTCGAGTTGTCCCCATTAGTGAGGATGACGTTCCCCAGACGCTATTCGGATATGTCGATTCTTGAGTGGCCTAAAAATCAACACGTTTTTACCAGTGTCTTGCTTTTGTTTGGCGTTATTCCTTTCGATTATCACAAATTTATATTTGTAGCTTTAGAGAAGGATGGCTTTGAAGAATGTTCTAGTACTTTAATGAATAAAGAGTGGTGCCATAAAAGGACAATTGTTGCTTCAGGTGGTACATCATTGGTTATTGATAAAGTGTCGTATCAACCAAGGTTACCTTTCGTTGGGTTGTTGATGAAACCAATATATAAATTTACCTTTGAGCGCAGGCATAAAAGATTAGACCTTAAGTATTGAAATAATGCGCAGAGGGTTACTCAATATTCTGAATTTGCTCTCTCATCTGTTCAATCAACACCTTTAACTCCACCGCTACCTGCGTTGTCACAGTATGAATCGACTTTGACCCAAGGGTATTAGCCTCTCGATTTAACTCCTGCATTAAAAAGTCTAGCCGTCTGCCACAAGCGCCACCCTTTTTAAGGCTACGTTGAACTTCCGTCACATGTGTTGTTAATCGATCAATTTCCTCATCTACATCCGCTTTTTGAGCAATAAGCACCATTTCCTGTTCAAGTCTGTCGCTATCAAGATTAACTTGAGCATCTTCGAGTTTTGCCAAAATCTT
>CAJXXT010000181.1 GCA_913063495.1 uncultured Gammaproteobacteria bacterium | reverse complement strand
AATCATTTTCAAAAAGGCCGCAGCAACCACTGCGGCCTTTTTTCGTTTTGGTCGCATATAAAATTCACGCTGTCAGGTCCTAAAAGATTTCTATCACAAGGAGTAGAGGGAACCGTCATGTCTGTTGCAATTGCATATGTTACTGTAATTTTAGTTTGGGCCACAACACCGCTGGGTATTAAATGGAGTAGCGAAGGCTTTGCTCCGTTGGCGGGGGCATTCTGGAGGGTGTTTATCGCTGCGATTGTGGCGACTATCTTGGCAAAGCTTATGCGAGTCGCTGTGCCTTATCATAAAAAGGCATTATCCAGTTATGCGGCTGCCAATATTGGGTTGTTCCTTGGGATTGGTGCGGTATATGTGGGGGCAGCTTATTTGCCGTCGGGGTTGATCTCGGTGTTGTTTGGGTTGTCGCCTATTGTGTCCAGTGTGCTTGGGCGATACTTGTTGGATGAGCCTCCGTTTGGCGTGCCACAATGGATTGCTTTGGTTTTGGCTTTGTGTGGGTTGTTTGTGGTGTTTCAAGGCGATATGCAGGTGGCACAGAATGCTTATGTCGGATTGGCATTGGTGATGTTTGCGATGTTGTGTTTTTGTTTGAGTGGCGTATTAATCAAGAAGATTGATGCGTCTTTGCACCCAATAGCACAAACAACGGGGTCATTGGTATTTGCTGCGCCGCTATTTGGTTTGGTGTATTGCTTTGTTGGGGAGTCGATAGAAAATATCACAGAAAAATCGGCAATGGCGATTATTTATTTAGCATTGTTTGGGTCGATCGTGGGCTTTCTTTGTTACTTCTACGTTTTGCAGCGGCTGCCAGCGACAACGGTGGCGTTAACAACGTTGGTGACACCGGTTTTGGCCATTTCATTAGGTGTGTTTCTAAATGGGGAGGTGTTGTCTTTGAGTGTTGTGCTGGGAGGTTTGCTAATTAGCGGCGGGTTATGTGTTTATTATTGGGGGACGGTGGCGGGTAGGGCGCCTGCTAAATAATTAACATTCGGGTGATGTCGGAGATTTCATCTTTATGTTCTGAGACAATTTTTAGCCCTTGGAAAGGTGTTATTTCACCTTTCTTAAATTTAACTTTGTTGGCTGCTGGAGTGTCAGTGATTTTGGGGCAGTCTTTGATTTTATTTGTGCCAAGGTAGGCGTGGTATCGGGCGATGAGTACAAGGTCGGCAAGGTCTGGTTTTTTACTCTCGTCTCGCATCCACTGGTCTTTTGTGCGTGCGCAGGTGGTAATATCCTCTGGCATATCCCAATGTTCAAGGATGGCGACGGAGAATTCATTGCCGTGTTGCTTGATCATTTCATCAATCAGCTTCCAGTGGTAATCGGTTTTTAATTTTTCACCTAAGGAGGAGATAATAAAAAGAGCCCCAGTGTCCTGTAGTAGCCCTGCTAATAATGCGTTTTCGCTTTTAAAGTTGGGAGTGAATCCGGCTATCCAGGCTGATATTGCCGCTACGGTTGCACTTTGCGCCCATACTTGTTTTATCTTTTGTCGAATAACCGCTTTGTCGGTTTTAAATAATTTATCGAGGGTATAGATAAGCACGAGATTTTTTGTTGTGTCTGCGCCCATTCTACGAAGAGCAAGACTGAGGTGTTCGCAAGGGTCTTTACCGTGGTAAAGCGAGCTGGAGGCAACCTTCATTAGGAGGTTTGACAGGTATTGGTCGTATTCCAAAATCTCGACCAAATCTTTGGCGCGATAGTTGGGATCCAGCACTAAGTCTCCAACACGGGAGGCGATTTTGGGGAAGTCAGGTAAAGGTCTAAGCCCGCTTGTTATGTCTTGCTGTAGCCGTAAGTACAGTTTATGGCTGTCGCGCTCAATTGACGCTTGGTTTTGGATGGGTTTTGTTGGGCTCATGAGAGTCTTTTTATTAGAGGTCGTTTATGCCTATAACTATAGCCTGTTTTTTTAGCGGTGTTGCCACATTTAATAGAGAGTAATTAAGGGGTTAGCTAAGCATCATTTGCCGCTCTAGGTGTAAACGGTTTGCCATAACCTCTGCGCCGTTATAGATAGCCTTGATGTGGTGGATTAATCGTTGTTCTGCATCTTTTCTCATGGCGTAAGGCAGGTCGATCGTGGATACGCCAATATAAAAAATAATGGTGCTAATGGCTTCTGCAACCATTGATGCGTCGGTTATATTTCGGTGTTTTAGTCGGCTTTCGAGTTCTATTAAGTGCGCTAGCTCTTTGTTTATTTGGGCAAGCTCCTTTTTGATGGCTTGTCTTAGCTCAGCTGAGCTTCCAACGGCCTCTCTAGCCAGTACGCGAAACAAGTCGCCATTTTCTTTGAAGTGATCAAGGCAGTAACCGACTAAGCTTTGAGTGATGTCATCGGTTTTTTGGTGGGACTGTTTTGCTGTTTTTAGCAGGGCGTGTAGTTTTTGTGTGGCAGTTTCAATGAGTTCAAGCCCGAGCGCGTCTAGGTTCTTGAAGTGGCGGTAAAATGATGTTGGTGCGATACCTGCCTCTTTAGCGACTTCTCTTAGGCTTAAGCTTGAAAGGCCTTTGTCTTCATTTAGCTTGCGCAGTGCTGCTGCAATAATTGCTTCTCGTGTTCTTTGTTTTTGTGCTGCTCTTGTTGTCATATTCATCCGCTATTTTGATACGTAGGTCACTTATTCAGGGTACAGTTGTTAGCTGTAATTTCAAGTTTTACTTTGTTTTGCGTGTATTTTTACCGTTATTTGGGTGGGTAACCCACTTATAGGTTTGAAAATCAGTTGCATCTAGGTTGATTTTGAGTACTATAGCTAACACTTGTACGCCGAAATTGGTGTCAGTGCTCAACGTTTAGTTGAGATCATAATAGTGAGAAAGCAAACTGATTGGGATTGGTTTGCGGATAAAGGGAAGAATATGAGGAATAGTAAAGCCGTAAAACCAGAGGTTATGTCGGTTGTTGATACCGCGTGGCTGCGTATGGACTCACCAGAAAACTTGATGGTAATTAATGGTTTTTGGGTATTTGAGGAGTCGTTTTCGCGAGATCGTTTTGTACAAATAGTGCAGGAGCGGTTATTGGCGATTCCGCGATTTAGAAATGTCCCCTTAAATCAACAAAACCAGTATTTCTGGCAGCCAGTGGATGATATTGATCTTGATTATCATGTGTCCAGTGTTGTGCTGCCTAAAACAGGTCAGGCTGAGGAGGATATGAAGGCATTTATTGCTGGGTTGATCTCGGAACCTCTTGATGCCGGTAAGCCGTTATGGCGTTTTTACCATGTGGCTGATTATAAGGGGAAGAGTGCGATTGTGTTTCGGATTCATCATGCGTATGCCGATGGTATTGCGCTGATATCTGTTTTTGATGCGATTGCTGACAAGTCGGTACTACACACATCCCCTGCGGCTCACGCAACGTTCCCTGAAGTACTAAAAGCTCAGCCAGGCATGTTGGGTTGGTTAACCTTTGCTGTGAAAAAGGCGGGATTAGCCGGCTTATTCACTTTGGGGTGGTTATATGAGGCTGCTCATGTGGCGTTACTGTCGTCAGATAGCAAAACTACCTATAAGCAGCCGTTAACAGTGAACAAGCAAGTTGCTTGGGCGTCTCCGTTAGACGTTGCTGAAGTGAAAGCGGTGGGTAAGGCAATTGGTTGTACGGTAAATGATGTTCTGCTGGGGTGTGTCGCGGGCAGTTTGCGGGGTTACTTGGCGAGTACCGGTGGTTCGGCAGATGGTGTTACGTTGCGCGCTACAGTGCCTGTTAACTTGCGACCTTTGTCAGAAGCGATGAATTTGGGCAATCATTTTGGTTTGGTGTATTTGGAACTGCCGGTGGCTGAGCCAGATGCATCGAAGAGAATTGCCAAGGTTCGCCAAAACATGTCTACACTGAAAAGTGGTATCCAAGCACAAATGACTTACGGTGTGCTGGCTATTTTGGGTAGATTTCCTACGAAAGTGCAACGTTTTGCGTTGGATTTTTTCAGCCAGAAAGCCTCGGCAGTAATGACTAACGTTCCTGGGCCAGCAGAAGCTATTTGTTTTGATGGTGTTGCGCTTACTCATCCCATGTTTTGGGTGCCGCAGTCAGGCAATATTGGTGTGGGTGTGAGCATTTTGAGCTATGCGGGTAACGTTGAATTTGGTCTGATTGCGGATAAGGCACTGGTATCTGATCCTTCAATTATTGTTGAGGGCTTTGTTGCCGAATTTCAGGCATTGCAAAAGCGGGTGAATGAAGGTGATCCGCTTTTGGCAGTAGAGTTTTCAGTCGCTTAAGCATGCTTTGTGTTTTAGGTGATATTTCGGATTTTTAGCGTGAGTTTAGAGTGTATTTAGAACGTATTTAGAGCGTTTTTAATTTTTGGGTAATTTTTAACTTTAGGGTAACCCCCGTTTTGGGGGAATGAGGAGCAAACATGAGTTATTTCGTAACAGGTGCAACCGGTTTTCTTGGCCGTTTTTTGATGAAGAATTTGGTGAAACGAGAAGGTGTTATTTATGTGTTGGTTCGAAATGAATCAGCCTATAAAGTCGAGTTGCTGCGTGAAGAGCTGGGTGTGACGGCAGAAAAAGTTGTTGCGGTTGTGGGTGATTTAGCGGCACCAAATTTAGGTGTTAGTGATGAAATGATTGCTACGCTGAAGGGCAATGTAAAACATTTTTTCCACCTTGCTGCTATCTATGATTTAACCGCATCAGAAGAGTCTCAAGTTGTTGCCAATATGGATGGGACAAAACATGCGATTCAACTTGCAGAGACAGTAAATGCTGGTTGTTTACACCATACGAGCTCTATTGCTGCAGCGGGCATGTTCTCAGGTATCTTCAGAGAAGATATGTTTGAAGAAGCTGAGAAATTGGATGACCCGTATTTAAGAACCAAGCATGATTCTGAAGGTTTGGTGCGAAATAGCTGCAGTGTACCTTACCGTATCTACCGCCCAGCAATGGTGGTTGGTCATTCAAAAACCGGTGAGATGGATAAGATTGATGGCCCCTATTTCTTTTTTCAAATGATTAAGAAGTTGCGTAATGCTTTGCCGCCGTGGATGCCAATGGTGGGGATTGAAGGCGGGCGACTTAATATCGTTCCTGTAGATTATGTGGTTGATGCAATGGATCATATTGCTCACCTCGATGATCTTGATGGTAAGTGTTTCCACTTAACTGATACTGATCATTATAAAGTTGGCGAAGCGATTAATATTTTCGCCAAAGCGGGCAACGCACCTCAGATGAGTATGCGTATAGATCGTAATTTGTTTGGGTTTGTACCACCGTTTGTTAAGCAAGCGCTGGGTTCTATGCCGCCAGTGCAACGTATTATTGCTATGGTGTTAAATGACCTGGGTATTCCTAAGTCCACGCTAAAATTTATGGATTATCGAACACGTTTTGATAATCGAGAGACGCGAGCCGCGTTGGATGGCTCGGGTATTAGCTGCCCGTCACTTATCAGTTATGCTCCTACGATTTGGGATTTCTGGGCGCGTAATTTAGACCCTGACAATTTTGTCGATCGTACCTTAGAAGGTTGTGTCGAAGGCAAAGTGGTTGTAGTAACCGGTGGTACATCGGGTATCGGTAAAGCCGCAGCGCTTAAGTTGGGTGAGGCGGGTGCGAAGGTTGTATTGGCTGCACGTACTAAAGAAAAATTGCAGGAAACCAAAGAAGAAATTGAAGCGCTAGGTGGAAAAGCTTATACCTATTCTGTAGATGTTTCTGATATGGATGATTGTGATCGTTTTTGTGAGCTAGTGTTAAAAGATATGGGTCGAGTGGATATACTGGTTAACAATGCGGGTCGCTCTATTCGTCGTGCTATTTCTGCATCCTATGATCGTTTTCATGATTTTGAGCGTACAATGCAGTTGAACTATTTTGGTTCGCTGCGTTTGATGATGAATCTTTTGCCTGCTATGGAAGAACAGCGTTCAGGACAGGTTATTAACATCTCATCAATTGGTGTGCTTACGAATGCGCCACGCTTCTCCGCTTATGTTGCCTCGAAGTCTGCGCTGGATGCGTTCACTCGCTGTGCTGCCTCCGAATTCTCTGATGAAGGCATTAAATTTACTACGATCAATATGCCGCTTGTTCGAACTCCTATGATCGCACCCACTAAAATCTATGAGAATGTGCCAACGATTAGTCCTGAAGAAGCTGCTGATATGATTTGTGAGGCGGTTATCTATAAGCCGAAGCGTATTGCTACAAGGTTGGGTATTTTTGCTCAGGTGATGGGTACCATGGCACCTAAAATGACGGAGATTATTTTGAATACCGGTTTTAGAATGTTCCCAGACTCTACAGCATCTAAAGGAAGTGGTGATAAGCCGGCACCAGTATCAAGTGAGCAAGTCGCATTTGCATATTTGATGCGTGGTATTCACTGGTAAGCTATAAAAGTGTTATAAACGTGTTGTTACGTTAATCCAGCCATAAAAAATGCCGACAATGTCGGCATTTTTTATGGCTGGATTAACGTTTTGCTATCAATAGAATTACCAGTTACGACTACCAGTTTCGATACCCTGTTTGAGTATCTTTTGATAATCGAAATACACCGTTATTAATGGAGTGGGCAGCTTTGGAGGTTTGTTTTTCGTTGAACAGCGCCAAATCGAACGTACCGCTTATCCATTGGTTGTCGTCACTTTTTACGGTGATGGTGCTAGGTTTGATGTTTGATGCTTGGTAAGTGCCACGGCCTTTGTAGATTACCGAAACATCACTGTCATCAATGGTGTATACACCAGGGCCTCGGTAATTGGATAGTTCCATTACAATCTTAACGGCTCCGTGTTTTGATTCTATACGAATTGTGTCAGAGAAAAGGGCGCTACGTTTTTTCCAGACTGCTTGTTCTGGTAGCGACATAAGATCAATTTTGAAATCATGGTTGAACAGTACATTAGAGGTCTTACGAGGAATGTCGGCAAGGCTGTAGCTTTTTGATAATTTTTTGATGTCTTTCTTGATGGTTTCCTTAAACGCCGATTTTGCTTCAACAACGGGTGTCGTAGAAATGACCGCAGAAACGATAGCAACCGTTGGTGGTGTCGCTATTGGTGTTGCTGGTTTGGGTGCGGCAGCAACGTTAATCATGACAGGTGTGATTTTTTGTCCAAACTTATATTCGCAGTCACTTTTTCTATTGTGTGTTTTGCATGTGCCTTTGCCGTGCGCCATATCGTTTTTAAAGGGGCCAACAAACTCATCACCCAAGGCGGTTAGTAAAATGCCGTAACCTGACTTTTTTCCTTGGTTAAAATACCCTTCGTAAGATCCGCCTGCATGATACTTAATGCGTCCCTTTCCGGTGCGCTTGCCATTTTTCCATTGGCCGGTGTAGCGATCACCGTTTGCGTAAAAGAACTCCCCAAAACCACCGGGGTGGCCGTTAGAAAAGTTTCCTTTGTATTTATCTCCAGAAACGAAGGTTAATGTCCCTTGGCCCTGAGGCGCATTGTTTTTCCATGTCCCTTGGTAATAACTGCGATCAGCGTAGATGTACTTACCTTCGCCTGATTGTTCACCCGCAGTAAATTGACCGGTATAGGCTGCACCATTGGTAAACGTTTTAGTTCCTTCGCCATTGGGCTGGTCGTTTTTCCATTGACCTGTGTATATTTCACCATTGCGCCATTTCATAGTGCCTTGGTTAGCTCGTTCACCATTTATGAAATGGCCACTATATTGTGAACCATTGTTATAGGTTTTTATGCCCTTTCCTTGGGCGGTGTTGTTCTCCCACACCCCTTCATACACGGTGCCATCAGCCCAGGTACGTTTACCTTGTCCAGATTTTTGTCCGTGTACCCACTGACCGTCATAACTTCCACCGCTAAGGTATGTATACGTACCTTTGCCGTGAAAGCGGTTGTTGGTATCTCGGTCGCCGTCGTAGGTATCTGCAATGGCAGGAGACAAACATGCGATGCCAAAAGTAAGGATTGCGGCGCTGAGGCGTTGTTTGGAGAAGAGCGTAGTGTGAGACATTGGTGTACCCAATCCATGTGATGTTTTTTGTTATTAGGTGTGTGCTTGTTTTTGAGACTTTCGTTTAGACTGATATGTTATTACGAGGTGGAGGCTTTATGCCAGAACTTCTTTGTATAAAAGATAACTCCATTCCATGTGTGGCGCTTTTCTTTGAGCTATTGTTAATAAGGTTGAGGTTCAATTGATAGCCCTAGTTTGGTTAAGGAGGAGGCATTATGCGTATTATCTTTCTTTGGTTACAGCGTTGTTTCTTACCCTTGTGGCGACAAAATATGGATCAGAATCAAGGGGATAAACGCCATTTTTATCGACGAACATTGTGTGCTGAGTATCAAAAAAAGAAATCAATGGTGAAGAACTTTTGGATTGCAGCGGGTGTTGTTGTCCTAATCCAACCGTTTCTTCATGTTGCTTTGGTGGTGGCAATGTTTACAACGTTTATTTCCTTCATGTATTTGGATGAGTGCTGACGGCACGCATTTATCGCTTTAGCTTGTATGTGTGTGCTTACTTTTTGGATACCGTTATAAGCTTTAGACTTTTAGTGGCAATAAGATCTAAGTTTTTGGTCAAAGTTTGAACGGGTTTCTGGAATAATTACAGGGAAAGTATAAATGAGCAGTAAATTATTTGTTGTGGGGTTATTGCATGGTTCGGGGACGATGGTTTATTAGTGTCTTGATGTTTTGTGTGAGCTTTAGTGGCTTTTCACAAGCCAATGGGGGAGGGTGGGTAATTGATCGGGATCAGAAGCCTGATAGCCCATTGTTACGTCAAGGAAAGGCTATTGCGAGCACATCAGAGGAGGATAAGGCCTACCAGGCAATAGCCGTGGCTTTTCAGCAGGCAACCAAAGCTTATCAAAGTAACATTAGGCAGCATTGGCCGCGCGCTGAGGTAAGCGGGAAAACCCGTTGGGTCGCTTATAGCGAAGATTGGGCATCTAAGAGAGTGGTTGATTTTGAAAAGAACCATATAGAGATTAGTGTAGAGAACCCGTTTACAAATCAGCGAATTGATTTTACGGTGCTGTCAAAGACGGTTCGTGGCGAGTTGGCTGAATTGCTGGGTACATCGGTAAAAGGCGCATTAGCGTCAGACCCGGTTCAGAAAGCGATAGACAAAACGATTAACTCATTCGCTGCGTTACAAAGCAAATTGGAAGTGGAGCGTGTAGAACCAAAAGGGTTGGTGTTGGGTGAATTGTTTGCGTCTGCGGCACCCACATCTCGAGAAATCAAACAAAAGGCACAAGCATTATTAAAAAATGCTAGCATTCGGTATCAAGTGTTATCAGCTAGCCTAGCTGCATTGCCTTTGGGTACGAATAAAAAGATCACCTATACTATTCCTTTGCCGGATAATCGATTACGAAAAAAAGTGCGTGAATATGCACCCGTTGTTAAAAAGAACTCAGAACGTTTTGCATTATCTGCAGATGTCGTAATGGCAATCATTCACACAGAGAGTCACTTTAATCCGCTAGCGAGATCAAGAATCCCCGCTTTTGGTTTGATGCAAATTGTTCCTCGCACTGCGGGTAGGGATGCTGCGAAAAAGTTATATAAAAAATCGAAATTATTGTCTGCACGATATTTGTATAACCCGTCACGAAACATAGAAGCAGGTGCTGCTTATTTGAATGTGCTCTACTACAATTACTTAAAAGGTATCAAGAACCCCGAGAGCCGTCTTTACTTTGCGATTGCTTCGTATAACGGGGGCGCATCCAATTCTGCAAAAGCATTTATCAACAAAGCGAGTTTCAAAAAAGCATTACCTGTTATTAACAATATGACACCTGACCAAGTGTTAAAGGCGTTGATGACGAAGTTGCCTAGTCGAGAAACTCGGGAGTATGTTGGTAAAGTACTTAAACGACGTAATTACTATAAACGTGTGTAATTTATCAACGTTGTTGCATTGATGTTTTCTTAAACCGTCTTTTTAGGCGGTTTTTTTATGATGAAAGAGTGACTGTATTGTTAAATATATTGATAAATGATGTTGTTAAATTCGGTGTGTTAAGCGTAATTCTCCTTGCACTTGTTGCCTGTAAAGATGAGGGCTTGTCTATCGTGCAAGATGAGAATCGACTGCTGAAACGAGAGTTGGCAGAGCAGCGTCAGACTGTGGCCGCATTAGCTGAAAGGGTTACTAATATAGAGGTTGTATCAAAACCTTCCTTTTTGGTTAGCGAGATTCATATTGATGTAGAGGAACGGATGTTTGACCCTGTAATTAACGGTAGTTTCTTGATGGAGATAGAAGGTAAGTCCCTTCCTGCGGTGATCTATTTGGAGCTTGAAATAACAACTAAAGCGCAGGGAAAAGAACACGCGTTCTCACAAAGTATGATACATCGTTTTATGCCAGGAAAGAGTCAGGACAATCGTGTTGAGTTTGTTCACCCGTTAAAACTACATAAAGTAAAAAGCAGTGATGTTGAGCTAAAAGTGACTCCAGTGACCTGGTATCAAGGACACCAGGTCAAATAGCTGATTACACTAAGGATGAGGCAGGGGATAAACTACAGCAGTAGATAATTAGATTAAACAGTTTCTTGCTGTAACACGATCTCTTCAATGAGCCCTCGCAATGATATGTTTGCACCTAGATCAATGAGAGTCCAATAGTGACCCGATAAAACACGGTCTACGTGCATGGTCTCTGGGGAAGGTTGAAATGCCCCCAAATATTTGAATGCATCTTTACGGATTTTTTTGGCCGCCCGTTGGTGTAGTCTGGATTGGCCAAAATCAAAGTTGGTATTATCTGAAAATGGCTCCATGATGATGTCGAACCATTCTTGATAGTAGCTCAAAGGGACTTCTGGCCCATCATCTTGGCGTACCCCCATTTCTTTAAGGTGTTTCTCAACAGATTCGACTTTTCCATTAAACATATCTTTAACAAAGTTTTTGTGGATGCGAACGGTATCGTCAGAGACTGTTTTGACAGCGCCAAAATCGTATATTATTAAACTTCCATCGGGGCGAAATGCAAAGTTACCGGGGTGAGGGTCACAATGGACGCGTTGTAATTCGTATATTTGTCGCCCCATAGTATCGAATAATCGATGCGCTAATGTGTTTTTCATTTCCTGGTTATAGGCTGGTTCTTTAACCTCATTTAAACTATCACCTTCAATGTAGGTTAAGGTTAAAACAGTTTCAGATGAGAGTTCTTCAAGTAATTCGGGAACGATAACGTAAGGGTGACCTTTGTAATGTTTGCTGAAAAAACGTAAGTTCTCGGCTTCATGGTTATAGTCAAGTTCCTCATAAAGCATGTATCGAATTTCATCGAAGGTTTTATCGACAACCTCTTTGCTGACTTTTACCAATCCTGCCATTTTGAATAGTCGTTTGATTTGTTTTAGGTCTGAATCACAGGATTCTTTAACGCCGGGGTATTGGATTTTTACGATACATTCCACGCCATCTTTGGTGGTCGCTCGGTGTACTTGGCCGATGGAGGCTGCAGCAAAAGGTTCGTGTTCAAATGTTGCAAATAATGACTCCGGTTCATCACCAAGGGCTCGAATGAGTTGGCGGCGAATCATGCTGTAAGGCATTGGTGGGGATTCTTTTTGCAGTGTTTCAAGTGCCTTGGCAACCTCGGGAGGGAGTAAGTCTTTTACTTGGGAGACGATTTGGCCAACCTTCATGACGGCGCCTTTCATTTCCCCTAATGTTTCCGCAATACGAACGCCAATATCCGCATACATGGCTTCTTGGCTTTGTTTTTTCACGTCTTCGTCAGCAAACATGCCTTTGACTTTATGTCCTGCGTAATTCTTTGCAATGGAAGCTGACATACCCGCTAGCTTGAAAAAGCGTTTGCCCGGTGTGGTTGCTTTAAATCGTTTCTCGTTCTTTTTATCGTTTTTATTCTGATGGTTCGCCACGTGTTTCATCCT
>CAJXXT010000180.1 GCA_913063495.1 uncultured Gammaproteobacteria bacterium | reverse complement strand
TGTATTGAAGGTAACGTTCACCAAATGTATCCAGCAGCAATGCTTCCTGTTGCATTTGGTCTTGACGTTGATGATGCCGATGATGATGAAGCCGTATATATGCTAACCATTCGTATGGCATTGTTCTTTATCTTTGATGAAGACGGAATCGGTACTGGTGAGCAGTCTTACACTAACGGTGACCCAACACTTGAAAGCTTTGTGAAAGTTCCAAAAGATAAAGTACCTCAGCGTTTTTGGGACAACTTGAAAAAGTTCGGTGGTGATGACGAGTAATCGTTAATTCTTACACCATTAATTTTTACACGTTGTACCTAGCTGCCGATAACCGATACTCATCCCCGTTATCGGCAGCCATTCAAACAAACAAAGCCGGAGATTTAATATGGTGGATTTATCTAAACTCCCCCCGATTCCCAAAGACAGCAAAGTCCGTCAAGCCATGGGGCTTGGTATTGGTATTTGGGATTACATGGAAAAAAACAATCGCGAGCTTGGCGACACATTTACGTTAACATTACCTCGCCAGGGGCCCATGGTTTGGACCAGCGATCAAAAAATGATTGCCGATATTCTGCGTCTAAAACCAGAACAGATTGATGCATCCCTAGTACAGCTTCCAATGGATCTCGGTGAAAACAATACTGTTTTTTTGAATGGCAAAGCGCACCAAGACTCTCGAAAAATTGTTATTCCACAATTTAACACCAATAAATTAAAAGGCCGTGCAACCACAATGCACGAAATTGTTACCGAGCACATTAACTCGTGGACAATTGGCCAAGAACTGAATATTCCACGTTTAATTGGTGACATTACCCTAGACGTAATCTGTTACACCATTTTTGATTTACGCCATGGTGAACGAAAAGAAAAATACAAAGAGCTCATGCTACATTGGATGCTTGAGGCCACAAGTGATACAAACTTCACCTTAGCTCAAATGGTGGGCGCTAAAGATTGGCGTCGATGGTTAAACAAGAAGTACCTGAAACGTACTGCTGAAGGAAAAATGGGTAACGGCAAAAAAGGTATTTTCCCTTGGAAGCGTGCCGTTGATCTTAAAATTCAACTAGCAGCAATGATTCGCGAAGACATTGAAGCCGCTCGTGCCAATGTTGATGAAGATGCCATTGACATGCTTTCGATTCTTTCTCGTGCTACGAATGAAGATGGTAGCCTACTCGACGTAGAGCGTGTTATTTCTGAGTGTGTTGGTTTAATGATAGGTGGCCATGAAACAAGTGCAGCAACAGGCGCTTGGTTCGGTATTTGGATGCAGCAACGCCCTGACGTTAACCAGAAAATTTGCGATGAAGTAATCGAGTCAATGCAAAAAGAAGGTAAATACGACGCAATCATCAATTCTGAATTGCCTTACGTAACGGCCTGTTTAAACGAATCTCAACGCTTAACACCTTCTGCTGTTGGTTTTATCCGCTGGTTACGACATGACACACAAATTGGCGATTGGAACATACCTGCTGGTACTGCAGTTCTGCCTAATATCTATTTAACCCATCGTCGTGAAGATATTTACGGTAAAGACGTATTAGACTTTAAACCTGAGCGCTGGCTTGGTGGTGCAAAGAAACCCAAACCAACGGAATTCTTACCGTTCGGTGGTGGTCGACGAGCTTGTGTTGGTATGAACCAAGCCCGTCAGCAGCTACGCATCATATTTGGTGAATTTGCGCGCCGTGTTGAGTTTACCTCTGAGTTTGATGGCAAAACTGACATGCCTCGTTCTCGCATGATTGGCGGTCAAACTGAGCCAGAAAAAGGTGCGTTTGTTAAAGTTAAAACAATACGCCCAGAAAATTATGGGCTTACCGAGCAACCTGCAGCAAAAGAAGCAGCTACTGCCTAATCGTTACATTTTGATCTTTTTGTAAAACCACTAACGCCCTCTTACCCAGAAGGCGCAGTCACAAAAAAACCGACTTCAAAAGAGTCGGTTTTTTTGTGACTGCTTATTGAAAAACACCAATAAAGCGGGGTTTAACAGCAATAAAAAGCGGCCATTAAAAAAGCCTTGCAGCATTTCACTACAAGGCTTTTATCTAAAAATCAGTTAACTCGTCGTTAGAATTTAGTAATCCTGCGTGGCAATAACCACTTCCATACCGTCCATTTCATCAGATACGGTAACCTGGCAAGACAGTCGAGAACTTTCTTTGTAGTAATCTGTGCTCGTCACTAACTGATGCTCATCTTCACCAGCCTTACCTGTTAATGGCGCCCATTTACTTTCGATATAGACATGGCACGATGCACATGAACATACACCACCACATACGGCTTCAATATCGTCATATCCATTATCACGCAATTCTTCCATTAAGGTATTGCCTGATGTTGCATCCAGACTACTAACTTCACCCGCTAGATTCGTTACTTGAATTGTTGGCATCTCACTCTCTCCAGTTTTTGAAACAAACACTTGGGTAGCTAACACTAAGCAAACTACGCAAAATTGTTAAATAGTATGTTATTTACTAAATAATTTTTATTCGGCAAGCACTTTTTGGTATAAACAGTAGCTCGATCACTCGGTGTAAGCCGTAGTACTTAATATAATGGGTTACTTATATCATTACATCCACTGTGCTTTTAACTTGACTCGCAGAGTATACACCGTATAGTAGAAATACTGGTAAATCAAGCGCAATAGACGCTTCATCATCTATAAAAATTAAGTATTATAGGTGCATCCATTTAGAGAACTTATTCAGCAGTAGAGAGGCAACCATGTCTGACGCAACACCATCTCAAGAAAACCCCGTTTGTTTAATTATTGGCGCAAGCCATGCTGGTGCACAATTAGCCACCAGCGTCCGTAAAGAAGGTTGGACCGGTCAGATCATTGTGCTTGGGGATGAAGAGGTAATGCCTTATCACCGCCCACCACTTTCTAAAGCATTACTTGTTGGCGACAAAGCCGCTGACGAGATCGATATTATGAAAGCCAAGGTTTATGAAAAAGCCGACGTTAGCTTTACGTTAGGTGTTCGTGTTGAAGTCATCGACCGTGCGAACAAATCTGTCACCCTCACCAACGGTGACACCATGGCTTATGACAAGCTAGCAATCTGTACCGGTGCCCGTGTGCGTTATTTAGACATCCCTGGAGGAAAGCTTAAAGGGGTTCACTATATTCGCACCCTAGCCGATGCTCTGGCGCTGAAAGCCGAAGCAAAAGAGGGCAACAAAGCCGTTATCGTTGGTGGTGGTTACATTGGTTTAGAAACCGCCGCATCACTTCGCAAGTTAGGCATGGAAGTTACCGTGCTTGAGATGATGGGCCGTGTACTGGAACGTGTTACAGCACCAGAGATGTCTGAGTACTACGCAAAATTACACACTAGCCATGGCGTAAAAATCATCACTGAAGCACAGGCGCTTGAATTACAGGGTAACGAGCGTGTTGAGAAGGTTATCTGCAACAACGACCTTAGCCTTGATGCCAACATGGTAATTATTGGTATTGGCGTTATCCCTAACACTGAACTGGCTGAACAAGCAGGGTTAACGGTTAGTAACGGCATTGAAGTCAACGAGTTCGCTCAAACCAATGATCCTGACATCGTTGCAGCAGGAGATGTAACCTTTCACCCCAATAGCATCTTAGGATTCAGCTTACGCTTAGAGTCGGTTCCTAACGCAATGGAACAAGCGAAAACAGCCGCAGCCTCTATCTGTGGTAATGAGAAGGTTTATAGTGCATTACCTTGGTTCTGGTCTGATCAGTATGATGTGAAGCTTCAAATTGCTGGCTTTAACATGGGTTATGACAACGTCATTCTTCGTGGCAACCCGGATGACAACAAGTTTGTAGGCTGGTATATGAAAGGTGACACTATTCTTGCGGCAGATTGCGTCAATAGCTCAAAAGAGTTTATGACGGCGAAGAAGCTTGTAGCGCAAAAGATTAGCGCTACCGCTGAACAGTTATCCGATGTGGACTTTGACCTAAAGTCATTGCTTAGTTAATGGAATAAGCTAGTCTGATTAGCATCAAGGGGGAAAGAGTGCATTTAACGGCCTCTTCCTCTGATGCTACTTAAGACATAGCACGCATTAACGCCTAATTTGCCCTAATATACTCTTTACCACTATTCGCCCTACTCCTTATCCCCAGCCTTTATCATGACCCTTTATCTCTAGCCCTCCTAAAACACAGTGTTTCATCAATACAACCATTACTTTTGCACCAATATTGCAATAATGATGCATAATTATTATGATGGTCACCTGCCTGTTAACTTAAAACAGTCAAAATAATCAGAAATCCGTAGATCTGGCGGCTAATGTCTTCAAAAGCTCTACTATCTATAGAAATAAGCAATCACTTAGAGGGAACACCCATGTCGGACAACGTATCAGTGGCTATAAAAGAGAAGGTCGCCCACCTGCTCAATCGCCGAGTTGGCCCTTACAATAGCTGGAACCCCGTCAGCCGCACCCAAGTCTGGCAATGGTGTACTGCCATGGGGGATAACAACCCGTTATACCTCGATGATGAGTACCGTCAGGATACGGAGTTCGATGATGTCACCGCTCCCCCTACGATGATGCAAATGTGGAGCATGCGCGATGCACAGGGTAACTACGCTCCAGGGTCTACCGATAAAAACCCCTATGAGCTGTTGAGCGTATTAGAAGACAACGGTTATGCAGGTATTATGGCGGTAAGTTATGACCAGACCTTCCACCGTTATTTACAAGAAGGTGAGCGTGTCCACCACTACACCACCTTAGTCAACATGACCGATCTAAAAACCACCGGTATGGGTAAAGGTTTTTTTGTCACTGAGTTCGCAGAATTTCTGACTGAAGATGAAGAGAAGTTTGCAGAAGCAGTTATTACGTATTTCCAATACGAAACACCTAAGAAACAACCTGGCGCTAAAAAGCCTGGTTCTGATATTCAAAAAATCACCCGCGTCCATCCGGTTGAGAATTACGACAATGCACATTTTTGGCAAGGCCTACGTGACGGTAAATTACTGATTCAGAAATGTGATTCGTGCGCCACCCTTCGCCACCCTCCACAACCGATGTGTAGCGAGTGTCAATCGTTAAACTGGAGCACCATAGAAGCGTCCGGCAAAGGCAGTATTTATACCTATACCGTTATGCATTACCCAGAAATCCCGCCGTTTGATTACCCTAATGCCATTGCATTAATTGAGCTGGAAGAAGGTGTACGCATTGCCACACAACTTACCGACATCAAACCCAATGATATTAAGATTGGTATGGATGTAGAAATGGTATTAACCGAAGTGCAAGACGACATGACATTACCATTATTTGGCCCCATCGGTAGTGCAAGTGCAGCGAAGAAAAAGCAGGAGCAACAATCATGAGTGTTAATACAAGAACCAACAACATAACCGCTTCTGATGTTCAGGTGGGCGACACGTTACCGGAATTTTCACTGCCTATCACCGCACGCCTTGTTGTATCTGCTGCAATTGCAACGCAAGATTTCCAAGATGTGCATCATGACAAAGCTGCTGCACAAGCCAAAGGTACACCGGATATTTTTATGAACATTTTATCCACCAATGGTTTTGTAGGCAGGTACCTAACGGACTGGGCAGGCCCAAGTAGCCGCATTAAAAACATTAAGTTTAATTTAGGTGCTCCCAACTACCCAGGAGACACCATGGTAGTTACCGGCGAAATCACTGAATTAAACGAAGAAGGCGAAAACACCATCGCCAAGATTGAATTTCGAGGGAAAAATGGCATGGGTAATCACGTCAGTGGCTCTGCGTTACTTCAGCTGGGAGCAGCATCATGAGTATTTCTCGTAAAACTGCGATTGTAGGTATTGGCGCAACAGAATTTTCAAAAGACTCTGGCCGAACAGAAATGCAATTGGCGTGCGAAGCCGTAAAAGCTGCACTGGATGACGCAGGCCTAAAAGGCAGCGACATTGATGGTATGGCTACTTTCAGCATGGACAACAGCTGGGAAAATGAAGTGTTACGCCAAGTGGGCGGAAAAGAACTAAAATTCTTTTCTCGCACAGAATTTGGCGGTGGCGCCGCATGTGGGCCATTTGTTCACGCAGCAACCGCTATTAGCTCTGGCTTATGTGAAACAGTCGTTATTTATCGTGCGTTAAACGAACGTTCAGGTTTACGTTTTGGTAGTGGCCAGTTATTTAATAACAACCCCATGGATCCAAACATTATCAATTTCAGTCACTATTTCCCTTACGGATTTATGACACCTGCCGCTTGGATCGCGTTTAGCGCTCGACGTTATATGCATGAATTTGGTGCAACCAGTGAAGACTTTGGTCGTGTTGCAGTTTCTATGAGAGACTTTGCAGCAACCAATCCCAAGGCATTTTTCTACCAGCGCCCGATTACGTTAGAGGAACACCAAGCCTCTCGCATGATTGCTGATCCCTTACGCTTATACGATTGCTGTCAGGAAAGTGATGGCGCTGTTGCGTTTGTTGTGACATCTGCAGAACGTGCAAAAGACTTAGCTAACACACCAGCGCTAATTGCCAGTGCTCGACAGAGTATCGTCAAAGACTCCCGCATGATGACCCCATTTTATGGTGAATCTATCTCAGGCATCCCAGAATTTGATGCTTGTGCCGGAGAAATTTACAGCATGGCCGGTTTGTCGCCTGACGATATCGACATGGCATGTTTATATGATCACTTCTCCCCTTGGGTTTTACCACAGCTTGAAGCCTTTGGTTTCTGTGATCGCGGTGAAGCAAAAGACTTTGTCAAAGATGGTCATATTAGCCGTGGTGGAAAACTACCGGTCAATACCCATGGCGGACAATTAGGTGAGGCCTATATTCATGGCATGAACGGCATTGCAGAAGCGGTAAGGCAAATTCGCGGTACATCGGTTAACCAAGCGGGCGATGTAAACCGCGTGTTGATTACTGCAGGTGCAGGTGTACCAACCGGTGCGGCCATATTAGAAAAAGCATAAATTATTCTTATTCGGAGCCAGCAGTATGAGTGACAATCAAAACGATACTAATACCGATACTGAATCATCAATAATTCCAGAAGGTTTTAATGAAAGTGGTTACGCCCCCTTCTCCAAACATATCGGGCCTTTTGTGTATAAGAAAGAAACCGATAGCGAAGGTAATGTGCAAGGCTCTGTAGGTGTTGTAATGACCGATACCCATATTGGTGGCAATAACCGCGGACACGGCGGTTTGATGCTAACGATATTGGATGAAGCCATGGGAATGACCGCTGCGTTGCAAAAAGGCGGACAACCTGTGGTGACTCTATCTATGCATAGCAACTTTATTGCTGGCACCACCCCAGGGCAGTTTTTACGGGCGACAGGTACGATAACCCAAACTACCGCCACCGTAGCCTTTGTTGAAGGCAAAGCCTGGTGTGGTGATACCCTAGTGGGCAGCGCCAGCGGTGTATGGAAGTATTTACGCAAACGCGATAAATAACCGATATTCATCGCTCACGTAAAAAATACAACATTCGCAAAACATAACAAAAAACATCACAAAAGACGCAATATCATGCAAGATTTTACCAATAAAACCGTCATCGTTACCGGTGGCACCAAAGGTGTAGGTTTTGGCATTGCCGAGGCCTTTTTAAACGCAGGTGCCAACGTATTTATCTGCGGGCGAAATGCCCCAGAACAACTTCCTTCTGGCGCAGGCAAGCAAGCCATATTTATGGCTGCCGATGTTCGCAAAGCAGAAGAGTCTCAAGCGCTGATTGATGCCGCAATAGAAGCCACTGGCCATTTGGATATATTAGTCAACAATGCGGGTGGCAGCCCCCCTGTTGCCGCAGCGGATGCGCCACCAAAATTAACCGAAGCCATTATTAAATTAAATTTAATCGGCCCAATGATTTTTGCACAACAGGCGTACCACGCCATGTGCAAAACCGCGAACGGTGGCAGCATTATTAATATCGCCAGTGTATCGGGTGAGCGTGCTTCTCCTGGCACTGCTGCATATGGTGCCGCTAAAGCAGGGTTAATTAATGTTAGCCGCTCTTTTGCGCAAGAATGGGGTGTGGATAATGTACGGGTCAACGCCATTATTGCCGGGTTAATTAAAACCGAAGCGGCATCAGAGCATTATGGTGGTGAAGCGGGTATTAAGTTAATTGAAGATTCATTACCCATGCGACGTATGGCATCACCAGAAGATATTGCCAATGCGTGTTTATTTTTAGCGGCAGATAGTTCTGGCTATGTAAGCGGGGCGGCGCTAGAAGTATATGGCGCTGGAGAGCCACCTAGTTTTTTGAAGATGGCGGAAGAGGCTTATAAGTTAGGTCAGTAATACAAATCGCTTAAAAAGTTATACCACTTGGTAGGAAAAAAAAGGCGCTATATCATTTGATATGGCGCCTTTTTTATTTCACGATCTAAACCTTCTACAACCTATAATTTGCAGAGATGCCTAAAAATAGAGACTCCACTGACAATGTTCCTGGACAGCCAGACTTCACCAATTGACCTGGCCGACATGTTGGGGGATCTACGGGCTCCCCTTCGCTATTAAAAGGTTGGTCTATTTCATAAACCACTTTGGCGTAGCTAAAGCCAACATCAAACACCCACTCTCCTTGAGTAACCCCATACCCCAGGTAAAATGCATCCTGTTCATTTGCTGGTGGAGGTGTAAACGCATTGGCGTACTCTGGAGGGGTTGCACTATTACCGATACTGTACCCAAATCGTACACGTTGGCCGCCGTTCATTTCATACTCAAGACCAAAACTCCAAGAGTACACATCTTTCCAATTTAACTCCTGACCTAATGAGTCTAATCCCGTCTGTTGAAATAAAGGCTCATATAACTCCACAATAAACTCTTTATTTGAATCTTTAAGATACTGATGTTTCCAATCTGCGGCGAAAAGTAAGTTAGGCGTTACCTGAAGTGCAATACCAAACTCTACCGCCTTTGAGGTCGACCACTCTAGCCCTGAATCTATTTCCGTAGTTAACCGGTTGGCAAAACCACCAATAGTTTCATTCCCCTGAACATTCAACAACGCCCCAATGTTTGGTACGGAATTAACTAAACCTGCTATTTCATTACCTATCGTCACTCCCCCAAGAACACCCAACGCAGGATCAAGAAGAATATTTGAGTTTAGCAACACCTTAGTGTCACCTTTAAACGTTGTCGTCAATTTTGTACGATAGGTTGCCGCTACACTCAAATAGGATGTCACATCATAAGTAAAACCCAACAGATAGCCGGGCTTACTTCCATAACCAAACATCTCAGATTCGACCTGCATATACCCCAAGCCAAAGGAACCCGCCGGGCTACCCGAATCCCCCAGGGCCCCCGTAATATCTTCTGACGTCTGCTGTTCAAAAATACCAAACGGAAAACGGATTGCGAGCCCTATTTTAAGATCATTCGTCACTTGAAAGCTAAACGGAAAAGCCAACTCAAAAATCGCTAAGTTCACCACCTCATCTCTACCCGATGCCAAACAAAGATCGTTATTTTGTGCATCGCCATCAATAACCAAACCACCACCAGGCGGTGTTAATACAATATCAGACAGCTTACTGGTACAGCTTTTCCCGGTACCATATTGTGTAACATCCGAGTATCCACCCCCAAAACCTATTGCGAGATAAACCGATGCACCAGTGGTCATATAATCGGTCACCCGGGTGTTATATCCCCAAAAAGGTAGAGGAATTGCAAGCCAGTCAGATTCTTGATAATGGTCGGGGCCAGCGAAGGAGCCCCCTAGTTTGACAGCAAGCAAGCTCAAATTAAATTGGTGCTGAGAGTTCTCAGTAGCGACTAAGTTTGCCGGGTTATGAATCACTGCAGCCGGACTATCCAAGTACGCGAGCCCAGCCCCCCCCATACCCATGTTTCGTGCATCATACATACCAGGCGCTTCGGGGTTAGCAAAGACGGCCTCAGACGTAATAGAAAGAACAACAACGGAGAATACAGTAAGTATCTGCTTAACGTTCATAGCCAACTCGCAACATCGTATTGTAACGGCCCTAACACTCAGTTCAGTTTTCTTAGTAGCCGCTTTAATAACAAGGAAATGGTAACTTTCAGTCGACCTGCAGCATACCGACAAACAGATCAGGTAAAAAGCCAATTTATGCGACACTTTTGCAATTCTATTGCACAATTAGAAAGCAAGATAATTGACATCCATCACAAAATAACAAAATAACCTTTACAATCAATGTATTAAGGTCGCCATACAATGTCGCGAAATCATCAATAAAATGTGACAGGTCAGTGTTATTTAATATCGGAATTCATTGTTCCATTAAAAAGCCCAACAAAATATACATTTTGTTGGGCTTTTTAATGGAACAATGACTCAGTAATTCAACCGCTAACTAAAACTCTTCTCTGTAACTTAACTCGAATAGAAATGCATCTACACTGGCCGTTATATCTTGCCCAGGGAAAGGGTTATAAATTACTTTCTGTGGATTATTACTATTACCCAACTCACTCGTACCACCTGGCATCTCTACCTCAGAATGTAAATATGCCATACCAATATCTAGCTGCGCTCCTGACTCCAATTTAATACCAACACCGGTACCATAAAATCTCGCATCCGAAATAGGCAACAAAGGACTTCGAGATTCTTTCGGGATTGATGAAGGCCGATCTTCTATGCCAAAACGAAGGTCAATACGATCCGAAAGCGCAAATTCAAAACCTATCGCAAGATTCCATGTATCTTCCAAACCTAATGGAAATGTTAGATTTGTTGGTGTTGTCCCCTCGTTATCCGGCACAACTGAAGCCAGTGCTAACAGGTCAATTGGATTTGAAAATTCTACCGGTATGGACGCCCACTCAGACCACGCGGTAAATTTATAATCTACATTTACCTTAAAACGAGGAGTTATTTGCAAACTTACACCAAGTGAAAGATGCTCAGGGTAAGTCATATCAAGATATGCTGTTCCTTCAGATACTTTCTCTCCTGTAATTCCAATAGCACCTATAGCGGCTTGACTTGCTAGTTGGGCGACCGACAGCGATTCTCCCTCTGGTGCTACCGGATTAGCCAACGGACCTATAAAATCAACCCAACCTTGTTCATTCACCCACTGATAGTCGCCTTCCATATCCATTCCTACTGCAGACTGATATACAACACCAAATGCTACCCATGGTGTTGGCTCCCATAAGAACCCTATGTTAAACCCAAAAGTCAGTTCTTTTTCCACTTCAAAAGTTAAAGTACCAATAACATCATAAGGGTTTAACACACCACAAAAATCGGTAAAGAGCGCATCTTCCGGATCTGCACTTCCGCAACCTGAAAGATCCTGAACGCCTGCCAAAGCTAATATACCCGCATGAGGTGAACGAAACGGTAATTCTAGGCCAACACCAACATAGTTAAAATTGATAGAAGCTCCAATTGAAAACTCATCGTTAACTTGAATTGCTATCGAAGGAGAAAAATATGTCAGCATCATAAACGACATACGCTGCCCAATAAATCGCCCTGGATCATTATCATCTCGATAAAACCCCATTGCCATCGGCGTGTATACATTGGTACCAAAAGTAATATTGCTGTCCGGTGCGGAATAAGAGGCTCCACCTAGCGGGAACAATAATACGGGTAAATCTGTTAAACCAAAAAAGGGCATCATCATGGACGCTCCTTCAGTCTGGCTAGTTGAGTTTTTGGACTCATCAAAAAGGAAGTCATCTGGTAGATCAAGGCCCTGATCAATAATCGCTTGATCAACTAAATCCAATAATTGATAACGGTCAGCATTGTAATCGCCCATTTCCATTTCAATCGCAAACGACCCAGTTATCACTTTGACCTGACGCTGTCGCCCTTTAAGCCTAGCCAATCCCGCAGGGTTATAATGAATAGAATCAATCCCTGGTGGATCTGCTGTCACTGCATGGCCTAAACTTATCGCTTTTGCATTACCTATCCCTAGGTTATCAGTAAGCACCGCATGACTGGTAGA
>CAJXXT010000179.1 GCA_913063495.1 uncultured Gammaproteobacteria bacterium | reverse complement strand
GACGTAATGAAAAGCCTGGATCCAGGCCAAGCATTCGTCAAAGTGGTTAACGATGAACTTATCCATATTATGGGGGATGCTAATGATGAGCTGAACCTAGCGGCACAGCCCCCCGCGGTAATATTGATGGCGGGTCTGCAAGGGGCGGGTAAAACCACCACTGTTGCAAAGCTTGCTAAATGGTTGTCTGAGCGCCAAAAGAAATCGGTCTTAGTAACCAGTGCTGATGTATATCGTCCAGCGGCGATTAAGCAGTTAGAAACCTTGGCAGGAGAGGTTGGGGCGAGCTTTTTTCCTAGCTCAACAGACCAAGATCCTGTTGATATCGCCAAAGCAGCGGTTGAAGAAGCGAAAAAACAGTTTAAAGATGTTGTTATCATTGATACCGCCGGTCGATTAGCGATTGATGATGAGATGATGGCTGAGATTCAGCGCGTTCATTCCGCAATCAACCCTATTGAGACCCTATTTGTGGTTGATGCCATGACGGGGCAGGATGCCGCGAATACGGCAAAGGCATTTAATGAGGCGCTGCCGTTAACGGGTGTTGTTTTGACCAAAGCTGACGGTGACGCACGAGGTGGTGCGGCGCTATCGGTAAGAAGTATTACTGGCAAGCCGATTAAGTTTATTGGTGTGGGTGAAAAGACGGATGCGTTAGAGCCGTTCCACCCTGATCGTATAGCATCTCGAATCTTGGGTATGGGTGATGTACTTACCCTGGTTGAAGAAGCTGAGCGTAAATTAGATAAGAAAAAAGCCGATAAACTTGCGAAAAAACTCTCTCGCGGCAAGGGTTTTGACTTAAATGACCTACTTGATCAATTTCATCAAATGCAGAACATGGGTGGAATGACGGGCTTATTAGATAAGCTGCCCGGAATGGGGGGCATGGTTGAAGCGGCTCAAAGCCAGGTTAATGATGGCGCGCTTAAGCAAATGGAAGCCATCATTCAGTCGATGACTCCCAAAGAACGAGCATTCCCTGATGTGATCAATGGGTCACGTAAAAAACGCATAGCTACCGGTTCAGGCACGCAGATACAAGACGTAAACCGCTTGTTGAAGCAGCATAAGCAAATGCAGAAAATGATGAAGAAGCTTACCAAGAAAGGCGGCATGAAGGGCATGATGCGAGGCATGCAAGGAATGATGGGCGGAGGTGGAGCGCCGGGTGGGCCAGGGGGTATGCCACCTTTTAAGATGTAAATCTTCTGCTACAGTAAATAAATTGGCAAAAGACTTTAATTAATACCCGTTTTCTCGTACAATTCAGCGCCTTCTCGGGTGGTCTCGTTCAATGAGTCCATTATGCGAGAAAGAAATTCTAGAAGCAGGCCAGCAAAGGTCGCCATAGTACGGCGATTTTTGCTGGCCTGCTTTGCGCTTAATGCCTCAGGCAGTTAACTACTGCACTAAAGCACAAAGCGTGTACTTGTTGTTTAACTTATTCATAGTTAAAAGGTTATTTTGATATGGTAACAATTCGCCTAGCACGTGGTGGTTCTAAGAAACGCCCTTTCTACCATGTAGTTGTTGCAGATTCTCGCTGTGCCCGTGACGGCCGTTATATCGAGCGTTTGGGTTACTTCAACCCAGTTGCACGTGGTAACGAAGACGCGTTAAAGCTTGAGCAAGAACGCATTCAACACTGGATCGGTAAAGGCGCACAGCCAAGTGATCGTGTTAAAAGTTTGCTGAAGCAAGCTGCAAAAGCTGCTGCTTAATTAAGTTAGGGCGCGAAAGTGTCCGCTAGGTGGTTGATGTGTCTGATTGGTTAGTGGTTGGAAAATTTACTGCAGCTTATGGTATTAAAGGTTGGGTAAAGCTTCATTCCTATACTGACCCGATTGACAACATCATCGGCTACCAGCCCTTGTTTTATAAGAAGCAAGGAAAGTGGCAAGCGTTGGAGATAGAAAAAATCCAACGTCATGCCAAAAGCTTAATTGCAAAAGTAAAAGGTTGTGATAATCGTGATCAAACACCGTTTTATAGCGGATGTGAGCTCGGGATACTAAAGTCACAGCTACCCAAGCTGACGGGTGATGACTTTTATTGGTCTGACCTGATGGGCTTGGCAGTCAAAAGTGACCTGGGCCAAGTTTTTGGCGTTGTTGATCATCTTTTAGAGACTGGATCGAATGATGTTTTGGTTGTTAAAGCAACGGAAGGCAGCATTGATGATCAAGAGCGATTGATTCCTTACCTCTTTGATGATGTCGTAAAAAGCGTCGACTTACAGGCAAGAGAAATTATCGTTGACTGGGATGCGGACTTTTAACCAAATCGTATTTGGGGCTCTGTTATGAAGTTTGGAGTTGTCACGTTATTTCCAGAAATGTTCACCGCCATCACTGAAAGTGGTGTAACCGGTAGAGCAGTAAAGTCTGGTTTGATGCAGCTAAATTGCACAAACCCTAGAGACTTTACCCATGACAATCATCGAACAGTTGATGATCGGCCGTATGGTGGTGGCCCTGGTATGTTGATGATACCCGGCCCCCTAATAGAGGCAATCGATCATGCAGTGGTGCAACTTGCTGCAGGTGATGATTTAGAAAAAAGCGACGTAAAGGTGGTGTATTTATCACCTCAAGGTAAGCCTTTTGATCAAGAGGCCGCCAGGCGATTTTCTAAGATGGGTGCGGTTGTCCTAATAGCGGGACGATATGAAGGCATTGATGAGCGTGTTATCGATGCAGCTGTAGATGAAGAGTGGTCAGTTGGGGACTATGTCCTTAGCGGCGGTGAGTTACCGGCCATGATCATGATTGATGCTATTACAAGATTATTACCCGGTGTTCTTGGACATCGGGATTCAGCGGAAGAGGATTCTTTCACTGATGGATTATTAGATTGCCCTCATTATACGAGACCAGAAAATTTCTCGGATAGTGAGGTGCCAAGTGTACTGTTAAGCGGTAATCACAAAGCTATTAAAGAGTGGCGGCTTAAACAATCACTGGGTAGAACCTGGGAACGACGTCCAGATTTGCTGGAGTCCAAAACATTGGACAAGCAGCAGCAGGCATTATTAGATGCCTACAAAATGCAAAAGAGACCTTGTTAACTTGCTCTTATCGACTGGCAACAGCAGAGCGCAACTCTGGCAAGAGATATTGAATACAATCAGGTAAGTCTAGGAGCTAACCATGAGCGGTAAAAATAGTATTATTCAAGCAATTGAAGCGGAACAACTAAGATCAGATATTCCGGCATTTGCTCCAGGCGACACAATCATTGTTCAAGTTAAAGTACAAGAAGGAACGCGCACACGTCTTCAGGCATATGAAGGTGTTGTTATTGCTAAGCGTAACCGTGGCGTAAACTCTGCTGTAACGGTTCGTAAAATCTCTAACGGTGTTGGTGTTGAGCGTGTTTTCCAAGTTCACAGCAAGTCAATTGACTCTATTGAAGTGAAGCGTAAAGGTGCTGTTCGTCGTGCTAAGCTTTACTACTTGCGTGGCCGTACTGGTAAGGCTGCTCGTATTAAAGAGAAGTTGGTAAGAAAGTCATAAGATTATTTTTGGTTTCAGAATTGAGACCAAAACGGTAATCTAAGAAAAGCGGCCCTGCATAGCACGGCCGCTTTTTTTGTTTTTGGTGATTCCTCTTGGGTTGAGAAATGTAGAGTTGAAAAATGCTGAGTTGAGGGATGTTGATGGCAGGTGAAAGTGATGTTGCAGCGCAAGACCTCATGCTTATCGATCAGTACCTCGATGCCTGCTGGATGGAGAAAGGGTTAAGTCAAAATTCTTTAGCAGCATATCGGCGAGATTTGTTGTTTTTTGCTCGTTGGGTTTTTTCCAAGTCTGCTGTAGCAGGGTTGATGGATGTTGATGAAGATGCGGTGTTAGCTTATCTCGACGCTCGGGGTGATCAGTTTGATCGACGCTCCACTGCGCGTTGTATTTCCGCATTACGAGGTTTTTATCAATACCAAGTTAGGATTGAGGCGTTAAGTGACGATCCCATGTCAAATATTGAACTCCCAAAACTAGGCAGAACCTTGCCCAAAGTTCTCACTGAGCAAGATGTTGAAGCATTGCTTGATGCTCCAGATATAGACTCACCCATTGGAATGCGTGATCGTGCAATGCTTGAGTTGTTGTATGCCTGCGGCCTTCGTGTAACGGAGTTAGTGACCCTCGAAACTCATCAGGTTAATATGCGTCAAGGTGTTGTGCGTCTGATCGGTAAAGGTAACAAGGAGCGTCTGGTGCCAATGGGTGAGGAGGCGATGAACTGGATAGAACGCTATGTCAAAGAGGCAAGGGCAGAGTTTCTTTCAAGTCCGAGTTCACAAGTGTTGTTTCCAAGTACCCGAGGTAATGTGATGACGAGGCAAACTTTTTGGCATCGTATTAAGCGATATGTGGTGGAAGCGGGTATTCAGGTTTCCGTATCTCCTCATACTTTGCGTCATGCGTTTGCGACACATCTGTTAAATCACGGGGCAGATTTACGGGTAGTGCAATTGTTGTTGGGTCACAGTGATTTATCGACAACGCAGATTTATACCTATGTGGCGCAGCACAGGTTGAAAGAAATTCATGCGTTGCATCATCCGAGAGGGTGATTGGTTTGTTGTATACCGTGGTTTGGTAAATGTATTAAATTTGTAACAGGGTGTCGGTGTTGCAAATTTGTAATGGTATTGGCGGATTGTTTATTGTTAGAATCTTGTCCATAAAGCTGGAACGTACTCGTTTCGTTGCTGTCTGCACACGAATCAGCTACTCACAAGGACTAGTGGGCCTAATCATCCCTTCGTTGTTTGTTTGAGTTCATTGCTCTCTTTTAGAGAGTGATCTGTTGTCGTGTGCGAGCTTCCATCATCGTGTGTGCCATTCCTATACGGCCTTACGTTGATTTACACCGATGCACGCCCAACAAGCGTACATATTTGAAAACTATTAATAAAAACAGGAGAATTAAAATGACTAACATTATTAAGACAATCATATTTTTAAGCATTTTTTCGATCATTTCTGGCTGTTCAAGCCATGTAGCCCTTAGTGACAACTCTAAAGGTTACCAGTATAAGGGCGAGAGATACGGTAAGGTCGTTATCAGTTACGCCGAAGAAATCTCACAAGATTCAGACAAAATGGTAAGGCTCGATCAAATGAACTTGGAAAACACCATCGTTCGTTTTCTTCGTTCTGAAAAACTCTACGATGAAAAATCTAACGATACAGTTCGAATCGAAATACAGAAACTGCATGTACGAAATGCCTTTAACGCTATCATGTTTGGCTTCATGTCTGGCAGCGATAATATTGGAGGGGTTGTTGTTTTAGAAAAATCGAATAGGGACCTAGCAGATTTTGATGTGTCTGCATCCTATGCTCTCGGTGGTCTCGCTGGCGGTCAAAATGAAACAAGACTTAGGTGGTTAAGTGAAACGTTTGCTAAATTGACATCGAAAACTATTATCGGAAAGCCTGAATAAGAGGATGAATAAGAATGCAGTCACCTCTACGGCTGCATATCTCCCTTTGTTGTTAGTAGTATTTCTTGGAATGGTGTTAACAGCCTGCGGTGGAGTCGGGCCTTCGATCTGTTTTTTGTGGAACTTGTCTGGGCTTTGGAGCTCCAAGCTTGTTAGTATGTCTGACAAGCAAATTAGCTAATTACGGTAGGGGAAAGAGATAGATGAGATTGTTAATGGTATTTAAGGTGTCGTTATTGGCAGTTGCTGTAGGGCTTTATGGCTGTAAAGGTACAGATAACACCGTAGCCGATGCTGCAACCACTCAGGATGTTGTTGCTCAGGTTGCTGCAAAAGTAGCGTCTGAAACCGCGCCTAAGGCTGAAGTAGGGGCTGGCGTGACCTCTGATGTCGAAAGTGCAGTTCCAGCGACCCCTGGTGAGGCCGCTATTCGGGCTAAGTTCAGAAAAAGCCTGCCTCAGTTGAACATCGTTGCTATTGAAGAAACTATCGCCCCAGGAATTTACGGGCTCACCTTAGCTTCTGGTGAAGAGATGATGACTAACGCTGATGGGACTTTTATCTTTAGTGGTGACTTGCTTGCCGTTCAAGGGCGTGGAATCTTGAATATCAGTGAGCAAAACCGTGGTAAGAAACGTGTCAAAGCGTTAGCGACACTTAAAGATGAAAACTTAGTAGTGTACCCTGCGGAAGGTGAAGAGAAGGGTGAAGTGCTCGCTTTTACCGACACAAGTTGTGGTTACTGTCAGAAATTCCATGCAGAAATTCCTGCGCTTAATAAGTTAGGTATCACTGTTAAGTATGTGGCATGGCCTCGATACGGCTTGCAGTCTCCTGCAGGTAAGGTAATTGCAGATGTATGGTGTGCAAAAGATCGAGCACATGCGATGACTATGGCGAAAACTCGCCGTTCCGTGGGTGAGACAGTCGCTGGATGCGATGTTACCGCATTGATTAATGAGCAAATCTCCTTGGGCCGTCAAGTCGGTGTGAAAGGTACTCCAGCTTTGTATACTTTGGATGGCCGTCAAGTCGGTGGTTATCGTAGTGCTGCTGATTTGGCAAAAGAGTTTGGTATTTAACCTTACTTGAGGCATAAAAAAACCGTAAAGTCTGGCTTTGCGGTTTTTTTATGCCTCAATATTGGATAATTCTGCTCACAGATTAGTTTTTTTTCAGGGCTAAACGTATAATGCCAGCCATTAATGCGTGTGATAACGTGACAGATACTAATAACACTAAAAATGAGTGACACACTGAGGTGCTGATTTGAAACCGGTTAATGTAGGAATTGTAGGGCTGGGTACCGTGGGTAGCGGTACGTTTAACGTATTAACGCGTAACGCAGAAGATATTACTCGTCGTGCTGGTCGTGCTATTCAAGTGACTCACGTAGGGGCCCGCCGTGATAATCCGGCAGCAGATACCTCTGCTGTTAAAGTATCTCGTGATGTGGCAGATGTTATTGCAGATCCCGATGTGGATGTGATTGTTGAGTTAATCGGCGGCACTACGTTGGCTAAAGACTTAGTACTTGGTGCGATTGCTAATGGTAAGCATGTTGTAACGGCTAACAAGGCGTTAATAGCCGAGTACGGCAATGAGATTTTTGCTGCTGCGGATGAAAAGGGCGTTAATGTTGCCTTTGAAGCCGCTGTTGCTGGTGGCATCCCTATCATTAAAGCGATTCGAGAAGGTTTGTCAGCAAATCAGATTCAATGGGTTGCGGGTATTATTAATGGTACCGGAAACTTCATCCTAACGGAGATGAAGGAAAAGGGCCGTGCTTTTTCTGATGTCTTGTCAGAAGCTCAAGCACTAGGCTATGCCGAAGCAGATCCAACTTTTGATGTTGAAGGTATTGATGCCGCCCATAAGCTAACAATATTGGCATCAGTAGCGTTTGGTATTCCTTTGCAGTTTGATAAGGCATACACAGAAGGTATCAGTAAAATAACTGCAGAAGATGTGTCTTATGCAGACGAGCTAGGTTACAGCATCAAACATTTGGGTATGACTCGTAAAACGGATGCTGGTGTTGAGTTGCGTGTTCATCCAACATTGATTCATAAGAGTCGTTTGATAGCGAATGTTAATGGTGTAATGAACGCTGTGATGGCGATGTCCGACGCTGTTGGTCCAACATTATATTATGGCCCTGGAGCGGGAGCAGAACCTACTGCGTCATCTGTTGTAGCAGATATTGTTGATGTTGCTAGAACCTTAACAACGGATCCTGACAATCGTGTGCCACACTTGGCGTTTAATGCAAAAAGCCTGTCTGATACACCTATATTGCCGATTGATCAAATCGACACAGCGTATTACCTGCGTATTACCGCTAAAGATACCCCTGGAGTGATGGCAAAAGTTGCGACTATTCTGAGTGAATCCGGTATTAATATAGAATCACTGTTACAGAAAGAAGTTGATGTGGCGAATGGTCAGGTGCCAATCATCATGATTACTCGCCAGGTTAAAGAGCAAAGCATGAATGCTGCGCTTGAAAAAATTGAAGCACAAGAAGAAGTCGTTGGTTCGGTGATGCGTATTCGCCTAGAGCAGCTCGACGGTTAATGTAAATAAAAAATTGGAATCTAATTATGTCTAACAGCTCTCGTTATACTGGCCTTATTGATAAATACCGTGATCACCTTCCTGTGCATGATGACACGCGAGTGATCAGCTTGGGTGAAGGGAATACGCCGCTTATCCGTCTTAACAACGTACCGCGTATGATTGGTAAAGATGTTGATATTTATGTGAAGTATGAAGGCTTAAATCCTACTGGATCGTTTAAAGATCGCGGCATGACAATGGCCGTGACCAAAGCGGTTGAAGAAGGTAGCAAAGCGATTATCTGTGCATCAACCGGAAATACATCGGCAGCTGCAGCAGCTTACGCGGCTCGCGCTGGAATTACTGCGTTTGTATTGATCCCTGAAGGCAAAATTGCCATGGGTAAATTAGCGCAAACTATGATGTACGGTGCGGTTATCCTGCAGATTCGGGGTAACTTTGATGAAGGTATGCAGCTTGTTAAAGAGGTTGCTAAAGAGGCGCCAGTAACAATCGTTAATTCCATCAACCCTTATCGTCTACAAGGTCAAAAAACAGCTGCATTTGAAATTGTTGAAGAGTTAGGTTTTGCACCTGATTATCACTGCTTGCCAGTAGGTAATGCAGGTAACATCACTGCGCATTGGATGGGCTATACCGAATCACATAAAGATGGCGTTGCTAATAATTTACCTAAAATGGTCGGTTATCAAGCGGCCGGAGCTGCACCCTTTATGCGTGGCAAGATGGTTGATGATCCTGAAACGATCGCAACAGCAATTCGTATTGGTCACCCTCAGTCTTGGGATAAAGCCTGGGTTGTACAAAAAGAATCTGGCGGTTGGTTTGATGAGCTTCAAGATTCAGAAATCCTCGAAGCACAAAAATTGTTGGCGCAGTCAGAAGGTATTTTCTGTGAGCCTGCCTCTGCTGCTTCTCTGGGTGGTGCAATTCGTGATGTGAAAAACGGTAAGATCCCTGAAGGTAGTAAGATTGTTTGTACCTTAACAGGCAACGGTCTTAAAGATCCTGATACGGCAATTTCACAGTGCAAAAATGCAATCATGAGCACTATTGATGCGACGTTGGAAGATGTGAAAAAGTCGATTCTAGAAAATATGTCGTAATGGTTTAGACTATTATTATAGATTATTGTTGTTACAGAGTTTTGCTTCGACATTAAAAGCTCGGTTCAATTAAACAATGGTGTGTTGTTTAAATGAACCGAGCTTTTTTATTTCTTCTTGTGACGTGCCGTATTAATGGATTGGAACAATAATGTAGATACGTTGTTTTAAACAACGGCTCAGTAGCGATGCTCGGTTTAGATAAGTTACCAATAAAAATAGCCTTTAGAGATAATAATGAAAAAAGTATCCCGCCGTAAAATATCCGATCAACATCAGTTTTCAGATGCAATACACCCTGCTATTCAGCGACTCTATGCCGCTCGTGGTGTGTTGACTGATATGGATGCGGAGTTGGGGCTTAATCGCTTGATGCCTGCGTCAGGATTAAAGGGGCTTGAGGATGCGCTAACATTACTGGTGTTTGCACTAGAAAATCAGCAACGTATTTTGGTGGTTGGCGACTTTGATGCTGACGGGGCGACAAGTAGCGCACTTTCTGTTTTGGCGTTAAAAGCGCTGGGTGCTGGCCATGTCGATTATTTGGTACCGAATCGTTTTGAGTACGGTTATGGGCTAACACCAGAAATTGTTGAAGTAGCGATACAACGAAAGCCTGATTTATTGGTGACGGTAGATAACGGCATTTCAAGTATTGATGGAGTCGCGGCTGCCAAAGCACATGGTTTAAAGGTGTTGGTGACGGATCACCATTTGCCAGGAAAAACATTGCCGGAAGCTGATGCGATAGTGAACCCTAATCAGCCAGGTTGTGGTTTTGCCAGTAAAAACTTGGCGGGTGTTGGGGTCATTTTTTATGTGATGACGGCACTACGTACACGGCTTAGTGAGTTGGGTTGGTTTGATAAACAAGGGATTTCAACCCCAAATATGGCTGACTATTTGGATATTGTTGCTTTGGGTACGGTGGCTGATGTTGTGCCTTTGGATCAAAATAATCGTGTTCTCGTGTATAACGGGTTACGTCGAATGCAGGCCGGGCGTTGCCGCCCAGGAATAAAAGCCTTAGCTGAAGTGGCTAAACGAAATCTGTCCAACGTCGTAGCTTCGGATATGGGTTTTGCTATTGGCCCGCGTTTAAATGCCGCAGGGCGGTTGGATGATATGTCTCACGGCATTGAATGTTTGTTGGAAGACAATCCCGGTATAGCCCGAGAAATGGCTGTGGAGTTGGATGCATTAAATGCAGAGCGACGTACGATAGAAGGGGGGATGCAACAAGAAGCACTTTACGTGCTTAAACAGTTACATCTAGATCGCGCAAGCATGCCTTGGGGGTTATGTTTGCACCAAAAGGACTGGCATCAAGGTGTGATTGGTATTTTAGCGTCCCGAATAAAAGAGCGCTATAACCGTCCAGTGATTGTGTTTGCATCGGCTGGTAACGGTGAGTTAAAAGGTTCTGCTCGCTCGATATCAGGGTTTCATATTCGTGATGCGCTTGATGCTGTTGCATCAAAACACCCTGAAATTATCAGTAAGTTTGGCGGCCATGCGATGGCGGCGGGCTTAAGCCTTAAAGAGGTGCATTACCCCGCATTTCAAGATGCATTTGATCAGGAGGCTCGAAGGATTTTAACGGAAGAGGATTTGCGGGGTGAGATCTTAAGTGATGGGCCCTTAGGTACCGAAGAACTGGATTTACCGTTTGCACAGGTCTTACGTGATGCAGGGCCGTGGGGACAAGCATTTCCTGAGCCATTATTTGATAATGAATTAGAAATATTGGATCAGCGAATTGTAGGGGAAAAGCACCTTAAGTTGGTGTTTGGTCTTCCTGGCTCTAACCGAGTGATTGATGGTATTGCGTTTAATGTGGATTTGGCAGCGTGGCCTAATAAGAAAGCAAAGCAGGCTTGGGTGGCTTACCGCTTGGATATCAACGAGTTTCGTGGGGTGCAAAGCCCTCAGTTGATGGTGGAAGAGATACGTCCTGTGGGCTGAACGGGAGGTCTTGCCGCCCAAGGTGCGCTTTAAAAGGGATGGCTGTGAATAATGCACACAAAAAATCGTTGTGATTAAGCCCAGTCATTCCTATTATCTATAACGCAATAGGTATTTAAATAGTAAGCCTGAAATCAATACACTAAGCGAATGTACGTGATGCATTTGCTATTCAAAGGATCGTACCAGCATGTCTTTTACCCAAGATGAACGTCATTTGTACATTAGCAGCACCTCATTAGGCGATGATGTCTTGGGAATCGAGCAATTTCAAGGAACGGAGCAAATATCAAATCCTTTTTGCTTTACTGCTCAGCTGCTTTCCAATGATGACAATATTGTTCCTAAAAAACTGGTTGGAACGGATGTCACCGTTAGTATTGATCAGGAAGATGGCGGCAAACGTTATTTTAATGGTTACGTCTCTAAGTTGTCAGGTGGAATTAAAGTTACTCGAGACACTCGAGCATACACCGCTGAGGTTGTGCCTTGGTTGTGGTTTTTAACAAAAAGGTCGGGCTGTCGAATATTCCAATCACAATCGGTGGTTGATATTATCCAAGCAATTTTCAAGGAATGTCCAATAAGTGAGTTTCGTATTGGAGCAATGTTATTGACTCACCCCGTGCGAGATTATTGTGTTCAGTACCGTGAATCTGATTTTGATTTTGTTAGCCGCTTGATGGAAGAGGAAGGGATTTATTATTACTTTGAGCATGAAGATAAAAAGCACACTATGGTGCTGTCAGATGATATTTCTGCTTATAACCCTTGCCCGGAAACTCCAATAAAGTATAACCCCGGCACGTCAGCGGGGCCTTGTATAAAATCGTGGGATCATCAATTCCAGTATGCTAGCGGACAATTTACACAGCGTGATTATAACTTTACGTTGCCAACCAATAATATGTCGACAGAATC
>CAJXXT010000178.1 GCA_913063495.1 uncultured Gammaproteobacteria bacterium | reverse complement strand
ATCCGCGATAAAACTGTTGATGAGAAGATTTGGCTGGTTACAGAATTCAAGGTATAGAAGGCCACTACTACACGCCGTGATATAGGCGAAGATGATCCAGGAAAATGAGATATTTCTTGAAGACATACGACGCCTTATCCAGTAATCGAAGAGTGAGCTGCTTAAGTGTACAGAGTATACCAGTTACTTAGGCGACTCAATTAAATTACCTCAAATTAGTGAGCGTTATAAAAATCCCGATAAGATTGCTCCTCTATTGCTTTGCTGAACGCGCTTTGAATGTGCTTAGCTTTATTCGCTTCTAATACTGGACTCACAGTAACATAAACGTGTGTCGTCAACCCGTGAAAATAGGAACAAGCAACATCTTTAGAAAGTGGGTTTTTATGGTGGTAAATAAACACTGGATTCGCGTGATAAAGGGCATCAAATCGGTTGGATTTTAGCATCTTAATTCCCCTCTCATGCCCCGAAATGCCCTTTAGAGCGATTAAGGATGCGCCGGATTCCTCCAAAGTTTTGGGTAACTCACTTCCGTCAGGGTATCCTATTTTCAATGATTTAAGTCTATGGGTTGCACTCAATATTGGTACAAAGTTATTTTTTCGAAAACACAGTCCTGGAACCAATTTAAGAAAAGGTTTTTTTATAGTGATACCTCCTTCTGGAAAATTTTCTATTGGCAGTAATAAATCAATGTTGCCGTCAACCAACTGCTTCTGCCCACGCATAACTGGTAGCACTGTAAAGACGACACTGTCACCGTTTTTGTCCATAAAAGCCTGGATATAGTCAATGGCACGACCCGAAGGAACCCTGTTTTTAACTACGATGTGTGGTGGATAGTCAACCACTCCAACGTTATATTCATACGCAAAAGTATTCGCAGAAATATTAGCCAACAGCAAACATAAAATCGCTAAATATCTATTCATTTCAAATTCTCCAAATCTCTGATAAATAAAATTATTTGAGGATACTAATGCTAACACCGCCAGCAACTTGATTTAATTTCTGGCCTTCCATTGGGAAACCGGACAGATCAATATGAGTCCACTGACTTTTAGGCTTGTCAGCGTTAGCTGGATTGTCCTCAGGCACCCCATGACAACGCATACAGACCGGGCCATAGTATAATGGCGTCATATATCGAAACGCGGGTTTTTGGTTTACCAAAGCATCAGCATCAAAGTGGGGTTTCTTTTTTGGCCAGTCAGCCTTTTTAAAATTATCGATTGTTTTCTCTTCCCACTCATCAGGCATATTTAATGGATTTCTAAGAATTTTTTTAGGCGCGGTAAAATTGATTTTTACCCCTAGATTTAATGTAGAAAACTTGTGTGATAATTGGTGCGCATAGGTGGCAGGTATCAGTCCCTTAAATCCAAGATCGGGATCCATTAAAAGGGTTCTGTTTTCTTCCATTACTTCAACCATTGACTTAACCAACAAATCTTTAAAGTAATGATCGTTTGCGGGGAACGGTTTAGCAAAAGACGCTTGGTAGGTTTCCTTAACCATCGCAAGGTACTCTTCGCCGAACAGCACAGATTTGTCGCCACCTTTCGCATTAATGAGAGGCTGCTTTTTAAATATGGCTATCTTTGCGGCAATGAACATCCCTGCTAAATCTTCGATAAGAATACGGGTCTCCTCATCTGCTTTGCTCTCAAATTGATATGTTGTTTCAGCGTTAACAGCACTTCCAACCAACATCGATAGAATTATTAAATAGACGTACTTTTTTAATGGATTCATTAGCAAGCCCTTCATAGAATTGTCGCTCTCACCAAGAGACCGACTAGTCATTATCAAGGTATACCGATCGGTTCATGATGTCAATAAGCTTGTCTATGTTTAAATTCCTCAAGAAAAGTGCGGAATTTAGGTCAATTCCACACATGAATAGTGGTAAAAATGGAGGGTTTGGTGGTAAAGATTTGATTTATGTAGTTAAATAAAGAGATTATAGTAAACAAATCGGTCTCTGCACGTTGCAGCGAATAGTAACGAATCGAAGCGAAATTTACATGCCATCACCGTCCAAAAGAGAACACATAATACAAGAGGCGCTAAAGCTGTTTTATCAGAACGGTTTTAATGCAACAGGAATCGACAAAATCATATCTGAGGCAGGAGTCTCAAAAAAAACCCTGTATAACCACTTCAGATCAAAAGACGAGTTGATTCTAGCGACCTTACGCAAGCGTGATGAGCTATTTCGAAACAACCTCATGCGTGAGACCGAGCGTCTAGCAAGTACTCCAAGAGAACGGCTTCTTGCAGTGTTTGATGTGGTTGGTGCTTGGTTTCATGAAAAAGGGTTTTCCGGCTGTATGTTTATTAATGCATCAGCAGAGTTCTCCGATTCAAACGCGCCGTCTCGTGTTCTATGTTCTGAGCATAAACGCTTGATATCTGACTACCTGGAAAATCTTGCAAAGCAAGCAGGAGTAAAAGACCCAGAAGAACTATCAAAGCAATTAAACCTGCTGATTGAGGGTGCTATCGTTTATGCCCACGTTGTTGGGGATAAAGACGCATCTGAAAGAGCGAAGAAGATGGCCGAAGTTTTTTTGAATTTGGCACTTATCTAGATAGGAGCCTTGTTATCCAATTAAAAATAGAGGAAGACAAGGCCCCGACGCTTCCAGCAGGGACTGCGACTATGTTATTGTTCCACCTGCGGGGTCGCGTTCGTATCGGGACCTCGCCACGTCTTCGGAGTGTTCTAGCATTCCCTAATTAATGTCGTCAAGCGTATTTCTTGTTTAAGGTAGGTGCCTTCTTGAAACGTGTTAAGGGATTATTTTTGTATGGTGCCAAAGTCATAGTCGGCAGCCCAGAAAAACCTATGATCACTAATTATCTGATTTTTATGTAATGTAAAAGGAAAGGAATGAAAAAATTTACTCTGTTGTTTTTAGTATATGTACTTCTAGGTTGTGGAGGTAGCAGCGAAGGAGCTATCAGCAATTCAAATAGATATTATGCAAAAGGCAATTACGAAAAGGCTATCGCGAAATCACTCGATGCCTTACGTAGCCATGAATATACCGAAGAGGCAGAAGCAGAATTAAATTACATAATGGCGCAAAGCCATGAAAAGCTTGGAGAGATAGATAAATCCGAAGCACTACATAAGTATATAGTTGCCAATTATCCGAACACCAAAATAGCTATATTATCAAAAACAGAAATTAAATAATTTATTGTTCACCTTGTACTAAAAAGATTGACCAGGGGTGTTCTAAAAAGGACGTTAAATGAGTATTAAATTAAAACTCGAGGAACAACTTCGACAGCTAAACGAAACAGATGATTACGAAGTGATTAGTACTGTTGGGGATAATATCTGGGATATTACCGATGAGATGGATTCCTCTACAGACCCATCTGTATTACCACTGTTAGCGAAAGCGATAGACTCTGATGCATCGTCATATTTTATAAATAATGCAATTGTGGCTGTTGGGAAAATTGGAGGAGAATTAGCGGAAAATATTTTGTTGCGCGTTACGGATGAGTATGCCGATATTGATGAAGAAATATATCTAAAATCTAAGGAGTTGCTTGCCACTATAAACCCAACAAAATACATATCAGGCATCGATCAAGATACTCAATACGCCGTCATAAGAGAGCTTTCTAAAAGTAAAAGCCTGGATCTTGTAAAGGAAGTAATAGATATGACTAAGCATGGCGTCAACTTGGTCAATAAAATGAAGATGAATTTACTTTGGGTAGCGTTAGATTCAGATAACATTGAGCTCTGCAAATATCTATTGGATAAGGGGGTTGATGTTTCAATTAAGAATGCATATGGGGAGAGTGCGATTGAATATGCAGGCAAAGTTAGTAATGCAACGTCTACATATTTGGTACAAAAAAAGATAGGGTGAATGTGACGTACGAGGAATATAACGATTTTTTTCGCTCTCAAACAGCAACAACCTATGTTTCTCAAGGCTAACTGTTATGACCATGCGAACCATCTAGGCAATCGCTTTGTTTTTTTAAGCAACAAGGAAACACTATGGCTAAAAATGGAATTGTTACAACTGGGCTAGTTGCCGGGATCGTAATCGGCATACTTGTTGGGATTGCTGCGGGTATTGGTTTCTCTAAAAATTACCTTATTAAAGATTTTGAAATTCGTCATATTCCCACGCTTTCATTTGCGGATGGCGGTGTTTACTCTGGGCCAATCGATACATCAGGTTTGGCCAGTGGGCAGGGGCGCATGGAGTGGGAAAACGGCAGTGCCTATGTCGGCAGTTTTAAGGCGGGTCTTTATCACGGCTTTGGCGTATTTGTAGATGCTACTGGGTTTCGCTTTGAGGGTGTCTATGCCAAAGGGGCTGGCAATGGTGCGGCCGTCATTAGTTATAACGATGGCTCGGTGTATCGTGGCAATGTTAGCAATGACCTTCTACAGGGGGAGGGAAAATTCAGTTATCCAAACGGCGATTTCTACGAAGGCGGCTTTCAGGCCAATAAGATGACTGGGCAGGGCCGTTGGGTAGCCAAAAATAAACATGTTTATAACGGCGGTGTTAAAGACGGTTTGTTTGAGGGCCAAGGAGAAATTGTTTATGACGGCGGCAATAAATATACCGGTCAGTTTAAGGCTGGGCAATTCCATGGTCAGGGTGTGTATGTCGGGGATGACGGGCGGGTTTATTCTGGAGCATTTATTGAAGATGAATTTACCGGTCAGGGCACTTATAAAAACGGCGAAGGCTATACCCATGTGGGACGGTTCGAAAATTGGTTGGGTGCTGGTGACGGTATAGGTACTGATAGAGATGGTAATCAATACAAGGGCACCTTTGAAGATGGCATGTTACATGGAGAGGGTTTTTATATTGGCCAGGGTGTCTTGCGCTATGAAGGGGATTTTAAGTACGGCAAATATGATGGCGAAGGTGTGCTGGTTGACGGTGAGGGTAATCGTTATCAGGGCGAGTTTAGCTATGGCAGCATGCATGGAGAGGGGGAATATACCTACAACGAGCCCGTGGGTGGCGTGACGACTTTTCGTGGCACTTGGCGTAATGGCAAGCTGGATACGGCCAGTGAAGGTTTACAGATCTATAGCCGCAACGAGCTCTCTGAGTTTGCTCTTTACAATCAAATACCGTTGTTAGAAAAGCAACTCGCACAAGTTGCCTCTGGCGATAATAAAAAGATAGAGCTATATACCTTGGGAGTGGCAGCCTACGGATCAGAAGAGGTGTTTACCCGAGAGCTAAATTTTATTGAACACTATTTTGAACAAAATTTTGGCAACCAATTACAGTCGATTTATTTGGGTAATAGTCGCCGTAGTTTGGACAAGCGACCGCTGGCTACCATCACCAGTGTTAAGCGTAGCTTGAATACTATCGCGGATAAAATGGATGTCGATCAAGACATTCTGTTCCTTTATATCACAAGCCACGGATCCAAAAATAAAACCCTGTCTTTTGACCAGAAGGGTTTGTCTTTGCCGGATCTCAGTGCCGATGACCTCGGCACCCTGCTGGATGAGAGTGGTATCAAGTGGAAGGTTGTGGTCATCTCCGCCTGTTATTCTGGCAGTTTTATCGAAGCGTTAGAGGATGAGCACACCTTAATTTTAACCTCGGCGGCCAGTGATAAGACTTCCTTTGGATGTTCCGATGACCGCCTCTTCACTTATTTTGGCAAAGCTTTTTTTAAAGAAGCATTACCTCAAGCGAGTTCTTTTGAGGAGGCCTTTGATATGGCAGCTGCAATGATTAAAGAATGGGAGGCCGAACAGGATATCACCGCATCGAATCCACAAATCAGCAGCCCAAAATTAATCACGGATTATTTGCAACAGTGGCGGGTGCAACTTGATAGCGAAGCAGCCTTAGTGGCTGAGGTAGATGTTAGAAAAAACAACGAGGCCAGAAGCAATTAATTCTCGTCTGGCCATATTGCTTTTAAGGGCGAGTGCAGTTTTTAGTGCTCAGAAGGTAAATAAACTCGATATATCTAAATATAAGTTAACTTAGATAAGTTAACCAAGTTTGGTTACTCTTTTTAAAGCTAATTAGTGGTGTCTCGCACCATTCAATTATTTTGCCAAAAGAACTGTATATATTTACAGTCACTATATTTTGAATCATAATTAACCAACGCATTCTCAGTCGTTGGAGTAAATATCATGACTACTGTCATTTCTCTGGTCGAATCCGAATTAGGCCGACCCTATGCAACGCTTATTGCAGGTGCCATTACTTTGTTAGCTAAAGACAGGGGAGAGCACTACAGTGAGCCACAAATTATTCACTACCTATGGAAAGCCAAGCAGCTTATCGATGTTAATCAACACGTATTATTCACTCATCCAGCAACTCGGCAACAACAGATCGTTAAACAATATCTTGCTGGTTATTCTGTCGTTGAATGGCTTGAATAATGCCGGTATTGCTGCGTGCGTTGGTTAGGTTTTTTGGACGTTGAGAAAGCAAAAGATGGGAAGGGTGCGCCAGTTAAGATAAAAGTGACGGCTTATGCTGTGGAATCGTTCAACCCTCGATGGATGGTTCTAGAGCACCGTCATATACAAGGATGTATGGTGGCAGGGCAGGGTGTTTATGGGGTGACAATAATGGGTGTGCCGAAGGTTGTACGGTAGTTTAGCGTCTTGTGTGCTTCAAACCCTAATGCAGATGTCGGGGGAATCTTCATAAATCCCTTTGTACGATGCCTTTTTGACCAGTTTCAATATTAAAGGTATTATTATTCTACTTTCCAAATTAAAATGTACCTATGAATACAGAGATTTATCGCTAATACTGGTTATGCCTTAAGTGGACGATTGAATATGTTGTTTGATTTGGCTGGCTTTAGTTGTGGTAGTGGTTATGGAAGAACCCCAGAAGTTAAGATTTTCTAGGGCTGTAAGGTTAAATTTCTGCAATCAGAAGGAAGGTTATTTTCCTAGATTGACTCGAAAAGCTGGAGACTGCCTTGTTTTCGGTTTTTTTTTGCCTTTTATAAAATGTGACGATTAAGTAATGAAGAATTTTCAAACGGTGGAGCTATAAACATGCCAAAAGAAGAAGACGATCCCATTTCGTTTGAGGGAGAAGCAACTTTAGGAGCGGAATACGCTGATAAGTTGGATGCTTCAGAGTCTGAAAGTTTATATGTAGATCCAAATATTTATCCTGATGCTACTGTAAATATAGTTCCAGAGAGTGCTTCTGTTTTTCAGCTTAGACGGAAGCATGAAAAGGAACCTCCAGCTTTAAAATTAGACCCAGATTTCCAACGCAAGACGGTATGGTCAGATAAGCAGAAAAGTGAATTGATAGAATCAATTATTATGGGAATACCTTTACCTCTTATTTACGTGAAAGAAGATGAGAAAGGAGTATACATAATTGTTGATGGAAGGCAGCGATTAACAACGTTATTTCAATTTATGAATCATGAATTCGCTCTTCAAAACCTAACCGTTTTGAAATCCCTAAATGATTCATATTTTAGTGAAACTTCAAAAAATGGCACAAGATATCCTAAATACCTTACTCAGGCGCAGCAGAATAAGGTTGAAGATTGTTCTCTTACGCTTCATGTAATAAAGCCTCCTACTAAGGATAGGGTTACTTTTGATTTATTCGACAGAGTTAATAGGGGTGGAACTCGATTAAATAATCAGGAAATGAGAAATGCCATTTATCAGGGGCCTGCAACATTACTGCTAAATAAATTGGTAGAGCTGGATAGTTTTAAAGTCGCAACAGAGAATACTATTAAGCCAGACCGTATGAAGGACAAGTATCTTATTTTAAGATTAATTGGTTTCTACATTTGGCGTAAAGGAGAGCTCTTATCTGTTAAGGAGATAGGGCAACCCTTGGTAGAGTATAGAAGTGACTTAGAAGATTTTCTTGGCAAAACTATGTTGTTTCTAAACGATTCTGCGGGTGAAAAATTTTGTGGAAATTTCCCCGCCGTATTTGATAAAGCAATGATAAGTTGCGTAGCTGTTTTGGGAGTAGGGTGTTTTCGGTTACCAAAAAAAGGGGGCGGGCCTAGACGTCCAATTAGTATGGCTCTATTTGAAGCTGTAAGTTATTTTATGATTGAGGCGCTTCAAATAGAGGGTGCTAAGGCGGAACAGGTAAAAGAAGGCATGAGAAAACTTCTGCTTGATAATGAATTCATTCAAAGTGCTGAGTATATTGTAGGCAGTAATAAAAGCGTTAATAAGCGATTTCAGCTTATAGAAGAATCAATTGAGGATATTAAAAATGATTGACTCTCTTCGTATAGGTGGGTTTAAGTGCTTCGATAGCATTGATATTTCTTTGAGAAAGTTGAATGTGTTTTCTGGAACAAATTCATCTGGTAAGTCTTCAGCTATACAGGCTTTTCTTCTTCTTTGTAACAACGCTATAGATAACTCCTCTTCACCATTAAATGGGATGTGGTTGCGTTTGGGAACGTTTGACGAATGCCGCAACCATAGAATTAATGCTCGTAGGTTTGGAGTAGCTGTGACGTCAGGTGACGAGGTATTTGAAGTAGCGTTTTGTTCATCTGATGATGATAGAAAGGATGTTGCTGTCACATTTACAAACGAATCATCAGAAATACAAAATCAACTTAGCTTTAATAATCATCATGTCTATTACCTACCAGCAAACAGAATTGGGCCTGAAGATTCTTATATCAAAAACTTTGATCAAGTAAATTTTCTAGGAAATAGAGCAGAATTCGTTGTCGATTTTTTGAATAAGAATAGAAAGTTCGAAGTGGCTTCTTCTCTTATTATCGATGGTGCAAGTGTCACCCTTGAATATCAGGTGAATTATTGGCTGGAAAAGCTATTCGGCGTTAGTAATAGAATAAAAGACCTTGGACTTAGTAATAGTCTTTTGGTTGAATTCTCTTTAGGTGATGGAAAGCATGTTCGCCCTTATCATATGGGGTCAGGAGTTAGCTTTGCTATGGGTGTTCTAGTTTCTTGTTTGAGCGCCAAAGAAAATGATATTGTTATTATAGAAAATCCAGAGATTCATCTGCATCCGAAAGCACAATCTGATCTTACTGAATTCCTTTGTTTTGCTTCTAATGCGGGTATTCAAATTATACTAGAAACACATAGCGATCACGTATTCAATGGGATTAGAAAGGCGATAGCAAAAAAAAGATTCATTAATACAGATGCAGCTGTTCATTTTTTTAGCTTGGATGATAATGCTATTTCGAAAAACACAGTTATTGATTTTAGTGAGCATGGAAGAGTGATGACACACCCAAAGGGGTTGTTTGACCAGTTTGATGATGATTTGGATCAGATTCTAGGGTTGTGATAATGCAGATACTTCTCAATGAGCTTACATTGCATGGGCAATTTGCCGATAAGAATGAGTTTGTAAATATAGCTGTGACACCTTTTATTCGCATATTAAAAGAAATGAGAGTGTTTGAAGCGGTGCTTTTTAAGAAAAGTGACGTATGGGAGAAGATGGTAACGCCTACCGATAATTTACATTCCATTCTTACTTCAAAAGGTCATCCTGACGAGGTTCGTCGTTTTAAATCTGCAATGGCAAATCTATTGGGCGACCCTTTTTGGGACAATGACAGCAAACAAGACCCTGGTTGCATATATTATCTTGATGGTAACAATATATCGGGAAGTTCACCTGCTGAAGCTTGTGAGCGGGATAATGTTATCGTTTCATTCAAGCCATCCAATTCATCATCGACCCCATTGAACATAGATCGTAGTGAAGTAATTGTTCCCCTATTAAATTTAACATCCCCTGGTGAGCTTAGAGAATACTTGTGGAGCAAAAAAAAAATAACATTCCAAAAATATGTACAGGCTCGTTTTTCAGTGGGGAAGCTTGATTTCTCAAATGTGGAAAAGAGATTGGGGTTTGATTTAGTCCAGCAATCTGATCAGCAATCACTATTCATTGACACTTTCGCTAAATTCGAAAAGTTAGCTTGGGAAGAGATTTATAAAGATAAAGGGCTTTGTTATAAGGAATATTCTAACGATTTTTTTGGTAAGAAAAAAACTCAGAAGTTCAGGGCTTCGCAAAAACTTCGTTGTCACGGGTATAGGGATAATGAATCTTTTGTTGTTATGGGTTTTGAGGTTGATCACAAATTGAGTGATGATGGATAGGGTCTTCTGGCATAATAATTCCTTTTTTGGCGGTTAGGCCTTCCATCCAGAAGCCCGCTTATGCTCAGCTGGGCATAAGAGGGGATCTCGGGGTCTGAAGTCCAATGGAACGTTTTCAAGTATGAAGTTAAATATGTGTACTTTGGTGGTAAGTGCTCGCTTAGGCCATGCCAACATTGAGATTTTGGGTTTCGTCGCAAATAGTTCGATTACCGCGAAAAGTAGCAAGGCGGTTTTCGAGTTAGGGGTTCCGGGGATGTCCCTATAACCCCAAAAACGCATCAAGTACCTAGAACCCCTTTTACTCAGAATTGAGTAGCTCACGGGCAGCTGTGAACTACTACTCTGGGTGAACGACGATCTAGAGGGTCGATGTCTAATTGGTTATAGGGGGTTACCCAGGAAGTCGCAGAATGTCACTCACCCTAAACGGTAAATACGCAGGCTTTTCGATAGCAATCGAGTTAGAAGTGGTCTTTGCCCTTTTAATTTATTCGCTCATAACTTATCTACTAATACTATATCTATTCCCTCCTTCGTATTTGTGATTATCAATGTAAGACACTTCAGCTCTTCAGCTGTGAGATCAAATTCATACATAAGAGATTTTAATTTGGCTTGACCGCCTTCAGAAAGTATCGCAAAAAAATCGTCAAAGTTAAGCTCTTTTACGCCGAGTTCGTCTTCCCCTTCAACTAGATAATTATGAATGACTTCATTCATAATTGAATGGGAAAAAAATAGCTTGGTTTTTGGGTTTCCTTTGCATTCGTGATGGCTATTGTTCACTTGGGCGGCTGACTGTGACTCTTTGCTATTAAAAATTTCTAGACTCACTTTATCTAAAGTTGGAAATACAAGCGGCCAGATAAAAACGATAATGGCAAAAAACCCAACAACAAACCTCCAGGTTCCGCCAAGCCAAACCTTAATTGATTGCATCCAGGAGACATTTAGCTCCATTTTCAATATATAAAAATAGCAATATAGTATTCTAAATAGCAAAAGATAAAGAACTGCACCAATCAAGTAAACCCACTTAGGCGTGCCTTCTGAAAGATTGACTTGTAAAAGCAAGGGTGTGAATGGGGCTAGTATTATCCATACGCTGCATGCCGACCCAGCAAAATATGCTGACAAACCTATGCTTTTCCCAAAGCTAAATTCCAGCTTTCGGCTTTTTGCTGCTCGGGTAAGCATGTGTGCGTATAAGCCAATCAATAGTGCATAAGGCGAAATTGCTAGAAAGAGCTTTACAGGGTCTGCCGTTTTAAAGCCCTCAAGCAAGAACTTCATGAACGGGTTCCATTGGTCAATTTTTTTTGCAGCCACTACCATGTGCTCTGGAAATGGTGTTGCCAGAAAAGCAAGAAAATTTATGCCGGTCACCAGAACCAAGCTGATAGTCAAAAATGTAAGTGGGCGGGTGAAAGTTCGATCCTGAATCAGAGTCGAATGATTTTCTTCAAGATGGCGTACAAATTGAACTGGTTTAATTACAAAGCAAAATACCGTATTAAAGTAACGACCTATAAGAAGAAATAGCCCGAATAGCGTCGACTCAAAAACTTTGCCAATATCAAATGGTGCATCCGGCCGTTTTTCTTCCATGTATTAGTCCTACGCATAGCGGGTGGCAAGTATGATGGGGCAGCCCCTTTTCTCGGTAACTTTACTATAGGGGCTCTGGGGACATAGCCGCCTAATGTAACACTTATCGCTACAGGTCAGGTACCACAAAGGCTGGTTTTGTCGCACCCAGTGATGTCAGAGAGCTGCATGGTAGAGTGATCTTTCCACATCATACCAAACTGAGCAATGCATGATCTCATTCAAAGGCCGACACACTCCTCAATCGATCATCCTTCAGTGTGTCC
>CAJXXT010000177.1 GCA_913063495.1 uncultured Gammaproteobacteria bacterium | reverse complement strand
TCTTTATCAGGATACTGCCAATCTGTTTTGTTGAGGAGTTTTTCTACGGCGGAATCGACAAGATATTTCCAAGGTGTGAAAACTCTCACTTGCCCCCATTCAAGCATTGCTGACCCTACACTTTGCCCTTTTTCTAAAACGATAGGGGTTAGGCCTCTTGCAATAAGGTGAGCGGCAGCAGCAAGGCCAACAGGCCCTGCGCCGATGACCAGAATGGTGTTGCTAATCGTGTTGTTGATAGTGTCGTTGATAAAATTGTTATTTTGTCGCATTGGTTTTCCCTTTTCATGTTTGTTTCTTGTAAGACGCCGATGGAATAAAAAAGACGAAAATAATTTTGTTTTTCGTCTTTTTAGATTGCGTAGCGTCTTATAGGAAATGTCCAAATACTTGGAGAATCAAATGCCCTATCTCGAAAAAGAGGAATTTAACCTTAATCTAGAGCCCAGCCTTGCCAGCACCCATAAGCCCCGTCTCCTTATTTTGTTTGGATCCTTGCGTGATCAATCATACAGCCGGTTGGCAGCCGAGGAGGCGGGTCGAATACTAGAGCGAATGGGGGCAGAGGTTCGTATTTTTAATCCTGAAGGATTGCCCTTGTTTGATGGGGAGAAGTCTGCTGATCATCCTAAGGTTCAAGAATTGCGTTTGTTAAGTCAATGGTCTGAAGCTCAGGTATGGTCATCCCCAGAGATTCACGGAAATATGTCGGGATTGATGAAAACGCAAATCGACTGGATTCCCTTATCGATAGGGGCGGTGAGGCCCACTCAGGGTAAAACACTTGCTGTCATGCAAGTTTCCGGTGGTTCACAGAGTTTTAATGCGATTAATAGTATGCGAATTCTGGGGCGTTGGATGCGTATGTTGACCATTCCAAATCAGTCTTCCATGGCGAAGGCTTATCAGGAGTTTCATGATAACGGGAAGATGAGAGATTCAGCATATCGGGAGCGCATCGTTGATGTCATGGAGGAACTAATGCGGTTCACTTATCTTACGCGTGATCACAAGGACTTTCTTGTTGATCGTTATAGTGAACGTAAAGCAATGAACTGACATTACTATAGATAAATTTAAAACGAAAATCGACCATCTATCCTGGTTAGGCTGCTGTTAGTGGGGTATCGTGCAACTCGCTTTGGTCAATTACATTAATTTTGGGAAAATGGAATGGTTCGGAATATCGTTGGGGAGGGTAAGTACTTTCTTGCAGGGGAATACCTCTCCGCTATTAGAGATTATGCAATCAGCAAAGGAATTAGTGCGAAGTCCTTATTAAAGGGCACACAAATCCCTATAGATTCATTGCTATATCCTCCGTCTAGAATTGGTGTGGAAAGCATGTATCGCCTAGGAATCAATCTAATCAATGAGGTCGAAAACCTCCATTGTGCTTCGATAGAATATGGACAATGTCTGGCGATGAACGCACATGGTCCATTAGGTTTAGCGGTAAGTGGCGCTAAAAACTTAAAGGAAGTCGCATTTTTGTTAGTGCAATACATTCAAACTAGATCAAATCTCATCGAATTTGAGCTGTTATCTGTAGGTGATTTTGTAAATTTACGCATGAAAGAGAATTCAGCTAGAACCTACAAAGTCGCTAATGATGTAGAGTTTTTCTATTTTTTTTCGACTTTGATAAATATGGCTCTAATTGGCGAGAAACTTCTTAGCAATACACTTTGTAACGGGCGTTTCGTGATCAATATGGATTGCCCACATGTAGAAATTGTATTGGATAATCAACTCAATAGAATAATTGAGTTGAATTTCTCACAGCCACATATTGAAATTTGTGCACCACGGGAGTGGATGGATATACCATTTTCATCGATTAACTCTGACCTAACCGTACTGGCTGCAGAGCACTGTAAGAAAGAATTGTCGGAGGCTGGCTCAAAAGGAATCGCACAAGAAATTCGTAATATATTAAGGTCGGCGCAGAAAAACAAGCCAACTTTGGATGAAGTGGCTATCGATCTACATATGTCAACTAGCAAATTACAAAGAAAGCTAAAAGAACTAAATACAACGTATCAGTCCATCAAGTCGGAGGAGATTGTGTTTGCTGCTAGAGAATTACTTTTGAATAGCAAGCTGTCGATAGATGGAATCGCTGAACAATTGGGTTTTAATAATGCGTCCAATTTCTCTAAGTCTTTCAAGGCTTATGAGGGTGTAACTCCCAATAAGTATCGGAAACGACAAAGAACCTTGTGAATGCAAAAGTCTACTTAAGTAAGATGACGTGAAATCACCTAAAATAGACTTATTATAACCTTTAGAAATGTCATTTTTTTAGCCATATTTATAAGAGTAATAAATTGAGGGTTTAACTCCTAGTATTCTTCATTTCATCGGGTGAGAATATTTCAAAAATATACGTTAATTTCTATGCGTGCCTTCTAACTAAGTTTCTGGCTGGATTTTTTTTAGCTATCGTTCTATTTTTCAGTAGCTCAAATACTTTCTCTAATGAAGATCTTGATGCTGTTCGAATATTCTCTAACGATCAGTATTCACTAACATCGAGTATGTTCGTTCTAGAAGATGAATCCAATCAGTTAACAATTGATCGATTCAGGTCCAAACGTTATATCGAACGGTTCTATTCTACCGATATGCCAGTGTTAAAAACCATGAAACTAATTATGAGAATAATGTTTTCCGTCAAAGGTTATCAAAATATTTTTGGATTAGATGACAACTAGATGATCAGGAATTGTGTTTCTTTCGCTCTGCTCCTAATTATCCTGCTTAATGTGACATCGTTATTCGCACAGCAGGAACTCGCTGCTTTACGTTTGTTTGCTGATGAACAATACCCACTCAATTTACATATGCAAGTACTGGAAGACAAAACCAATAACCTCACGATAGACAATGTTACGACCCCATTTCATCAGGCACAGTTCATGCCGAACGATAGTCTCTTACCTAACTTTGGTGTTACTAAGAGTACTTATTGGATAAAAGTTAAATTAATTTATTCATCAGCATCCTACAATAAACAGAGCCAAAAACACTGGTTTTTAGAAGTAGGTAAATGTTTACTCGATGTTGCCGAGCTCTATATACCTGAAGCTGATGGTACCTATGTGGTGAAGTCTTCTGATCTACGTAATGACTGGGACCAAAGGGAGGTATTGCATGTTAACAGCATATTTCCATTGACGACGTACCTTGATGAAGAAATAACGTTATATCTAAAACTAAAGAACCACTCTTCCTTACAAATACCCTTAAATTTGTGGAGCCGCGAGGCATTTCAAAGAAAAGTTGCAGTGGAAGAGTTTATCTACGGTTTGTTCTTTGGTGGTATGGCTATCATGCTTCTCTACAATATATTTATTTACATTTCAGTAAGAGACCCAGCCTACTTGTACTACGTGCTTTATTTAGGATGGGTAACTTATTTTGAAATGCTTGAAGTAGGTCATGGTGCTATTCATGCTAACTTTATCTTTCAGGCGTTCGGGAAAGAATATATCCCTTTGATAGTATGCATTTCGCTAGGCTTCGCTGCTTTTTTCTCGCGAGAATTCCTTAATACAAAACTGAGAAATCCTCTGATTGATGTGGCCTTCAGAATAATACTCCTAGTACTTTTTTTAAGTAGTTTCCTAACGCTGGCTATCGATTATCAAATTGGTATTTTGTGGGTCACGTCCATAACCGTATTCACACTATCTTTCTTGCTCGTCGTTGGCGCATATAGTTGGGCAAAGGGGAATCAAGACGCTCGCTACTTTTTCTTCGCCTGGTTATTCAATTGCATAGGCTTTATTACTTTTTCATTAATGATCAATCAGGCTGTACCTACAAACACACTAACAATGATGTCAGCGCCATTAGGTGTCTATCTTGAATCGATAATTTTATCATTTGCCCTAGCAAATAAAATAAAGCGTATTCAGAAAGAGGCTCTTGACGCAGACAAGGAAGCAATAGAAAATCTATCAAAATCCCGGTCGATTTTCGATAATTCTCTGGTTGGAATGTATCAGATGTCACCGTCTGGAGAGGTAACAGACGCAAATAAGTATTTCGCAAGGATGCTTGGCTACTCTGAAACCAGTCAACTTTTTAAGAATGGAAAAGAGGTGGCTGACAAACTATATGATCTGTCAAGGGTTCAATATAAAACCCTTCTTGAAGAGAGAATATTGGTGGCCGAGTTAACGTTTACCAATATCCGGGGAGAGAATATTTGGGCTAGTCATCGACTTCAAACCATTTATGACGAGAAAGGAGCCTTAGATCACATAGAAGGAATGCTGATCAATAATACCGAGAACAAGGAGAAAGAAATTGCCATTAAGAACGAATTAAAAGAACGCATAAACAAAGAGTTAGCCACCGCTGCCACAGAACAAAAAAGTAAATTCCTATCCATGATGAGTTATAATATACGAACACCATTAACAGCAATCATTGGATATAGCGAACATTTACAAGAAGGCGAATTTGAGCAAAATGAGAGAGCTGGCCACATCAGTTCTGTCGCTGAAAATAGTAGGAAATTACTTCGCCTAATCAATAATATATTAGATTTTTCTAAGATTGATGCAGGAAAATTCGATATTGAAAAAATTCCTACAAATCTATCTGATATTATAGAAAAATTGAAAGACGAGTATGCTACCGAAGCGAAACATAAAGGCATTAAATTTTGTCTTGAACAAAAGTTTCCATATCCTGAAAATATACTAAGCGATCCAACAAGGATTTATCAAATTCTCAGCAACTTATGTGACAACGCAATAAAAGCAACCAGCAAAGGTGAAGTAAAAACGTCAATCTCGTGGAAGGGTGATTCTCTTACTTTCACTGTTTCCGATACAGGGGTAGGTATACCACCTTCTATCGTGGAGACTCTATTCGTTCAAGACGAAGGCTCAGAAGGCGGGTTAGGACTGATTATCTCCAAGCGATTGTCAAAACTACTTGGAGGAGACATCATCTGCCATAGCGATATTGAGAAAGGAAGTACGTTCGATTTTGTGGTGTGGCCAGCACTGCCTGAAAATGTCGTTTGGATAGATAGAAAAAGAACTGTAACGAAAGATAATGCCAATGAGATACCTGCCCTAGTCGGATCTGTTTTACTCGCTGAAGATAATGTCGTCAATCAGCGTATTATCGAAAAAGTGTTAAAGAAAACAGGGGTCGAAGTCATCGTCGCTAACGATGGGTTGGAAGCTTGTGAGCACTGCGAGAGTGCTAATCCTGATTTCATATTAATGGATATAAATATGCCTAATCGTGATGGGCTGGAGGCAACAAAGTACTTGCGAGACAAAAAATATACGATACCTATCTTTGCGCTGACTGCTGAAACTGACAAACAGAAAATAGACGAAGCCATAACTGCAGGATGTGAGGGAGCACTCAGTAAACCGTTAGATAAGAAGGCCTTATACAAGACATTAGAAAAATACCTCCCCATTGATAACTAACGTAAAGAAAAAACCGTTACGCTTGAACTTGTGTAGTGATCCCTTTCTTTTACTGTGAATCTTTCATCCGATCAATGACAGGAATACGTTTAAGCTCATTGCCTTCGAAATGCTGTTGTTGCAACAGCTCAATTTGATAATTCTTATCTTCTTCAGACAAGCCTTCGGTATTTAGGATACCACTACGTTCATCCCTGTAAGTTGATATACGGCTATCCCACTCCGACTTTTTTCTATCAGCATCAGAATACCGCTGTGCAGCTTCAGTACCCAGGGCTTGCTCTCGGATATGAAAGATTTCAGCCTCGCTTGCACCTACCTCCCTAGCACTAGCCACATCTTTATACATTAGCCCTATAGTACGCTCTACTTTTAAGTGTTCTCGGTCTTCTTCAGGTAAATTCTGCTCAATTGCTTCCATTGCTGCCCGGCGTTCTACATCGCTTAGAGATTTATCTCGGCTAATTTCGAGCTTATTTAGAGCATAATCGTCTCGTTGACTTTCAATACCATAAAACGCCTCATAAACTTCGAGATCTAAATTAGTCGCTCGAAGGTCTCTCTGTAATCGCCGCATCTCCCCTAATCCAGGTCTCTCTCCCGTATCTCTAAATGTCATATCTAATTGTTTAGCTAATTCAATCTCTGCCTGCTTCAAATTGAAATATTGATGCAGTATTTCTACAGCTCGAGCTTGAGCTGATTTAGGTAAATGGGCGGTTAGTAATTCTTCAATCCTTAAAAGTATTTTCTCAGAAGCCTCTTCTCCAGCTGTCGTGAAAAAATAATCAAATAACCGGCGTAAGCTTTCATTAACGATCAGCTGGCCACGCCCATTAATCTGTAAATTAAAGGGGATATGTGTGCCCTCTAAGGACGGAGGAAGGCGTCCATATTGTGAGTCATAAGTATTATAGGTAATCGTGGGTGCAACCCAATCTCTTGTCTTCACGTTTTCACGAGTATCAACAGGTTCAACGACTTTGTCCCCATACAGTTCAATCGCCAAATCGCTTCGATTAGTTGTCGTATCTTTTGGCCAAAACAAAAAAGCCAGCACAACGGTAAGAAAAACAACACCGAGAATCACGTATTTAAATCGCATACTAGATATATTTCCTCCGAAGTATCTAAAACAGCAGTTCTTCTTATTATAGTCGTAGAAATTAATGGGAGTTTAGCGAAGTCTAAAGAATAAAATCTCATAGATATATAGAGGCTTATACGTTTCTACTGCATTTAAGAAAACTATCTGCACTGTAATTGGATAACGCACTATTTTGAAAAGCACTAAGATCAATAACTTGTCATTATATGAGCCCCCTAATAAATGAAACACAATATATTTGCCAGCCATTACTGTATGTATCACGTATTGTGTCTTTTTGTTACCCTCATGGAAAATGTCTGTTACCTGGTTAATATTTAATTCAGTGCAAGGGGCATGCGAAGCATAAGAACCCGAGCACACCTTTAAATATAAAGGGTTGTTGGAAACGACAACACGCCAAACCGCAAGTAATCGCGGGACGGAAAGCCACGAGTCCTTTAGCAGTTATTTGCTCAGGATGGTCAGGCCGCCTCTCGAGGTAGAGTGTACCTCCCTAGACGAAATCCGCCAGACGTGTTGCCGCATCATATTCAAACTTAAGAATGGGGTCGGCAAATGACTTTTAGGAAAACTTTAACAACATTAACTTCTTCAGCGGTACTAGCACTATCTTTTTCAACCACAGCAAAAGCTGGCGGACACAATGATTATGTGAACGTTGAAAACTGCGCATGGTATGACACCTTTTGTAAAATTCAGCAAACAGCAAATCGTTATAACACAAAGTATCCAATAGTTTTAGTTCACGGGCTTACGGGCTTTGATGACATTTTATTCGTGGAATACTTCCATGGTATTACTGATGAACTCAGAGACGGCAACGCCGATGTTTATATTCCCAATCTTTCTTCATGGAATGGTATCGAAATTCGGGGGGAGCAGTTAGTAGATTACATTCAAAATCATGTATTACCTGCATCAGGTGCATCGAAAGTAAATCTTATCGGTCATAGCATGGGTAGCCCTACTGCTCGCTATGTAGCCAGTGTTCATCCTGAGTTAGTCGCATCTGTTACCAGTGCTCATGGTTCAAATTCCGGTTCTCACTTTGCTGATTTCATGTTAAACAGCTTAGTTCCTGAAGGGAACCCCCTTCATGACGCTTATATCAGTTTTGTAACGGGCTTATTAAGCGAAGTGGGCTTCGTAATTGACTACATGGCGTCGGGTGAAAGTTTCGATCAAGACGCCTATCAAGCATCTTATGATTTAAGCACACAGGGTGCTGCTGAATTTAACGCTATTCACTCAGCGGGCCAGCCAACGACACAATGCGGAAGTGGTGCTGCAGAAGTAGATGGTATTCGTTATTATTCGTGGGGTGGGGACGGTGGCATTACCAACGTACTCGACCCATTTGATTATGTGATGGTGTTTATTCGTGATGCAACTGCTAATGGCACAGATACAGACGGTTTAGTAGGCCGCTGTGAGCAGCGCTGGGGACATGTTCTGCGGGACGATTACAACCATAATCACTTTGACGGTACAAACCAACTATTTGGTATGACTGGTTTAACTGATCCAAAAGATATCTATGAGAACCAAGCTAATCGTTTAAGAGATTTAGGATTATAGTTTGACCTTCATATAAAGAGCCTCATTTGAGGCTCTTTATATTTCCTAAGTGATATCCCAAATACAAACCGCTTAACAAAGATCTTCTCTATAGTGCAATGGAGCGACACTTGCCTAAAAAGGCTTAGTAGATGTTAGAGATTCCCACAAGGATTACGTCACAAACAGGTTGATACCGGCTTTGTTGAGCAAAAGTAGGGCAGCCTTTGAAGGTGATCATGAACTACTTATATTGGTTGCCATTATTTTTATTTTTCCAGATTATTTCTGCTCTATTTTTCAATGCATATGCAACGCGATTGAAACCGCCATATACATCATCATAAAACAGAAAATATACCAGGGGTGAGAGAAAGCCAGAAAACCGATCACTTGTAGTATAGCTGCACCGTTCATTTGATAAGTTTTCTAGTTTTTGCTCACGCAGGGCTGACAGTAAGGGAGGTATCCCCAATGTCATACCCCATGACAAACAGTGGGGTGAGTCAATTTTTTCAACCATTTCTGTTTGTATCCTGTCACCTCGTTTAGGCATGTTCACGTGTAGATCTAGGGCACAGCCTACCTTTAGCTCACCTTCTATCTTTACCGTGAAGGGGTTCCAGTGCGGATACTGTGTTAGATCCACCAGTATTTCCCACACTAATTCTATAGGTGCGTTTATTTCAACGGTGTCGGATACAACGGTGTGAGTGAACATTTTCATCTGTTTATAATTCTACCTATCGTACTATGTATTGTACTAATTATTGTGCTGATTTTTGTACTACAGGCTCTTGGGTTTCTATCGTTGGGCTATTGCTAACACTTTGTATCCAGGTTTGAGTCTCATCCCATAAACGTTCGGCGACAAGGGTATCGTTGCTTTCTGGATTCACCTCTCCTCGTTCACATCGCTCATAATAAACGCCGCCGACAATGCTTGGGTGAGTGGCACAATAAATCTGTGTTTGCGCACCTTCTGTTGGAGAAAGTAAGATCAATGCCTCGATGGGAGAGAATAGATTGCGTAGTTTTTGCAATATCCCTGTGCCTTCTAATCCCTTGCCTGAAATGTTGGTGGCGATCGCTCCAGGATGTAAAACATAACCTTTCACATTAAACTGTTGTGCAAATCGTCGTTGGATTTCAAATGCGTGATGCACGGTGGCTAATTTTGATTGACCGTAAGCTTCCCAAGAATTATAGGGACGTTGTTGAGAAAAGATCTCACTGTTGAGTCCTTTGTTATGAAGGTGGGAGGATACGTTTATTACGCGGGCGTCACCATTAATTGCTCCAGCATTTTTTAATTGAGGCAGTAGTAGATGCGTTAACATCGCGCTGCCCAAGTAATTTGTGCGCCAATGAATTTCAAAACCATCCGGCGTTCGAGTAGGCTCCTTCCATTGAGAGAGTAAATCTAAATGAATGCCTGCATTATTAATGAGTATGTGAAGGCGATCTTCATCATCCTTTTGAAACCATTCTGCGAATGCATTCACTGATTGGGCGCTGGTAAGGTCAAGTGGGTGACCTGTTATATTGGCGGCTTTGCCTTCTTCGGTTAAGGCAGTAACTAGCGCCTGTACCGTGGCATCAGGGTTGCTACGAGTGGTAATAATGACTTTGGCTCCCCAGGCAGCTAAGGTTTTTGCTGTTTCAAACCCGATTGATCCGGGTGATGTACCAGTGACGATGGCGGTTTTTCCAGTGAGGTCGGTTACCGGTGCAATAGGGGCTGAACCAAAAAGTGTGCGACCGAGATGGCGTATCATTTTGGGGATGTCTTCAATGTTCATAATCTTGGTGTTGTCCAAATAAGGGATTGCTGCATCGACGTTACCTGCATTGACGTTATCTAGGCAGGTGTCGAGAGATTATTTTTTTTCTGAGCTGTTTTTTCTTGAGTGTCTTCTGTGCTTTTACCTTCAGGGCTATCACTTTCAGAGCCATCAGCTTCAGAGTCTAGGTATTTTGCTAGCAATCGTTGGCTAGACTCCCATAACTGCTTTCCGTTACTGGGGTTGCTTGCAAGCTCGGAGCAGGGCTTTTCTCGCATCATGTGCAGATAAACACTTGTCCGCTTCTCCATGTTTTCTGCACAGGCTAACAGCATCACTGGTGCTGCAGCTTTGTCTGGAGAGTTAAAAAAGAGAGACATGATTGGATTAAGAATTGGCTTTAAAAATCCGGGTGATTCGCGGGCGATGTTCGAAGCGATAGGGCCTGGGCATAGTGAATGAATGGCAATGTTTACAGGGCTTGATTCGTTACTCTTCTCATTGTTCTGTTCGTTACTATATTCGTCGTTATATTCAGGATTAAGTCGTCGAGATAGTTCGTTAGAAAAAGTGCTTAAATGCAGTTTACTTGTCCCGTAATGTCGTAACCCATCCTTTATTCCAAACTCAATATATTCGCCAAATTTGGAAAAGTTAATGGGTTCTGATGATTGATGTGCTTCTGATGACACAAAAATAACGCGAGGGGTGCTGTTAGGAGAGCCGTCAACGGAGGTGGCTGGTTTAATCACACCATCTTGGTACCAACGATGTAACATAAGTCGGTTGGCAAGAAAGTGCACCGCAAACATTAGCTCATAACCTTGGGCCGAGGGGCGAGAATTTAACGGCATCAGGCCCGCGTTCATGATGGCTATATCTATGCAGATGTTTCGATCCCTCAGGGTGTTGCAAAAAGCACTGACGGAATCAAGGTCGGATAAATCAACGCTTAGCATTTCGACGTTATCACTTCCCGATAGACGTTTGACGTCTTCGCCTGCAGCGGGAATACCGCTGCGACATGCCATGATCACATGTCCTCCGCGTTTTGCTAGTTGAACGGCAACAGATTTTCCTAGGCCGCTGTTTGCTCCCGTTACCAGGCAGACTTTTCCATCAATGCGTTGATTGTCAGCTAGTGGGTCAAGCTGGCCTTTATTGCTAAACATGTCAAATAGTGCTGTGGTGACGGCAGATAATACACTGTTGTGACCTACCGCATTCGGTCCCGTTTTAGTCTTTTTCATGGTGGGGTTCCTGTTATCAGTAAGAAGGGTTATTCGTGAGGGATTGCATAACGTTCACGATAAAATAGGTATTGTTGTTCGATGGACTCTACCGTCAGAGCAAAGTCTTCGATGTTGTAGCGATGTTTTCCAAATCGGTTTTGAACGTTTTTCTTTTTGGTTTTTTTCACCGACTGTAATGCAGATTGATCGAAGGGAAGCCCCGCGAACTGATAAATTCGTTCTACTTCTTTGTCAGGATCTTTAAGTAAGTCGTAGTAAGATACGTCGATAAAACGATTTTCTTTGCCACTCTTTTCAAGCTGTTCTCTTACAGCGATTGAGCTCTCCATGAGTCGGTTGACTTTTTTTACCCAGTGACGAGCAACTTCTTTTGCATCAACATCATCACTAAATATCCCTCTGCCGTGGGATACCATACTACAAAAAGACCCCGTTGTTTTTTGTGGGTCTCGGTGTGTTTGTACGATAGTTGCTTCAGGGAATACCTTTAACAGGGTATCCAAATATTCCATATGGTGAGGTGTCTTTAATACCCAGTTAGGCGCAGGTTGTTGCCATAACAGGATTTTCATGAGTTTACGTAAATACTCATAGGCTTTCGTATGATCTTGCGACTCCAGCCATTTTGCGTAAGTTGGAACATGCATTGTTGCTTCTGGCGCTTGACTCATAAACGATAAATCCAGCAGTAGAACATCCTCCTCAGGAGCATCGTGTTCTACGGGATGGATAGCGAAAAATTCCGGCGCTAAATATGCCAACCCTTTCTCTGCCATTTTGGCTTGTGCGATACGCTTTTTGGGATTGCCAAGAGTTTCATTGGGCAAAGGGATAGGATTGATTGCTTCCCATGACATTAGCGCACGCATGCGTTTATCTGAAGCCAGCAAACGATGTAATGTTGTGGTTCCAGTACGTTGTAACCCTGCAATAACAATGACCTTTCCGAGTTCAATGTCTAACATTTC
>CAJXXT010000176.1 GCA_913063495.1 uncultured Gammaproteobacteria bacterium | reverse complement strand
CTTGAAACACCTTTTCGAGCGGCTTATCTATTAGATGAACAAAATCTAAAACGTGTAGGAACCCATAATGGTTTGCGTGTGCCTTCAGAGGTTGAACAGCACCGTTGGCAGGCACAAGTAAGTAAAGCCGATGACCTAGAGTTTTCACAAACCTTGGATGCCGATGTGGTTGTTATTGGCACCGGTGCAGGTGGTGGTGCGGCGGCTTATGAATTAGCTAGTCGTGGTTTGGCGGTGGTGATCTTAGAAGAGGGTCAATATCACGGGCGTAAAGATTTTAATGGTAAGTTAACGGAAGTTATTCCAAAACTGTACCGTGGCTGGGGTGGTACCGTTACGTTAGGAAATGTGGTGATACCTGTTCCAGTGGGGCGAAGTGTTGGTGGTACCACAACGATTAATTCGGGTACCTGCATGCGTACGCCAGATTCGGTATTAAAGGCGTGGGCGGGTGAAGGCTTGGAAGAGTTTAGCTCTGAAATCATGGCTCCATATTTTGAATCTGTAGAGGCGATGATTAGCGTCGAACGAGCGGAGATAAAATTTGTTGGAGAGATAGCCGAAGTTGTTAAAAAAGGTGCTGATGCGGTTGGTTTTACGCAATCTCATGCGCTGATGAGAAATGCCAAAGGTTGTGATGGTCAGGGTTTGTGTCAATTCGGTTGTCCAACAGATGCCAAGCAATCTACCAATGTATCTTATATCCCACGAGCACTTGAGGCGGGGGCCTTTCTATTTACCGGTATGAAAGCAGAAGAATTTCACTATTCGGATGTGGATGCTGATGCAGGCAATGGAAAAAACACACGTGTTATCAACGGCGTAACCGCAATCGGTGTCGGAGAGGATGGTATTAGGCGTCACTTGCGAGTAAATGCCGATACGGTGATAGTGGCAGCGGGTACCTTTTTTACTCCTCAGCTACTGGCAAAAAATGGTATTAAGAATAAATGGCTAGGCCGTAATTTATCCATTCATCCTGCAGGAGCAGTGCTTGGGCATTACGCGGATAGGAACTTCAAAAACACTGCTTCTATACCTCAGGGTTATGGTGTTGCTGATTGGGCTGAAATGGGTGTAATGTTTGAAGGTGGAACACCACCATTTGTTGCTCATGGTTTGATGTCGCCATTTGTGGGAAATGCGTTTGTAGAGTTTGCAGAAAATTATCAGCAAACCGCGTATTTTGGCTTTATGATAAAAGACACGTCAAGAGGTAAGGTTAGAAAGGGGGTACATCCAGATATTCCATTGCTTACTTACAATTTAAATAAAACAGACTTTGCGTTGTTTAAAAAGGCGGCACATATGTTGGCGCTTATGCATTTGGAGGCAGGTGCTGATAAGGTAACACTAGCCAGTATGTCAGGGTTGCCCAGTGTGTCTAATCGAGAAGAGTTAGACGCATTATTTGCTAGAAAATTAAAACCTAGGGATTTTGCTGTAACGGCGTACCACCCCTTAGGTACTGCAAGAATTGCAAAAGATAAAAAACATGGCGTTTGTGATACAAATCATCAAGTGTTTGGTGTTGATGGTTTGTATGTTATGGACGGTAGTGCCGTGCCAAGTTCTTTAGGGGCAAACCCCCAGGTGACAATCATGGCAATGGCCACAAAAGCGGCAGCTCAAATAGCAGAACAAAAACTTAACTATGTATAACTACGTGTAATACTAAGAGTATAAATACGTGTAAACGTGAGGTGATTGATATGACAAACAGTGTAACGTTAAATGAAACAATGAGTGGTTGGATTCAAGCAGGACCAGATGGAAAATCAGAACAATTTTCTTTTACGATTACTGTATTTTTTGCCAATAAAATCAATCCCTTTGGGCCTCAACCGTTTAAAGGTATTGCACGATTAGAAGATCGTAATTATGAGGCATTGGTAGAGGGTGAATTATCGCTTAAGCCAACAGGCCCACGTTATGATTTAGATTTTAATCATCCAGAGCTAGGGTTATTACGAATTGCGGGTGAAAAAACCTATTCCATATTTGACCTGGTAAGATCTATGACAACCTGCCCGCTAACGGTGTATCAAAAAGGTGAGGTTATTGGTAACGCTGAGGTAGCTTACCGAGATTCTCTGGTAAAATTCCCATTTGAAGCGGTTGGATTTAGCTCAGAAGAAAGTGCCTTTTTACCCTATCAAGCGTGTTAGTAAGCAACCACTAAATATCTAAATCAAGAGTGCAGGATTATGGGAGTAAGGTTATGGGTGTAAATTTGTCGGTGGGAAAAGATATCCACCTCCCTCAGCGTCAGGCGCTTAATGGCGTTCGGTTTGTTGAAGGTTCTGGAACTGGGCATTATGAAAGTTATTTTTTGCGGGCAAATCATCCTACCAAACCGATCGCTTTTTGGTTTCGATATACCATATTTTCGCCAAAAGCGGGGAGCCAGGGTAATGGAGAGAAAAACCTTGGTGAACTATGGGCGATGGTATTTGACCAGGAGAAAGGCAAGGTAGTTGCCGCTAAAGAAGAGGTTCCTTTTGAGCAATGTTATTTTTCTGCAAATGGATTGGATGTCAGTATTGCTGATAATGCTATTCTAAAACCCGGTGTGCTTAAGGGCGTAGCGTCTAGCGGTGAAAATACCATTGCTTGGGATTTGGTATACGGTGGTGGGCAACAACCACTTAAATTGCTGCCAGATAATCTATACGACACAGCGTTACCTAAAGCAAAAGCGCTTGTTGCTAACCCATTGGTTTCATTTGTGGGAACCGTGACGGTAAACGGAGAGGTGTACACCGTTGATCGTTGGGTGGGATCAGAAAATCATAATTGGGGTAGCAAACATACGGATCAATATGCCTGGGGCCAGGTAGCGGGATTTGATAATGATCCCGATGCATTTCTAGAGTGTGGGACTGCGAGAATTAAAGTAGGGCCATTGAGAACTCCTTGGATCACCACATTAGTGTTGCGTTATGATCAAAAAGAAATAGCGATTAACAGTATATGGCAAGCAGTAAAAGCCAAAGCTAGTTATCGGTATTTTCATTGGAATTTTGATACACGAAATGACAATGTTCGTGTGCAAGGTAGTATCTATGGGCCAAAAGAGAATTTTGTGGGTTTGAATTATTATAATCCTCCTGGAGACTCGAATACTTGTTTAAACAGCAAAATTGCAAGTTGTCGATTGGTTGTGCAGGAGAAAGGAAAGCCGGAGCGTGTGTTCGAAACTAAACACCGTGCTGCGTTTGAAATTCTTACAGCAGATAAAGATCATGGTGTACCCGTGATCGCTTGATTCAAAAACCAGAAGCAATAAAAAAACCCTAATGAGTATTCATTAGGGTTTTTTTATTGCTTCTCGGTATTACTTTGTAATGGTTTCAACGCCATTTTCAGTGGCAAGTAATAACACGTCAGCACCCCTACGGGCAAACAAACCATTAGTGACAACACCAGTAATGTTGTTAATTTTACTTTCCATCGCAATGGGCTCATCGATCTGCATGTTGTGTACATCCAAGATGATATTGCCGTTATCCGTCACAAAACCTTCGCGGTAGACGGGGTCTCCCCCTAGCTTAACAAGCTCTCGGGCAACAAAACTGCGGGCCATGGGAATGACTTCAATGGGTAGTGGAAAATTGCCTAAAATAGCCACTTTTTTGGAACCATCGGCGATGCAAATAAATTTTCCAGATACCGCGGCGACTATTTTTTCACGGGTTAATGCCCCGCCACCACCTTTAATAAGGCATAAATTGTGGTCAGCTTCATCAGCGCCATCAACATAAACGGGGATGTCGTCGACAGCATTTAAGTCATAAACAGGGATGCCATGGGCCTCTAAGCGTTGTTTGCTGGCTTCTGAACTGGCCACTGCACCTTCAATTTTTCCCTTAATTTCAGCTAAGTAATCAATAAAATAGTTAGCGGTAGAACCGGTGCCAACACCTACAATGGCATCTTCAACAACGTATTTTATAGCGGCTTTAGCAACGGCTTTTTTTAGCTCATCTTGTGTCATGACTGTCTCAATTGGCGAATCGATAGGGGAGTCGCCTATTATAAGCCCTTCAATTCGCGGGTAAACCGCTATTTGTTCTACTACTATCGGGCCAAAGGATATATTCTAACGTTATTCAGTGACCTTTAATAATTGTGTTGTATTCGGATCCCAAACTCTATGCCTCTAAAAATCATCAAAAAGATCCTTCAAGCCCGTGTTTATGACGTAGCGCATGAAACACCGATTGATGCTGCACGCTTTTTGACAAAGCGGTTGAACAATCAAGTTCTGTTTAAACGTGAAGACTTACAGCCCGTATATTCCTTTAAGGTGCGAGGGGCATACAACAAAATTGTGAACCTCTCCAGTGAAGATCAGGCCAGAGGTGTTATCGCCGCATCTGCGGGTAATCATGCTCAAGGCGTAGCGCTAGCGGCGGCACAGTTAGGGATTCAAGCCACCATTGTAATGCCAACCACAACACCGGAGATCAAGGTATCTTCCGTCGCCGCATTGGGTGGTATTGTGGTATTACACGGTGATAGCTTTGATGATGCTTACGCTCACGCTCAAGTGTTGATGGCTCAACATGGGTATTGTTTTGTACATCCTTATGATGATTTGGATGTTATTGCAGGGCAAGGTACCGTGGGGATGGAGATTTTACGTCAAATCAGCGGCCCTTTGGATGCTGTTTTTATTCCTGTGGGTGGGGGTGGGTTGATCGCCGGGGTTTCTTGTTATATTAAATATCTACGCCCGGATATTAAAGTTATTGCTGTAGAGTCAGAAGATTCTGCCTGTTTTAAGGCTGCAATGGATGCTGGTAAACGTGTGATTTTACCTGAGGTGGGATTGTTTGCCGATGGGGTTGCGGTGAAGCAAATTGGTAAAGAAACTTTTCGTTTGGCGCGTGAATGTGTTGATGAAGTGATCACGGTAACCACCGATGAAATTTGTGCTGCGATTAAAGATGTATTTGATGATGCGCGCTGTATCACCGAACCTGCGGGGGCGTTATCGGTTGCCGGTTTAAAGAAATATGTCAAAAGCCATGGTGTGATGGATCAAACGTTGTTGGCTATTACCAGCGGCGCGAATGTAAATTTTGATCGTCTCCGACATATTGCGGAACGCAGTGAGCTTGGTGAGAAAAGAGAAGCTATTTTTGCCGTGACAATTCCGGAGGAAACAGGAAGTTTTAAGACATTCTGTAAAACCTTAGGTAAGCGTAGTATCACGGAGTTTAACTATCGTTATGCCGATGGTGAGCATGCTCATGTTTTTGTGGGGGTGCAAACTAAGTCGCCCTTGGAAGTTGATATATTACAGACAGAATTGGGTGAAAAAGGTTATTCGGTAGTAAACCTTTCCGATAATGAAATGGCGAAGTTACATATCCGTCATTTAGTGGGCGGTCATGGGCCATCGAAGAGGGAGGTGACGGGTAATGATGGCGCTGTTGTCGAGGAAGATTTGGAGTTGGTCTTTCGCTTTGAATTTCCAGAGCGACCGGGCGCATTGTTGGCATTTCTTCAGACTTTAGGCTCCCGTTGGAATATTAGTTTATTTCATTATCGCAATCATGGCGCTGCGTTTGGAAGGGTGTTGGTAGGTATGCAAGTTCCAGAAGGGGAGCAAAATACGGTAGAGGAATACTTCTCTGATCTTGGTTATCGGTATTGGGATGAAAGTAATAATCCGGCGTATCAATTGTTTTTGAAGTAGTTCAAATGGTTTTTGTATAAGGCGCCCGTAAAGAGCGCCTTATACAGTGATCAATATTTGTTTATGATGAAGTAGCCGTTTTCCTTACTGTCTGCTCTTCGCTAATTTCTGGGTTCAAACTCAACGTCTTATAATTTCCCAAAATCCAATCTTTTACGCCTGATTTATACCATTTAGAAAATCGGCTATCCGAGGGGCCTCCTGCTAAACACGTATGTAACCTACTTTCACTCATATCCGTAATAAGGCGAACGGATGGTGCAAAACTGGTGCTTCTACCGTTGCTCTCATAAATCTGACCTTGATGGGGTGTTGCTCTACCGCCCATTAAGGGGATTGGGCGAGTATCAAAACCGAAGATTGCAGGTAACTTGCCTTGGAATATTTGGTTTACAAATGAGACTTTGTTTTGTTCTTGCCACTGCATTGGTTTGGCTTGTTTTTCAAAAGTTTTTTGGGCTATCGCAAACGCTTCTAAGAATGTCTCATCTTGTGTGCGTGGGTTGTTTTTATTGGTAAACCAACCTGAACTTTCATTCAGTATCGCACGGTCAAAGTTTTGGTAAAAATCAATAAAGATGCCCGTTTTTTCTGTCAGATGATTAACAATTTCAGAACCTAACATCTCGTTGCCGAAGGTTTCTTTGCGTAACGCTGCGTAAAACATTTCAAACAAAGGGGCCCCAATGGATTTAAGGTCATATTGTCGATCCCAGTTTTCTAGAATGCTTTTTGCTTTGGAGTCTCCCTCTTGTTTAAGTAGTGGCAATAGAATATCTAAAAACAAATCTGCTTGTTGTGAGTAGACATCAAATTGTAAAGCTTTGGTGCTTTCCACCGTATGATTGTTGCTTGCGGCTAAAACAGACTCAATGCGTTTGGCTCGATAGTCGCCCATGGGCATATTGATGGGGTCGGTTTTGCCAAGGTGATTCAGATCTTGGTTAGCGGTAACCAGGTACCCCTCTTTTGGATTAAGGCTACGAGGTAGATCGCTCGGATCAACAAAGCCTTGCCAGTCATACGCCGGATCCCAGCCAGGAGCAGGACTAAAGCCATTCCATTGGGGGTGTCTAATGGGCATCAACCCTGACATTTGATAGGCAATATTCCCGTCGGTATCAGCAATAACCCAGTTCCACGCAGATTCTATTTCACCGAGATGTTTCATGGCTTGTTCAGCGGTATCAGCGTTAATTAACTGCATGCTTGCCATTAAGGTTTGGGCACCGGATTGAGCAGGAGACCAGCGGGTTGCGAGATATTTTCCGGCTTGGTTAGGGTTGCCGTCCAACACACCGTGTTGGTTTTCATAAAAGGTAACGTCTACATCGGCATGTTTTTTTCGTTTAATGGTTTCTTTTCGGACAGTGAATGGATGCCATTGATGCTCGCGTTCATAACTTCCGCCTTGGCAGTTTTCAATCCAGCTATCAACGGTATCCATAAAGGTATAAGTCGCACCCCATGCAACTTTTTTGCTGCGGCCAATAATGATACCGGGAACACCTGGCATACCCATGCCCAAGATCTGGCGGTCTTGCCACTGTATTGATTGTTCATACCACACGTTTGGAAGGCGATTGACTTCTAAGTGAGGATCGTTTGCCATAATGGGAGATTTGGACGCGGTTTTATCACCAGCGATAACCCAGTTGTTTGATGCCATCATACGAGGAATCGCTGATTTCCAAAGCACGTCTTTGGGCACAATGCGTTCACCTAAGGTAACGCCTTCGATTTGCTCTCTGTTAAGGTTTTCTGTACTGCCCGGAAACAGTGATTCGAGTTTCTCTGTGTCGATTCCAGCCTGTACCATTTCAACAAATAAACGTTCCACTTCCCCTTGTGACTGCGCAAGGGTGAGATAACCTGCCATACGCAATACCAGTATGGAGTTTTGAATAGTCCAGGGTTCGGGGCTGTAACCTAGAAAACGTAATACCCATGCGCGCTTGGACTGAAGCCCAGCATTCACACCATCACAGTATGCTTGGCAGGCTTCTAATGTTGCGCTATCAAGTAAGGCTATTTGTTCATCAATGTGTGCACCCCAGTTGGCACTGCGAAAAAAAGTATCAATAGCGACAGATTCGTCGTTATCGGACAACAATTCGCTGAGCCGACCTTGGCCCAAAATACGCATCATTAATAACTGAGTGCCACGATCAATGGCGTGACAGTACCCCATTCCCCAACTTATGCCCTTGGTATTGTTTGCTTGAATATGTGGAATACCGGCTTTATCACGTTTAATGGATAAGCCTTGGGGTTTAGGTCCGGCGATGAAGAGGGGGCTGGGGTTGTTCATGAGGCGTTATCCTGAAACATGGGTGCTGAAATATGTCCTGAAAAGCAATGATGTTACGTGGCAGGTCGAACCATAGTTGTTGCTTTTCTTTACGGTTATTGACTATAGCGAGCTTTCTTTACAATCACAATATAAATTCCCAAATGTGAGAATTTATATTGTGATTACTTCAGTTACACCAAAAAATACACACATATTGCTTGAATGTTTACCCACTGCCTCCCCGCAAAACAGGCTGAAAAAGCGAAAGACAATTAGCTGAACAAAGTATGGTAACCCTTCTTGATTAATTTGATTGTTTCTTAAGCGTTTACTTAAGCTATTGAATTTATTTCACTTTTTTCCACTTCAAGGTGCACGATTGGCAAAAAAACGACGATATATAACTATCGATATCGCGTTTACGCGATCACAAGAACAATTTGCGAATAACCATTGCAGTAGACATTGCACCAGGAGTAGTACCATGACCGCTATTATCGCCACTGAAGGATTAGGCTTATTTAACAGTTCCAAACAAACATTAGGAACGACAGGATTAGGATTTGGTGGGGCAGGGGATCAACTGCATGTCAATGCAGTTAACGGTAATCTTGTGGTGCAACGTCAAGACCAAGTGTTGGTGGGTCATGGTGTTGATACATCGCTTGTTCGCACCTACAACAGCCAAGCGGGTTTTAATGGCAATGACGGTGATACCTCCCGGTTTAACTTTCAACAAAAAGTTGTTCAATCCGGTGACCAGCTTACCCGCTGGACAGAAACCGGTTCACAGCAAACATTTACCCTAGCATCAGGTAACACCTATATCAGTGATGACATCGGAGTGGATGACAGCATCACCAAAGTGGGTGATCAATGGGTGTACCAAAACCCAGAAACCCAAGTGACCTATGAGTTTAATGCCCAAGGTGCAAATCTTGGCAAGCTGTCACGCATGGTTAATGGCGAAGGTCTAGCGCTAACCTATACCCACACCGATATCAGCGTCACAATCACTGACCCTGCCGGTCAAACCACTGAGATCACACTGGCTGCAGGTAAAGTAACCGCGATCAAACAAACCGATAAAGACGGTGTTGTGTTATCCAGTATCGGTTATGAATACACTGATACCACTAACCCGGACGTTTTAACAAAAGTATCGGTTGATCTTACCCCGCAAACCCCTGGGGATAATCGTTATTATGTCACCCAATACACTTATGAACCACGTAATGGTAACCCGTTACTGATTAGCGTACGCCAAGGCGAAAGTAACAATGCAGAGAAAACCTTAGGTGAAAATCAAGGCAGTGTTGTTAGCTTTGTCTATGACAATGGCGCAGATGGCCTCAGTACAGAACCTCGTATCTCGCAGCTCATCCAAGGAGAAGGGGAAAAGGCTAGCGTCACAGAATATGTGTACGGTGAAAATAAAACGGACGTTATTACCCACCAGCGATTTCGTGTTGAAGTGGATGCAGCAGCACCTTTAGGTCAACGCTATATTGCCGAGCGAACCAGTACCACTACTCACCACTACATTGAACGCACTGTTGAAAATGGCACCAATCAACGGATGATCAGCAAGATTGAGTCTGCTGCAAATGATAGCGGATTTCGAGCCGTCACCGTGTTTGGTTATACCGACCAAGGTGATGTACGTTTTGTGCAAGATGCCGAAGGCAATGTTACCCGCTATGGTTACGACTATGACAGTGACAGTGTGGTTGCTACCAGCGAAGGCTTACGTTTATGGCAAATGGACGGGGAAGGCAATGCAATACGTTGGTATTACAATAGCGATAACCAAGTTATCTCAGAGGTGCGTTATACCGATCCAGATTTAAACCCCAGTGATGCGATATTTGCCGCATCAGGTGATGAGGTTACCCGTTTTGTCTATGACTCGGATAAACGCCTAGCTTTTAGCATTAACCCTGCGGGGCAAGTGAGTGGTACGGAGTACACCGCGATTAATGCTGTGGATAATACCCGTAGTGTCACTCAAACGCTTTATAGCACCAATCTATTAACGGACATATCCCAAGAAGCAATAAACGCTCAAAATGCCATTAGCGTCGTATCAGGCACTATTGATGTTGCCTTATTAAGTACATGGGCTAATAACCAAAATGGCGATACACAACACAGTATTTCTCACCTTGATTATCGTGGCCAAATAAGTCAGACCGTTACCACGTACACCACGTACACCGCGTTAAACCTTGATGATAACAGCACCAATAACACCACCAGCACCACACATTTTATTTATGATCACCGTGGCCGTTTAGTACAGCAAGTTGCCCCCAATGCAGATAACAATGACAGCACCCAAGCCACCCATTATGTGTATGACGGATTAGGCCGCCTGGTTGCCACCGCATTAGTAGAAAATGTGCAAGATGATGGCTCAGCTGATCCGATCAATAACGATACCTTAACTATTGAACAACTAACCTCATTGCCAGGGTTTAATCAAGTCACCACCTACACGCAGGATGCTGACACAGGTGGGCAACATACCCGTACAGAATTTGCTAACGGCTTTATTCAAGAGCAAGTGTTTGACCGAGCAGGGCGACTGGTTTCTCAACATAAAGCCGATGGCAAATTCACGTTGGACTCCGCCGACGATATTGATCTTGGCACTACAGAATTTATTTATGATGCACAAGGCCGCCTACGTATCACACAAGACGCCGAAGGTGTATTAACCCACAGTGTTTATAATGATCGCAATCAAGTGGTTGCCACCATTGATGGTAACGGAGCATTAACGGAACTGTTTTACGATAACGCCGGACAAGTGACCCGTGTTATTCAATACGCAAACTATCTCACCATTAGTCAGCTATCTCGCCTTTCTGCCAATAGCGGCGATAGCATACGCGCATTGGACGTATCGCTAGAATCGGTACGCCCATCATTTAGTAACGATGACCGAATCACCCATAATTTATACGACGACGCAAATCGTTTAATTTACAGCATTGATGGCGAAGGGTATGTCACCGAAATCCAGTACGATGGTAAAGGCCAAATTACCAACACCTTGAAACACTCTACACCGTACCCAGGTTTTACACCACTAAATGACAGTGATATCACCATCTCCCGTCCCTCTCTTGCGGATGTGAGTGCATTTGCACAATATAATTATGCAACGGCAGAACATTTTACAGTTGATACTAAAACCTGGATACAAGGCACCCACAGCACAACGGATGTTGATTATTCTGTAGGCCTTGAATCACAGCGCCATTTATTAGATGCCCTTGGAATAACTGATTTTGCAGGCCATGGCTACAGTTATCAAACGTTGGGAGAAACCAATAGTGCATTAAATAACTCGGTTGTTAGCGCAATAGATTTGCCGTCGACTCGCGAATTAGATTTTAGCCAAAGCATAGAAGCGTTAGGTTTTTACGGCATTGCCTCCGATGTGATTGGATTTAATGGCAGTACCCTACAATATTTAGAAACCAGTAATAACCAGTTGTTATTACGCCCGGTAAACCAAGTGCTGGTGGGTGATGGATCCTATAACTCGTGGGATGAAATTACGTATCATCGTAATCAGTATTATGCCGCCAATCGTGATTTCAGTTTTAGTTTTAAAGCCCAAGATCTTGCTGGAATTTCTGACTACAAGCATGATTTTGTGGGTATCAGCGACGGTAACGGCAATCAGTGGGGGGTGCGTTTTTCTGGGCAGTACACTTTTGCCGCGACGACTGCTTATGGTGAAACGGGGTTACACTCTTTTGGAACTCGAAGCTTGGGTAGTACCTCACAAGTAGAGATCGAAGTAAAAGATAATATTGCTTACTTATGGGTGTATGCAGAAGGAACAGCTCGCCCTGATGTAAGTCAAGCGGCTCAATTAGATCTCAGTACTTGGGGCGATTTTGATGCGCTGCATACTACTCTGGAAATGGAAGGTACAAGCACCCAGCAACTTGCCATTACCGAGTGGATAGAAACCGGTGTTGCCATTGATGGCCCTTCGGAAGGGGTGTATTACCATAACGATTTTACTGACAAAGAAAGTAACTATGGGTTTAGCGGCTACACCATTGGTGAAGTAGATAATGCTGCCGTCAACAGCTCAACCGGTTCTTACTTTTCAGTTACCGAAAGTTTTAACGTGACGCAATTGGATGAGCTTGATGGTGCCAACGTCATGCGAGTGACCACCGTTGATACCACAGAAAATGTCGCTTATCGTGAGCT
>CAJXXT010000175.1 GCA_913063495.1 uncultured Gammaproteobacteria bacterium | reverse complement strand
TTTCAACTAAGTCAGAAAAATGGGTAGTTGCCACCTTATTTTTATCGAGAGCGATATTTCCAAATGAACTCATGAAATTTCCTAGGTTTGATATGTGTCAAAGGGTAATTGAAACACAGATAGGTGTCTCCCTTCGCTATCGTACCAAGCAAATTCCCATTCAAATAGAACCAAGCAGGGAAGGCGCTTTAATATGGGAGGTAAAACTTGCCCCGTCCATCGCGAACTATCTAAATTAGAGCGCCTTCCCTAGTATCTTATCCGCAATATAACTGGACAACGCATATACGGTGATCTGTGGATTCACAATCACCGAGGTGGGGAACACACTTGCATCTGCTACATACAAACCCTGAACATCATGGCTTTGCCCATAAGCATCAACCACGGATTTTTTCTTATCAGGCCCCATACGCATTGTGCCCTGGGGATGATAAGACACCATACGAAAGGTATGAGGGGCATTTTCAAGAAGATCTATCTGCTGATCTAACTCTTCCAACGAACGTACCTCCGTTTTTTTAACGGTGGGCAATAAAACTCTTTTGGCGCCCGCAGCCAAAAATACCTTTGCGGCCTCCTGTATTACCCGTTTCAACGTAGGAAAGTCACCTTCAGAAATATCATAATCGATAACTTTCTTATCGCCATCATAGTAAATATGCCCGACATTACGATCGTGAAATAACGTCACCATGGAGCATATGTTCTTCGCTTTAGACATAAAAGACACATACTCCTTTCCGGTACCGGGCTCTCCTCCCAAAGCAATTTCTACCGGACCAGAACCGCCGCCTTCCAGAATAAAACCGCCCTTATCTGGGTGCTCAAACTCGTCAACATAACTACCCAAGGCCGCACCTCTCCAGGAATGTATCTCTTCGTCAAATTCAGCCATCATTAACGTAGATGGATGGCAGGCAAAGTTTTTTCCCACTTGACCACTGGAATTGCCTAGCTTACTGCGTAAAAAAAGTAACGGGCTTTGAATAGCGCCAGCAGAAGACACCACAGTACTTGCATGTACAATCACATCAGCAATTTTTTCTCCCGTTGCCGGGTCACGAGTTTCTGCGGTCACCCCCGTCGCTTTGCCATCCCGGTGATCAATTGTCATCGCTCGGGTATCAGCAAACAGTTTCGCCCCGTGACTAATGGCCCACGGTAAATACGTGATTAAACTCGACTGTTTTCGATCAGACGCACATCCTGACAAACAATGACCGGTTAATCCGCAATTTTTGGTATTGCGTTTCAGCGGTTTATGGGAGTAACCAAGCGCCTTAGCGCCACGGTTGAGAATCTGACTGTGTTTAGCGATTTCATGAGATTGATTTTCATGAACAGATAGATTCTTTTCAACTTTTTTAAAGTACGGCCCCAGCGCTTCTTTGGTTAATTCAGTAAGACCGTACTGGGTATTCCATTTTTCTAAAATAACATCCGGCGTTCTAAAGGTTACCGCGCCATTGACCACCGTTGAGCCACCCACACAGCGCCCCTGTAAAATGGCCATATCCCCTGTGCTATTCATCTGCGCTCCCTGATCCTCGTACAACAGCTCCAACATATCAGGGAGTTTTTCAGTGAAGCCCGTTGAAGGCACATAAGGCCCAGCCTCAAGAATAATGACGTTTTTACCTGCAGCCGCCATTTCATAGGCAATGACTGCGCCACCGGCGCCGGACCCAATAACAACCACATCAGCGGTTAATTCAATGGTAGATTCTTTTATATCGGAGGCTTGGGTTACTGCTAGCCCGTGCTCACTGGCCAATTTAACTGTTGTCATGGTGATAGTTACTCATTATGTTTTTTAGATTCGCGCTTATGCAGCAGGGAGTGGTGCGTTACCTAAGGAAGGTAAATTCCATTGTTTTGACACAGGCCCGTCAAACTCAATGGGGGCCCAGGTTTTTTCGTCCCGCCAGTAACCAATATAAATAAACTTTTTCATTGCCGTCACCACGGCCCGTTGAATAAATAAACTCGAGCTTTGACATGCTTCTATATGAATCCGTGCATCTTCATTATCTAATTGAGAAAACCGCGACAGCTGCGTGGAGAAAATGGAGCTGTATTCAAACAAATCAAACAAGACCAAGACATCCTCTCGGGTAGAAGCGTGCATTACCCCCAACATAGCATCGATATTGGCAATCACAGGCACTATATCAGGGGGGGTTAGAATAGAACCTTCCACTGGCAATAAAACAGAAATTAACTTTTCAAACATCGGAATATGTTTGGCTGACAAAATCTGAATTCCGTCAGGTAATGTCCCCTCAGGAGATGAACATCCACCTAATGATAATCCGGTAGATATTCCTGCCCCCAATATTAAACCTGCCTTAAGAAAAGACCGACGATTCAATGCTTGAACCGCCGGCTCTGCACTAACGTTCACTGCAGACGAACACTGTGTTGTTACCCTCTGTGCCATAGCCATTGTACTCTCCCCTTCCTGAGTATGAATCACATGCAAGTTTCAGCCTACGCAAAATTAGCGCCACTACACATGACCAAATAGTACAAAACACCTGTCACTTGCCGTCAACGCCACCTCTAAACTGGATACAACGTACTATAAAGGGATACATCTTTACTATCACGGCATGAGCAACGGCTCACAAAGAATACATTTATGCCTTGCGGGATAGCTCCAAGCTTAGTGTTTTTAGACATCACAAGCATCATCCACAGCCTTAAACCAACCATCCACAAAATTAAAAACGAGGTGTCTAAATTTGGAGCTGTCTATTTCGCTGTCATTTTGAGCCCAGGTCTTTACCATATGGTAGCCCGAACCAGCATATTGAGAAATAATGATATCCAGATAATCCTGATCAATATCTGTATGCTCTTTCTCTCGCAACAACCTCCCAACGACTCTTCGAACAAAACTACGTCCATGAGAAAACACGACCTTTTCATTGGAACAACTCAGAATCTCATTCATAAGGTCCTTCTGGGGGAGAGCTAAACTTTCAATTTGCTTGGATACTAACGCAACATTATCGCGAATCCCCTCCAAATTCGATTCGATAATCTGATAGGCGGCATCCAGAGTGTTATCTATCAGATCCAGTAAAACCTCATCCTTCGAGAGGTAATAACGATAGAAATTTTGCCTGCTCATTCCCAACCGCCCAACCAATTTTTTAACCGTGATTTTGCTATAGGACATTTCAAGCATGCACTGAAAAAGCTCAGCCTTGATCTTTTCTTTCACTTCAGAATTATCAGACAACGTACTCATAAAGCCTCCACTTAGTTACCGAACTACTGTCGAGCCGGTGCTATCTTATCAAACCTCAATGGCAACCCGTCAGTGGGAAACGTTAGGGGAATATTGTTGTACTTGTACTTTTTCATCTTCCGGTTCTTGTTAACCTTATAATTTTTTAATAGATGAAACAAAAATATTTTTACTTGTACATCCGCAAAATGAAGACCCAAGCATTTATGTGCACCACCACCGAAAGGAATATATTGAAAGGAATGTTGCTTTTCTTCAGCTCGCTCTGGAGAGAATCGATACGGATCAAACGTATGGGGATTAGTCCAGTATTCGGGCATATAGTGGGTAAACACAGACGAAACCGTTACGATGGTATTTGCCGGTATAAGGTGCCCATTGAACTCGAAATCTTTCAAGGCATAGCGAGGGATAACACTTAAAGCAGGATACATTCGCAGAGCCTCTTTAAACGTCCAGCCAGTTTTCTGCAGCGCGTTGATATCATCAAATTCAATACCATCCTTGTTCAAGCTCGACATTTCTTCCCGAAGTTCTTCCTGCCACTCAAGGTTTGAGGCCAGTGCATAAAGAATAGCGCTTAGGGAACTTGTCGTTGTGTCATGGGCGGCGAACAAGACGAAAATTATATGGTCTCGTATTTTTTCATCCTGGATCAGTCTGCCTTCATCATCACGCATGTGACATAGCTGCGAGAACATATCATCACCCGCTACCTTTCTGCGCTCAGGAATATTATCCATAATGTATTTACATAGCGTTTTACTGGCTCTAATCCCTTTCGCATAGGGCGAAAACCATATTTCCTTTCGGCGTATTGGATCCCCACAACCGGCGACGATATCGACAAAAGCCTGGTTTATCGTGTCTGCTTGAGGGCCCATTTCAAGTCCGAGAAACACCTTGGCGCCGACATTTAGCAATAATTGCTTCACATGGTCCATGGCTTTAATCGTACGGCCGGTAGGCCATTGCTCAATCCCAGCCTTCAGTGCGGGGCTCATTATTTGTATGTGGCTTTCGATAGCCGGGCGTTTAAATGCCTGCTGTAGGACCTTACGCTCCTTTTTATGACCAGCAAAATCTCGCTCCATCAGGGCGTTGTCGAAAAGGTTTTCGAACGTATTATCCCACGCAAGGAAATTGGAGAAAATCTTACCTTCGTTTTTAAACACTAACTTGTTGGCTTCTGGGCCTAGCAACATGACCATATCGAGTATGGGCGTTTTTGCCCGAAACACAGGTCCGTTTTTAGCGTATTTTCGATCTATCCACGCATGAGAGTCTGTTAGAAACCAATAGGTGTGACCAATAAAAGGCAAACCTGATCCACCCGGAATGTGATTCAGCTTGCCTAACTTGGTTCGCTTTTGGAATTCACGTATTTTTGGTAAATCAAAGGTGGAAAGCGACTCGACAATGTCGGTATTGTTTGTGTCGCCAAGTTCTGTAACTGCTCTCATATAACGTTCCCCTAGATGGATTGATTGATTGATTATCTGTCGCAAGCTATTGACTGTACAGATTAGAATGGGGCAAAAAGGGGGGAATTGCGGACATTGAGTCATTGATAGCGATATGCAAAAAATAGATATCCCGGCTTTCTCTTGCCCCATGTAGAAAGGTTTGTGCCGGATCGTAAAGGTGACAATCAAGCACTGTTTTCTGCGGCAGGTATTAATAAAAAATCGTTTAATGCACAGCAAGATACCCTGTCGGAAGACCCACTTTTGGCCTTGAAATAGGGAAGCGTTTCAGTTTGGGTAGCTTAGGTTTAATAAGATCCAGAAAACGGTTCATAAAATCTGCCTGGGCTTATGATTAAAATGCGATCCTCGTGCTATGTAAATTCTCACGCTGTGCCTTTAGTGCTACTATAATTGTCTGAATTACTATCAAACTTAAGGTCAATGCCCATGTTTCTGTACGCATAATCCACACACATTCTTTTCACCCTATTTTTACCGTCAGGCAACACCTCCATTGCTTTTAATTTGGCAAACTTAGCGACTACTGGCGTAATCAAGTATGCCGCAGATGCGTAATTTAGCAGAGATGCAGTAACACCAAGTTTCGCCGCTTTTCGCTTGCCCATGACTTTCGTGAGAATAAGCTCACCCAGTTTTCGATCGGTTTTGTCCCACAATTTATCCTTAATACTAATGTTCGGGTTCATTTTTGCATTTAGAGCTGTTGCGGTTAATTCAGATGCCCAGGCTTCGTACTTATAATTCAACGTTGATGCAATCATTACCATGACACCCTTCACCTCTTCGACGCTGTTACTGGGCATACGTGTATCGACGCCCGTTAAATACATAAGGTAACGCAACGCAGAAATATTCATCGGTTTCCCGCTCACATTCTCCATTACCGCTAAACCACTAGCAATAAGACCCCATGCAGCGTACATATCGACCTGGGGTAGAGGCACTCCGTAAGTCGAGACATCCCATGTTTTGGGGTTTTTCAGTAAATTAACCCGTACTAGGGAGTGCATAACCCGGACTCTCACCAATAACTTTAATGCTACGCCCTGCCGACGTAATCCTCCAGGGATCGCAAGGTAATTAATAACACTGACGGTTTCTTTAATTCTACCGGGAGCCGTTTCAGGTTTGTGTAAGGCGCCCGTTTTCACCATCGGCAAACCTTGATACGAATTACCAAAAGTCAAAACAAAACCCGCGCGCCATCCAGTTTGTCCCAAAGCGTAAATCATTGGACCAATCAGCTCCGCAGTTCTATCCACAGCGTCCCAATCGACCCAGTCTGGTACATGATCTACCTGCGCCATCAACGCAATAAGTTCTGCTGGAGCATTTTCAACAGCGTCAATTCCTCTGTCAAGGGCAGTATTGAGCATTTGCATTGCGACGCTATGTTTAAGGTCTCGGAACCTTAAGGCGAACGCATCTGCTACAGGATCACCTGCCACCGACCATTGACGAAATTGTTCCTGCAGGTCGCCATCGGACATCATCTCTTTATCACCGTCAGTAGCCTTTGACCAGAGAGAGCCATTTTCGTCCGATTTTTTTCTGTATCGGCCAGGTGCCTGAGTAAGGTCAATGTCTTTATACACATCAGGGCAAATATCCATATGCTCCTGTCTAATTGTCTCAGTCTTTAATGGGATATCTAGCATCAGTAATTTCCTTTAATTTCTTTCCATTGTTTAAGAAACGATAAGTGGGAATAAAACAAAATCAAGAACAAGCATCATCCACTGCGTTAAACCAGTTTTCTACAAAATTAACGACAAGGCTTCTGAGTTTAGTTCTGTCTAACTCCCTGTCGTTTTGTGCCCAGGTTTTCAACATATGGTAGCCCGAGCCTGTATACTGAGAAATAATGATCTCCAGATAATCCTGGTCGATACATTTATGATTGCTTTCTCTTAACAACCTCCCTACGACTCTACGAACAAAGCTTCGTAAATGAGAAAACACGACCTTTTCATTGGAACAACTTAGAAGCTCATTAACAAGATCCTTCTGTGGGAGGACTAATTCTTCTATTCGGATGGATATTAGTTCAATGTTTTCCCGAACCCCCTCTAAGTTCACCTCAATAATCTGATAAGCTGAATCCAGGGTGTTATCGATTAAATCCAGTAAAACTTCGTCCTTCGAGAGGTAATAACGATAAAAATTTTGTCGACTCATCCCCAATCGATCGACCAGGTTTTTAACCGTTATTTTGCTATAGGACATTTCAAGCATGCTCTGGAAAAGCTCAGTTTTTATTTTTTCTTTTACTTCATAATTAACAGACAGCGTATTCATAAAATCTCCGTTCAGTCAGTCGCCGAACAACATTAAAATCAATGGAATTACATATTTTTATCGATGAATTCTATCAAACCTCAATGGCAACCCGTCAGTGGGAAACGTTAGGGGGACATTGTTGTACTTGTACTTTTTCATCTTCGGGTTCTTGGTAACCTTGTAATTCTTTAATAGATGAAACAAGAATATCTTTACTTGTATATCAGCAAAATGAAGCCCCAAACATTTATGTGCACCACCACCGAAAGGAATATATTGAAAGAAATGTTGCTTATCTTCAGCTCGCTCTGGAGAGAATCGATACGGATCAAACGTATGGGGATTAGTCCAGTATTCGGACATATAGTGGGTAAACACAGTCGAAACCGTTACCATGGTATTTGCCGGTATAAGGTGCCCATTGAACTCGAAATCTTTCAAGGCATAGCGAGGCATAACGCTTAAAGCTGGATACATTCGCAGAGCCTCTTTAAACGTCCAGCCAGTTTTCCGCAGCGCGTCGATATCATCAAATTCAATGCCATTCTTGTTCAGGCTGGACATTTCTTCCCGAAGTTCTTCCTGCCACTCAAGATTTGAGGCCAGTGCATAAAGAATAGCGCTGAGGGTACTTGTCGTTGTGTCATGGGCGGCGAACAGAACGAAAATCATATGGTCTCGTATTATTTCATCCTTGATCAGCTTGCCTTCATCATCACGCATGTGACATAGCTGTGAGAATATATCAAGACCCACTACCTTTCTACGCTCAGGAATATTATCCATAATGTATTTACATAGTGTTTTACTGGCTCTAATCCCTTTCGCATAGGGCGAAAACCATATTACTTTTCGGCGTATTGGATCGCCACAACCGGCGACGATGTCGATAAAAGCCTGGTTTATAGTGTCTGCTTGAGGGCCCATTTCAATCCCAAGGAACACCTTGGCGCCGACGTTTAGCAATAATTTTTTCACATGCTCCATGGCTTTAATCGTGCGGCCAGTACGCCATTGTTCGATCCCCATTTTCAGTGCGGGGTTCATTATTTGCATATGCCCCTCGATAGCCGGGCGTTTGAATGCCCGTTGTAGAACCTTACGCTCCTTTTTATGATCAGCAAAATCTCGTTCCAACAGGGCGTTGTCGAAAAGGTTTTCGAACGTATTATCCCACGCAAGGAAATTGGAGAAAATCTTACCTTCGTTTTTAAACACCAACTTGTTGGCTTCCGGGCCTAGCAACATTACCATATCGTGTATGGGCGTTTTTGCCCGAAACACAGGGCCGTTTTCAGCGTATTTTCGATCTAGCCACGCATGTGAATCTGTTGCAAGCCAATAGGAGTGACCCAAAAAAGGCAACCCTGATCCACCCGGAATGTGACTCAGCTTGCCAAGCTTGGTTCGTTTTTGAAATGCACGTATTTTTGGTAAATCAAAGGTGGAAAGCGACTCAACAATGTCGGTATTGTTTGTGTCGCTAAGTCCTGTGGTTGCTCTCATATAGCGGTCTCCTAGGCAGATTGATTGATTAATTATCTGTCGCAAGCTATTGACTGTACAGATTAGAATGGGGTAAAAAGGGGGGAATTACGGACACTGAGTGATTGATAGCGATATGCAAAAGATAGATATCCCGGGTTTTATCTTGCCCCATGTAGAAAGGTTTGTATTGGATCGTAAAGGTGACAACCAAGCACTATTTACCGCTGCAGGAATTGATAAAAACTCGTTTAATGCGCAGCAAGATACCCTGTCGGAAGACCAGTTTTACGCCTTCACCAATGAAGCGGTGAAGCAGAGTGCTGAACCCGCTTTTGGCGTAGAAATAGAGAAGCGCTTCGGTTTGGGTAGCTTAGGTTTAATAAGCAGGGCTATTATGAGTTGTGTTGATGTGCACGCTGCGATTCAACTGGCAGAGCGCTACTCTTCATTAGTAATGCCCCTGGTACGTCTTACCAGCCAGACGCGTGGTAAGCACTTAGTGTTAGAAATCAATGCCCTCTCTCGTTACCCCGACTTAAACCGCATCATTCTAGAGGTTATGTTCATGGGTATAGCAAGGAATATTAAAGTTCTAACGGGTGGGGAGGTAATCGCGGATAAATATACCTTTTCTTTATCGGAGCCAACGTACTTAGAGCCACTCCAAATACAGTTAGCGAATAAAATTGAGTTTAATTCTGAGCGCAACCTACTGTTTTTCAAACTCGAACATATGAAACTTGAATTACTCACAGCGAATTCAATTGATGCAGAAACAACAATAGAAGAATGTGAAGTTGAATTAATTAGAGCCAAGGAAACCTTAACCTCGACTGACCGGGTTATTGACCTGATCCGCTTTTACCTTGATACAAATCCATCAAGCAACGAGATTTCCAGACGCATGAATATAACGGAAAGAACCCTACGAAGAAAGCTGGCAGAAGAAGGGACCAGTTTCAGAGTGTTACTACAAAAAATCAGAGAGGAGACTGCGCGATATTATCTCGACCAAACCCAGTTACAAGTTGCACAAATTGCATTGAAGCTAGGGTATGGGGAAACGTCGAATTTTCGCGCAGCGTTTAAAGGTTGGACAGGAAAGTCCCCTCGGGAATGGCGGAAGGCAATTTCTGATTAATTGAGGCCGTTACTATAACCCCAGGTTCGGGGTTATCTCCTCATATACGGGTGAAGGTTAAAGGCAACCCATCCGTTGGAAACGTTAGGGGGACATTATTGTATTTGTACGACGTCATTTTTCGGTCTTTGGTAATTCGATAGTTTTTTAGCAAGTGGAATAAAAACATTTTCCCTTGAACTTGTGCGAAATGAAGCCCCAAACATTTGTGAGCGCCCCCGCCGAACGGAATATATTGGTTAAAATCCTTTTTGTCTTCCGCTCGCTCTGGTGAAAAGCGCTGAGGGTCAAACTCGTTCGGATTGCTCCAATATTCAGGCATATAGTGAGTAACTAAGGCAGAGACGAGTACATTAGTATGTGCAGGAATAATATGACCGTTGAATTCAAAGTCTCTCAAAGCGTAACGAGGCATTGAGTGAACCGCTGGGTACATGCGCAAGGACTCGCTAAAAATCCAGCCGGTCTTCTCTAATTTTTCTAAATCTTCAAACTCGATGCTGCCTTTGTTTAGTGAGAACATTTCTTCACGCAAGCTTTCCTGCCAAGCCTGGTTTGACGCAAGGGCGTACATTGTGGCACTCATGGCGCTAGTGGTGGTGTCATGTGCAGCAAACAGCATAAAGAGCAAATGATCCTTAACCTGTTCATCGGAGAAGAGATTGCCATCCTCATCGCGAATATTGCAGAGATGAGTGAACATATCTTTACCCGATCCGTTTCGACATTGCTCAATATTGTCTAGTATAAATCGACCGATCAGTTTATTGCCGCGTACACCTTTGGCATAGGGTGAGAACCAGATTTCTTTTCGACGAAAAGGGTCAGTGCCGCCACTCACAATATCGGTGAAGGCTTGGTTGAGTTTATCTGCCTCAGGGCCGGTTTTAAGCCCGAGAAATACCTCGGAGCCAGTGTTGAGTAACAAACGTTTAATAAAATCCATCGATTTGATTTTTTTACCGCTCACAAGCTTGTTGATACCCTCTGCAAGCAAAGGGTTCATCAACGCAATATGGCCTTCAACAGCCGGTCTTTTAAAGGCTTGCTGCAAAATCTTGCGATGAGTTTTATGATCCTTAAAGTCGCGTTGTAGAAGATTGTTGTCAAATAGTGACTCAAACTGGGGGGCCCATGCCATGTGATTTGAGAACAATTTCCCTTCATTTTGAAATACGAGTTTGTTGGCCTCGGGGCCGATCAGATAGACGCCATTGAGAAAAGGCGTACGAAATTTAAAGACAGGTCCGTATGCGTGGTATTGTTTGTTTAACCATGCGTGAAAGTCTGTTAAAAACGGGTAGATATGTCCCACAACTGGCCAGCCAGTATCCCCAGGCAAATGCGTGTCTTGTGGTTGCTTTGTTCTTTTTTGAAATCGTTTGATTTCAGCAAGATCATAGCGAGACAATGCATCTGTGAGATCGTTAGTCTGGGTTTGTGCAATACTAGCTGGCGCTTTCATGGGTATTTCTCTATGTCGATAAAATGAATATTAAGAGCTAAACGCTGATTTTTTACCAAGATCAGAGGCCTTGGTATTGTCATGTGATTTAAAATCTACGTTCGTTTCATCGTCTCGAATTAGCATGAATTTCTTATAGCCATTGATAAAAGCGCCTTCATGATGGAACCGGTGGCTCCAACGTTCATTCGGGCGATACTTGCCTCGCATACTATTAACCTTGGCCCACCCTCGCAGAAGTTTAGGTAGATGTTTGGTCACTGCGTTAGGCTTTTTAAGATATTTCACCTCTTCTGCCAGCTCATCCCCTTGCCAGTAGAGATCATTAACTCTGTCGGGATAGTCGCCAACCATTGTAGGTGGGGTATATTTACCTAAAGGTCGTAGGCCATTAAGCAAAAACTTTCTCATCGGGTACCACGCTGGATTGTTCTTTACGCGATCAGGCGCTGGTCGCAGGGCATCGTTGTCGCGCCGGAAGTAGTTATTGGGATGGTAGTCAGTTTGCTTGGCGTTGGGGTTCATATGAAGAGCTGTCTTTTCTGTCGCTGCCTTTTCTATAGTCGTCATGCTTGAATGCTCCTAAGGAAATTCATTGGATTCAATACCAGACTATCAGCGAACGAAAATCAGACCCATCGGCAAATCGATTCATCAGAGTCATAAATGCAATCACTTCACTCGCCTTTGGGTTTATTTTTGTGTTTCTTATACTCTATTGGGTACTAGGAAGATGATGCACCTTTGACATGCGCATTATCCGTACCTGACACCACATTAGTAGCGCCAAAATGCTGTTTTAAATACTTTTCTGCTTCAACGAACACTTCTTCCCATAAATATTCACCGCTGCTATCAAGCTTTCTCTCTAACGATGGTATGTACTTACCCAGGATGTTGACGCCTTTGCTTACCTGTTTGATGCCGTAAAAAAGGAGCCGCACCGATTTGGGTGGGATAGGAATACTGTAATGATTGCAGTATTTATCGCCATAGGTACTGTGTAGAGACGCTCTTATTATCGCATCGATCAGTTGTTGTAATGCAACAGATCGAGGGAACATCGCGGTTTCCAAATGCAAATTTAGAATTCCTGAGTAGAATTTTTCGGTAAATTCTTTATGGCAATT
>CAJXXT010000174.1 GCA_913063495.1 uncultured Gammaproteobacteria bacterium | reverse complement strand
GAAGAGTCTATCGCCCGTGCATTTGAAGCCGGCGCTACCGATTTTATAATCAAACCGCTCAATCACTTTATATTAGAGCAACGCACACGTTATATTTTACGTACCAGCCGTGTACTCAAGACATTGGAGCAAAGAGAGGCCCGCCTTAACAATGCCGAGCGTATTGCAAAACTCGGAAGCTGGGATTGGAACGGTCAAAAGAAAGCCTTGCGAGTTTCAAAGGAATTTAACCGGATATTGGGCTTTGCTGAAGATCATCCCACAGCTATATCCGATATGGTTGGTTTGTTTAGAGGTGAAGAAAAGGATCGCGTTAAGACTCTTTATCAACAGGTGCTTAAAGACAATGGAACCTCCTTTGTACTTGAACACACGATGTACCCCACAGAAGAGCACCCCATTCGTGTTCGCCAAGAAGCTGAAATTACCTATCTTGAAAATGGGCATGTTCGTGTATCAGGCACATTACACGATATAACAGAAGAAACCTCCAGCAAGGATCAAATCCTACAACTGGCCTATTACGACACACTCACCTCCTTACCCAACCGAACCTTTTTCAAAACACACTTAGAGTATTCCGTTAAACAGGCCAAGAAAAATAGTTCTTGTTGTGCCGTCATCTTGCTAGATTTAGACCTTTTTACTCGCATCAACAACTCTCTTGGTCACGATGCTGGCGATAAACTATTAACAGTAATCTCGCAACGTTTTTTGGAAGCGATGAACAACCCGGGTTGCATTAAGCTTAACCAAGCCGCCATTGACCCTCACACGGTTACCGAGAAATCCGACGACGTATTGGCAAGATTGGAAGGCGATCAATTTGTCGTTGTTCTGAACAATTTTAGTCGATTAGATGACGTCATCGCCGTTATTCAACGACTATTAAAACGCCTTTCAACACCCATGCAATACAACACCCAATCTGTTGTGCTCACGGCTAGTGTGGGCGTTTCCCTTTACCCCGTGAACGGTCAGGACAGCGAAACACTCGTAAGGAATGCAGATGCAGCGATGCGGTTCGCAAAATCCCAAGGGCGAAATAACTTCCGCTTTTACTCCAGTGAAATCGATGCAAAATCCAAAGAACGTCTTTCTATTGAGAATGACTTACGTCACGCCATTCATAATGGCGACTTAGAATTACATTACCAGCCAAAAATTAACCTAGCGACAGAAGAAGTCACTTCAGCAGAAGCGCTAGTACGCTGGACTCATCCAGAACGAGGTATGATCTCTCCTGGCCAATTTATTCCTATGGCGGAAGAACTCGGTTTAATAAACGAACTGGGAGATTGGTTAATAGAGGAGGCTTGTCAGAAAACCAAACATTGGAATGATTTGGGTATCGGACCGATTAGAACAGCCATCAACCTGTCAGCCATTCAATTAAAAACACCTGGGCTGGTGGAAAAAGTACGAAGTGCTTTAGATAAAGCAGGGCTTATCGCCTCGCAATTAGAAGTCGAAATTACTGAAGGTGTATTATTAGAAGATTCACACCGCACACTAAGAACCCTTGAAGGTCTCCGCTCACTAGGGGTTAAAGTTGCACTAGATGACTTTGGTACGGGTTACTCGTCCCTAAGTTATTTAACGCGTTTCCCCTTTACTACATTAAAAATTGATCGATGTTTTATTACCGATTCGGTGAAAAATGCACAGTCTGGAGCAATTGTTCACACCACCATAGACCTGTGTCGGCACCTGAATTTAGAGGTCGTTGCTGAAGGGGTAGAACTCGAAGAAGAGCTGCGTTTTTTAATGAAACACCACTGTGACTTAATTCAAGGTTTCTATTTTAGTCCTGCCTTAGACCCTGATAGTTTTGCGAATTACCTACGGCAAAAACCTTGGTTGGATCAGCTTTCCGATCTAGATTAACCGTTGGTTCCGTAAAAGGGCTACCGAGGGGCACATCAAAAATATGCTCCGGAACACCCACCCCTTGCTTAGAATAATCACAGACCCCGTCGGGAAATAGCAACTCCAACTGCGCTACATGCGGCTGCATATTTACAGAGCCATAAAGCCCCTTCTGTAACGCCTCCTTTACCGGTTGCAACTGACACTTAAGTACCCATCCTTTTATATCCTCACCTGCCACCTGTCGTGAACTTTTAAAGGGTGGGTAGGTTTCTGTACATTCTCCCTTCGCACGATTATTCCATTGCCCATCCCAAACAGAGTTGCCGGATGCTATAACCCCTCCTGCTCGATCAAAGCAGGTATCAACTACCGACCCAGGTTTTACTTCAGGCACGACATCGTTGAACGTATCTGTATCATTATCCAGCGACTCCTGCACTTCATTTCCCCTAATCGTGATTTTCTTAACGGCTTTTTGTTTCATCGCCATCCATTCATCCATTACATCAAACGCTTTTTCTGTAGGGTCATAGTCTTCATGAGCAACCCAAATAACATGTTCATTAGCATGGCCCGCAAAATCGATAATCCGGTCACGGGTCGCCAAACTGGCAAAGCTATGGTGCATATCCAGTTCACCATCAAGATAATGTCTAATATCAATCACAGGTATATCAATCTTACCCATAAACACCATACCTGATCGATATGCAGCCTCAATCGCCTGAACATCTCCTTTAGTACGTTTAGCGGGTGCATCACCTCGCCAACGCAGGTTAATGTTGTGATGACTCCAAATTGAAAAATCCATCATATCGGTTCGCCCATCAACAAACCAAAAACGGGCTTTCTTCATTTGTTGAGGATACCGCCATCCTCCTACTTTTTTATTGAGGTCTAAAAAGGAGCTAGCGGATATATCACCGTTTTTTAAGGCTAACAATCCATACTGAACGCCCACATTATCCCACGTAGAGCGAGCGTACCCCAGTTCATTAACGCCATAAAGACTTCTTACATCTTCCCAATGGCTCCAATGCGTACTGCGATATACACGTTTTTTAAAACGAAACGTGTCCGAGAAAAAGCGCGGATTTAGCACTAACTGAGCGGGGCCTCGCCACGCATGAGAACACTCACTAGCGCCACTCGGGGCGCTAGGCCAATAACCGTTCACCAATTTTGAAACACGATATGCCATAGAATACGGCGGACTATCCATCGTTTTTGCACTCAACCCTTCTATTTTTGAGCGATTTTCCCAACGACTCCAATAACTATTTTTACGATCAGTGATATCAAAATAATACTCCAACGGTTCACAATCTAACGCATATACCGTTTGTGTCACCATATCCGGATAAGAGTATTGGGGTATCGCCGCATCTAACAAGCCAGGCCTATTTTGCGCCAACAAGTATTGCTGAAGCCCTCCTCCAGAACCACCAATACCAACGGTATAACGCGGTTTTCCATACGCCGTTTCAAACTGCTTTTTTACCCGCATCGCAGTATCTTCTTGTAACCAGACGTTGTAATGATTGTCAGTGGAATTACCCGTTGAATAGGCCACCGCATAACCTTTTGCCAGCTGCTCGCGGCGATATTTTAACAACTTTCGTATTTTCATTTTTCCTTGATCGAACCCAATCCCCACACCTCCCTTAAACTGATACACTAAGGCGCCATTCCAATGGCGTAGATCGGGCTTATCAATTGCATCGTTAACACCTTTAAGCGTTGCAATTCCATAAATAAAACGGTTGATAGTTCCCGTCTCTATACGAACAATAAAATCTTGCTCTTTACCGTTTAACTGTATTTTTGCGATGTCATCCCGAGCATCTTCCAGCGGATAAAACTTGTTTGTTACCGCCTGATTATAAAAATAATGAATGCGCGTAGGTAATGAGCAGTCCTTGCTATACCCCAAACGAGAGTTAGTTTTTACACCGTTATCATCAACGCGGTACACCGGAATACCCACTCTATCTTGGTTATCAACTAAGGGCTGCCCTAAATGGGATTCCTCTGAACGGCACAAGAATGGATACTGACGCTCACCAGAAAACAATGGTTGAACAGGGCCCATCTCCCCTACAGCGATAGGAAATGGAAACTCTTCACTTGGCCTGGTAATAGTGCTCGGGTGCGGGCCTGTATAGGCAGAAAAACGCTGTTGTGTATAACCCTTTGGTAAGCCAACCACCATTTCCTCATCAACCTTAAGCTCACGCGTACCCTTTCCTCCTATAAAAACACTACAGGAAGTAATAAGTACCACACATAAAGCAATACCACTTAGGCGAAGAACATATCGAATCGGCATCCCTCAATATAAAATGAACCCCCTCAAATTAGTATCTGAAATGGCTCAACGATCCAACTAATTTGTCATATGGTTATGTACACAAATGTTAAAGTTACACAGAAACACTAATATTGACCCTGAAACCTCTCACTTTGTCGGCAAACTTCTGTAAAAACCTCAAAATATCGATCATTTTTCTGTTACAGAAAAATATCATTTAGTTATTGCCTCACATTAGTGTACAAACGTACACTAATGTGAATTCGATTATTGAAGCCACATATATTGATAACTACTACATGAGAGGTGCCTGTTATGCCAACCCCCACCCAGCAAAAAGCGACCGTTCCTTGTCTGCAAGCCCTTTCTCGCGCATTTCAAAAAATAGGGGTACATACAACACACCCCGACCGTCTTAAAGAGAAATATGCTAGTAACCACTCTCAGTACGTAACCGTTGACGGTACCGTTATCCATTACCAAGATGAAGGGGAAGGCCCTGTTCTTATTTTATCCCACGGTGTAATGGCATCATTGCACACCTGGGACGGTTGGGTAGAGATTCTAAAATCCAAATACCGGATCATTCGTTTTGATATTCCTGGCTTCGGTTTATCGGATCCCAATGCCAGCAAACAATTTGATCCCGAATATACCGTCACGCTATTTAACGGTTTTGTTGATGCATTAAACATCGACTCGTTTTATTTAGTCGGAAACTCTCTAGGGGGGTTTATCTCTTGGAACTATGCAGCAACCCACCCAGAGCGAGTCGAAAAACTAATACTCATTGACCCTATTGGGTACGAACAAAAACTTCCATTGGTTATGAAGTTGGTAACCCTACCAATCATTCAGTCCATCGCTCGCTGGATCGCCCCAAGGTTTATTGTTGATTCCAGCGTAAGAAAAGTCTACGGCCAACCGGACAATATTCATCACACGGTATTTGATCGCTACTTTGATCTACTCTCACACCCTGGTGGTCGTGATGCCATGGTTGATGTGTTCCTAACATTTAAACATTTTAATGGTCACCCCGAGGTCACCACAAAAATGAAAACATTATCAATGCCGACATTGATAATGTGGGGCGAAGAAGATGCTTGGGTACCAGTAGCTCACGCCAACAATTGGAAAAGAGACGTTCCCCAAGCAGAAACTATTATTTACAAAAATGCAGGGCATATCCCTATGGAAGAACTCCCCGAAAAAACGGCCAACGATGCAGAGCGTTTTTTATCGGCTATAAGCCCTGCTATCAATTAAAAGCACACCATTAACTGACCCTAACACTGATATGTCCTACGCTTTAATTTCAGTATCCAGGGTCAGCGTAAACCATCCACCAGCAATGTGTTTATGTGTCCACACACCCAACAATACAATGGTTCCGTTGTCATCAGAAAGTAATTTAAAATAATCTTTCCATGGCTGGTGGTCATAATTCATTGTAGCCGTTGAAGTGCCGCGCCACTTGATATCAGTCATGCCAACATTCCCCCAAATAGGGATTGGGAAATAGACCTTATCACACCAACGCATCAACAACGGATCACCCTTCTCACTCGTCTTGTAACGTTTACCCCACTTAATACCAAGCATACTTAACGGCCTGATCAACGCCCATTCAGCAAGGTCTAACACCGATGCATTGGTTCTAAGAATCTTCCCTTGCCAAGCACGCCCAATTAAATCTGCTTCAGCAGTGACTGCAGGAAGTGAGTCATATAGACGTACCAAATCACCTTCATTATAAGCGACATCTTGTTGATGAAGTATTTCGGTCTTAACCTGCTCAAGAGGCTTTCCTGAGCCAGGAACCTCTTTCGATTCAAAGCCTGTTTCATTCCACACAGATTTTTTAGGCTGAAGGTGGCACAAACCACTAATCGCATAATTCAATGGAAACAATAAAAACTGGCTAATATCATAAGTAATGGGGGGATAAGACAGCACGGCACGACGGTTTTCAATACGCATACAACCTCCTAGGGCTTTTAACAGGGACAATTATTCATCCTTTATATCAAAACGGAATGACGCGTCATTCCGTTTAACTAATTGAAGAATGCCATGCAGTTCCTGCCATTGTCAATGGTTAAGTTAGCGTAATTAGGCGCCCGCCGAGAGCACTCTATAGCAAGAAGCTAATACCAGGCTTGTCGATCAATATACTTTTCATCTGATATCCGGCTAGCGCGATACCGACTCATAGTAGAAAACATATGCTCTCGCAGTTGCTCTGCAGCTAGCGCATAACGCTCATCCTCATCTAACGCCCCGGCAGTACTCGGCAACAGCTCCTCATAGAAATAGGGTTTTCCAATCTCTATAGTTACCTTAAACGGTAAAATTAACGGGGGATGAAAAGGAACATGTAATGGAACATTTTTAAATTTTGGCCCAAAGAACGTTGGCGCAGCCTCCTCCGCACCAATAATGGTAACGGGAATAATGGGCACCTTAGCAACATCGGCATATTTCACGACATGAGGGCTAAATTTAAACAAGGTATATCGATGGCGGAACGAATGATACGACTCCTCTGGGTAAATGCACATTAACTTCCCTGATTGCACTCCCTTAACAACACTCCCGCTTTCGCAAATATCACACACATGCTCATCTAAAAAACCACAATCCAAACTTTCTAGAAATAGACGCATAAACCGAAGCTTTGCATCCCAGTGGTGGGCAACAAAATTAACAGGTCGATCTCCCAGTCCCGCTATCAGGCATAACGCATCCCACCAAACACTACCGGAGTGATTGCATGCTAATAATGCCCCCTCCCCTTCTGACGGGAGATTTTCTAGCCCCACAACTTCTAAACGAGAATACCCCTTTACTATAGGAGCAACATTGCGCTGAACAAAACGATACAAAACAGAATCCGATTCCATACTCATGCCAAGTAATTATATTTCAATGTCATTTTATAACATACCGATGAAGGTTAATTGTAGGATTTATCACTCATATGAAATCCCAATAGTTTTTAACCATCAAGTCTGATTCATACAAGTATTTAGCGGTCACTGCCTTTAAATTAAATATACACCGTAAGTCTTACGGGGAAAATAATAACAAGTAACGTCATCATTTCATTAAGGGGAACCAAAATGAAAATACCCATCAAACCTTATTAGCATCACTCCAATTCCATTTCGATAGCCCAACCCTGCAGGAAAAAAATTAGCCTGTTGTGGTTTTCTGCGCCTATCAATTGGATTTGACACATTCCATATCAGAAAAACCAACGCCATAAGGTCATATCGTTTTTGCGATTAAACGGCCTTGGCACACTATTGCCTGCATTTTTTACCCACTAAAAAAACAATAATGGAGAACATTATGCCAACCATAAAAAAACAACATAAATTTCGCACAGCTTTCGCGACAGGGTTATTACTCTTAGGCCTGTCCACCTCAACCAACGCTGCCACATTAACAGAGCCCGCTGCTCCCAATGAACGCCTGAATGATTACCCGATAGTACTCGTCCATGGTTTTTTTGGTTGGGGCCGGGATGAAGTGTTAGGAGTATACAAACATTTTGGTGGTTTCAAAGATATTCAAGAGGAATTAAAAAGACAAGGTGGGCATAAAATCGTGGTCACTCCTGCAATGGGGCCTATTTCAAGCTCCTGGGATAGAGTCTGTGAATTGTATGCACAACTAACGGGGACACGTGTTGATTACGGGAAAGCACATGCAGAAGAACACGACCACGAGCGGTTTGGAGAAAACTATAATACTTGGAGAAACAAGTCAAAAATCAGTAAACTTGGCGATGGCCAAAAGGTTAACATTATAGCCCACAGCCAAGGTACACAAACAGCGCGTCTATTAATTGAATTATTGGGCCAAGGCAGCGACACCGAAAAAGCAGTCACAAACACAAACGACCTGTCCGATTTATTTAAAGGAGATAATCAATGGGTCAATGGCTTGGCATCAATTGCTGGTGCCAATGATGGCTCCCCTCTTGCTCACGCGATTTACCACAAAATATCTGGGTTCGACACTCTAGTATCCATGCTGATAAAAGCGGTAAACCTTCTCAACATAGATGCCATTTATGATTTCAAACTAGACCACTTCGGCCTAGGAGGCAGAGGTCTATTTGAGTTTCCAAGTGCTTACACCAAACGAATCCTAACAGCAATGTATGATAAAAAGGACTCGGCATTCTACGACCTAAGCTCAACCGGGTCTGCAGAAATCAATCAGTTCGCTAGTGCTGAAGACGATGTTTATTATTATTCTTGGTCTAATCAAACATCAGAACTAAGTGGTGACGGCACGGAGAACCCAGGAAAAAGTACAAACCCAATTTTACTACTTCCTGTAAGTTTTATGGGATCATTCACACACCAACCTGAAGGTGGTGTCACTTTAGATAGCTCATTCTGGCCAAACGATGGCATAACAACAACACGAGCAATGGAAGGGCCGATCAACTGGTCAACGGACGTTATTAACTATTACGATGCATCTATTAAAGACGGCAACGATATTCAACCGGGCGTTTGGAATTATATGGGGCACATTGAAGGAAACTGGGATCACTGGGATATGCTAAATATTCTGGATGGTTCTCATGATGTACGGCCATTATACTTTAATGCCGCCAACTTTTTAACATCAACTCCTGGTGCAAAAGGTGGCTCAATGGAATGGATGTTGTTGGTTGGATTTTTAGGATTCACTATTGCAAGAAGAAAACGAAAGTAATGTAGGCATAATAACCTTATGCAAGGTACCTGTCGCTTACCCTAGAGGCCATCTAGGGTAAGCGATTGCGTCTTTTGCGTTCTAACGAAATCTGCCTCGCAACAATCAGGATTTATCGCTGACTATTTGAGGGCTAGCATTTTGTTCTTTGTTCTCTACAGGCTTTGGCGCCATCATACTTTGTTGGCCGCTAACACCTGAGCGAATCTGCTGAATTTCTCCACCTGACTCAAGGAAAGCTTTGGTTTTTGCTTCAATAGATATAGAGGTTTCAGACCCTGCGGGTTGCTTCTTTTTTGACGTTACTATATTTGATCTAATTGCCATTTTGGGCCTTTTATGGTCGAAACGGAGCTACAGCTTAGCACAAATTTGCATGATTTTGGGTTACTCTCCATACAAATTACCTAAATCGGTTTTGCGGCCCCTCTCGCAGGATGAGCAAATCGCCTCATACGCCACTTACAAACCACGCTTAACAGAATCATCCCAGTTATTTTTATCTGCAATATGACAACTCTGCATTTCTTGATCAAACAGAATCACATAACGTTTGTTTTTAACGCCTGAAATCACCTGCTCAGTTTTATCTGCCAACGATAACTCCACGCTGCCATAATCCGTCCCTTCTCGACTCACAAATTCTTCCACCAAGGCATGTAAAACATCCGTTTCCAATGCATCCCAAGGTATGTCTAAAAACCTTTCGGCTACTGGCTGTTCTTGTTTTTCACCGTAATCCGGCATTTCGTCATACATTAAAAAAACCACCCTGTGTCTTCTTTCAACATTTTCGCGCACCCCCAATACTGTTTTTTGTATTTGGTTGCCCGAACCGATACTTTCTTGGCTACTTTTTTAAGCCATGCTTTATTTTTAAAGGTACGTTTTTCAAAACCGCCATGACCTTCATGATAAGCAAGATATAAATGGTAAGCGTCGTTACGTTTTATTTTATTCCTACGATAACTCGTAGCGTTATACCAGCCAATGAAGTCAATGGCATCATCAAATTCATCGCGATCAGCCCCCCAATTTCCAGATGATTTAATATATCCATCCCACGTACCATCTAGGGCTTGTGAGTAACCGTAAGCAGATGATGCTCTCCCCAGGGGCACTATTAAAAACCACTCAAAGTCCGGTTTAATATCTGCTTCAAATTTAGATTCTTGGTGAATAATTGCCATTAACACTGGGATAGAGGTTCCCCACTTATCAGCAGAAGCTTTGGCTTCCTCATACCAATCATCTTTCTCTTCAAATATCTTGCACAGGTTATCCAGGTTCTCTGGTGGAGAAGAAACACAGCCCGACGCCAACAATGTAAAACAAACAGCAGTAATAATCGCTAACCAAGGCTTTTCATCCCGGAGGGCGCCCAGGGGAAGGCGCGGAGTGACTCGCTGACTCATACAGGTACCTCAATACCGTGCTCTTTTAATAGTTCAACATACTCTTGTTCTGTGACCACGGAAACCCCTAGGGATTCCGCCTTGGTCAATTTTGACCCTGCATTCTCGCCAGCGATAACACAATGGGTTTTCTTTGACACGCTGCCACTAACCTTTGCACCAAGTTGCTGCAAATAACCTTTGGCTTGATCCCTGGCCATCAAGGTCAAGGTGCCCGTTAACACAAATGTTTTACCTTCTAATGGCTTTTCTTGGTCATGATCAACTTCGATCTCATCCCAGCTAACACCCGCTGCAATCAAAGAGCTAACTACGTCAACATTATGGGGCTGCTGGAAAAACTCAACAATATGTACAGCAACAATAGGCCCGACATCCGGAACTTGCTGTAATAGCTCTTGATCTGCTTGCATTACTGCATCTAAATTGCCGAAGAAGTTTGCCAAATTTAGTGCTGTTGCTTCCCCCACTTCTCGGATACCTAAACTGTATAAAAACCGTTGAAGACTGGTTTGCTTACTAACTTCCAGCGCCTTCACCAGGTTTTGCGCAGATTTATCCCCCATGCGCTCCATCTTCGCAGCCGCTTCGACCGTGACATCAAACAAGTCTGCCACGGTATTAATCAGCTTTTGATCCACTAACTGCTCAACTAATTTATCACCGAGGCCATCCACATCCATGGCTTTACGAGAAGCAAAATGTTTAATCGCCTCTTTCACTTGGGCATGACAGAACAAACCACCGCTACAACGTGCAACCGCCTCCCCTTCCTGCTGAGTAACCGCAGACTCACACACAGGGCAGGTTGTTCGCATTTCTACCGGCTCCGCTCTGTCAGGACGCTTATCCAATAACACCTTTACGACTTTTGGTATCACATCACCTGCACGATAAACAACCACTGTATCACCAACACGAACATCCATTCGCTTCACTTCATCCATATTATGAAGTGTGGCATTACTCACAGTAACTCCGCCAACAAAAACAGGTTCTAGTCGCGCCACGGGGGTAATTGCTCCCGTTCGTCCCACTTGAAATTCAATATCGAGAACGGTAGTTAGCTCTTCCTGGGCCGGAAATTTATGCGCCGTTGCCCAGCGAGGTGCACGAGAGACAAACCCCAGCATACGTTGGAGCTTAAGGTCGTTAATCTTATAAACAATGCCATCAATGTCATAATCTAGCGCATCACGTTTTGCGAGAATATCATCGTGATATTTAGAACAGGCTTCAGGCCCAGTATTTAATCGCACCTCAGGGTTAAGCTTTAACCCCCAGACATTCAGTTGTTTGAGGGTTTCAAAATGCGTATTCGGCAATTCACCACCGTCGACAAAGCCCACTGAATAACAGTACATATCCAAAGGGCGAGTTGCGGTAATACGTGAGTCTAACTGCCGTAAACTGCCGGCGGCTGCATTTCTTGGATTGACGAAGACCTTTTCACCCGCAGCTTCTGCTTTTGCATTTAAGGCATTAAACCCAGCCCTTGGCATCACCACTTCGCCGCGTACCTCCAACGTAGAAGGGTAACCTTCCCCTCGTAGCTTTAACGGTATTGATTCGATAGTACGAATGTTATGGGTAATATCCTCCCCCGTCTGTCCATCACCTCGTGTTGCCGCTTGAACGAGTAATCCATTCTCATACATCAAACTGACGGCCAACCCGTCTAGTTTGGGCTCACAGACATATTCCAGCTCATCACTTCTTTCTAAACGCTCTTTGAGGCGTTTATCAAACGCTAATAACTCTTCATGATTAAACACATTATCCAGCGATAACATGGGGATTTTATGGGTAACCTGAGAAAACTCGTCCAGTGGTTTATCCCCAACCCGCTGAGTTGGAGAGTCAGAAGTGATTAACTCTGGATTTTCTTGCTCTAAAACTTTCAGCTCTCGAAATACGCGATCGTATTCCGCGTCTGGAACTTTGGGATCATCCATCACGTAGTAGTGATAGTTAT
>CAJXXT010000173.1 GCA_913063495.1 uncultured Gammaproteobacteria bacterium | reverse complement strand
TTACAAAGTTTAGCTTTCTGAATTGATGTGGGCTAATGTTGACAGATAAGTGTAATGGAGTACGATTTTTGTTGTCTGGTTGTTGGTTAATTGCACAAATGTCAGAAATCGATTTATGTAATACAAACTCCCCAATTTCATAAATTAATCCGGTATCTTCCGCAATACCAACAAATGTTTCAGGGTTGATAAAACCTAGGGTTGGGTGTTGCCATCGTAGCAATGCTTCAACGGCAATGATGTTCCCGTGTTGGTTTATCTGTGGTTGGTAATAGAGATTAAGGTTGTTTGCTTTGACTGCATTGCGTAGATCTTTTTCAAGCGTCAAGCGCTGGATTACTTTTTCATGCATTTGAGATAGATAAAAAGCCACTTGGTCTCGACCGTTCTCTTTAGCGCTATACATAGCGGTATCGGCATATTTAATGATGTCTTCAACACTTTCATCTTCAAGGGGGAATAGTGCGATACCGATACTGGTGGTGATATGGAGTTCTTGATCATCAATGATAAAAGGCGCTCGAAAGGCATCTTGAATACGAGATGATGTTTTTTTTGCGGTTAAGCTTGCAGGTTCTTTATTGTCTCCAAGGTGCCTTAACAGTACAACGTATTCGTCTCCACCAAACCGTGATGCCGTGTCTTCTTCAAAAATACAAGATTTTATTCTTTGGGATGCTTCTATAAGTAATTTGTCGCCAGTCGAGTGCCCTAGAGAGTCGTTAATACTCTTAAAGCGGTCTAGGTCAATAAAGAGTAGAGCCCCGTAGTAATGATGTGCTCGGCTAGTAATGAGTGCCTGTTTTAATCGATCTAATAACAGCTGGCGATTGGGTAACTCGGTAAGGTGGTCATAATACGCTTGGTGTTCAATGGCGGCTTCAGCTTTTTTACGTTCTGTAATATCTCGCCATACAACGTGAAGAATGGCCGTGTTCTCAAAGGGTATAGAGGTAAGCAACACTTCAACGGGAAAAATATCACCATTTTTTCTCATATGGTTCCATTCAAACCGATGGCTGCCTTTCTCGAAGGCGATTTTGATCATTTGATCTGCTTTTGTTTCAGATAGTTGACCATCAGGCTGATATTTTGGGGATAAAATAGAAGGGTGTGTATTACATAGCGCTTCTTTGGTTGTGTAATGCAGCATATCAAGGGCTGCTTGGTTGCAGTCTACAAAGGCGTTTCCTTCAATGATAAGTAATGCATCGGCAGTTTTATCAAAAAGTGTCTGATAACGTTTCCTGCTTTCCTCTAAGCTTATATTGCGCTCTTGAATAATATCTTCAAGAGTTGCCTGGTTTCTGGTGATTTCTCGCTGTGCTTGTTTTCTATCGATGATTTCGTTTTTTAACGTTTTTATATTGGTGTTTATTAATTGCTGTAGTTTTCCACTGTAGTAAAGATAGAAGGAGATGAGCACAAGGCTTACGATAGATACGGTCGCCCCTAAGGTTTTTAGTAATGCGATCTCTTCGTTTGTTTTCTGTGATATGTCTAATACATAATGCAGTGCTGCAATAGGTTTTTGATTGAAGTTAATAATGTTGATTTTTGATACGAGGTATGTTTTTTTATCATGCGTGAATTGATTGCTTAATGGGGCTTGTTTCTTGTGAATAATGTGGGATAGGTCTTTCGTGATTTCGTTGATGGTTTTATGTAATACGAACACATGTTTTTGGTGATTTAGGGTATTTTTGTGTTGAGAAAAAAAGGCTGTTTTCTCTAGGTTTTTATCTTCGATATGGCTTTTTTTTAACGTTAAGAGTAATTCGTAATTGTTGTTTTCAGCAAGTGTTTCTAAGATGTGATCTATTTCTTCCCCTAGCTCTACATAACCGACAAGAGTGTCGTTCACTTTCCAGGGAATAACCACTCTTAGTACGAACTGGCCAAAGGTACCAAACTCAATACCACTTGATAGGGAACCTGTGTCTATCGCTCTCTTGAGGGTTGGGCGATTAATGGTGTCTCCGTGGCGATCAGGTGAATGAACACGTAGGAAATTTTTTCCCTCAAGATCATGAAAGTAGAAATGGGTAATGTTGTGTTGTTTCTTTATCGCCTTAAAAATAGGTAGGCTGCTTCTGAGTAGTGCTTCGCGGTTTTTTTGACCCCATTCCTGTTGTAAGGTGCTTTTGTTGGTAATGAAAAATAAGAACCCGCGAATTAAATCAATATGGTCATTTTTCGCTTGATTAAAGCTATTTTCGAGTTGTTTATTGATGTTTTGGGTAAAGGCCTCTTGGTCATTTTGATGATGAATCTGCACACCCCATATACCGCTCAGCAGAATAACAACAAGCGAACCAATAAACGGAATGATCAAGTTAAGCCGAATGTTTTGAATGATATTAAAAACCATGAATATTCTTTTGGACGTATGGTTTGGGTTTGTTGTCTGTATGGGTTTTATGAAATATAGCAGATATAACTTTAGATTGTAGAATGTCCAATTCAAAAGAGGGGGCATATTGAGGAGAATAGAAGGGTGAATGCAGAGGTGAATATGTGGGGGGGTGATATTAGGTATATAACTTATCAGTCACAAAAGGGAAGGCTGGTTACAAACTAACTACTGACATATAACAAAAACCTGTGATATTTTGCAGGAACAACAATTAATAAGAATAACAAACAATAATAATACTATTAGGTGATTCTCATGAGGTTCTTAGGAAAAAAACCTTCATTAACAACGATTTGTAGCTCTCTTCTTATGAGCTCTGCCATTACAGCCTCTACTTTTGCCGTTTCTAATGTTGCTGTCGCTGGACCTGATTGGTCAAAGGCGCCAGTTTCCCGAATTATCGTAAAATTCAAAGCAACGACCGGTGCTAATGTTCAAGCTCGGGGTGCGATGACCCGTAGCGTGTTAACGGTTGTTGCCGAAAAAACGGGTGAATCACTGACGACACTACGTGGCATGACAAACGGAGCCCAGGTAGTAAGTTTGGGTGGGAATCGATCGTTGCAAGAAGCCCAAAACGTTATTAAACACCTTGTGACCGACCCTTCGATTGAATATGCAGAGCCTGATCTCTTGATGGTGCCAATGGCTGCACCTAATGACCCGATGTATGCCGATCAGTGGCATTATTTTGAGGCCACAGGTGGTTTGAATGTGGAAACCGCATGGAGCTTGGGTGAAGGCGAAGGTGCTGTTGTCGCGGTATTGGACACGGGTTATCGCCCTCATGTTGATCTTGTAGGCAATATTCTTCCTGGTTATGATTTTATCTCTGTGGCGTCCATGGGTAATGATGGTGACGGTCGCGATAATGATGCGACAGACCCAGGTGATGCAATGGGCGTTGGCGATTGTGGCTCAGGCTTTCCTTCAGAAGAGATTGCAAGCAGCTGGCATGGAACCCATGTAGCGGGCACTATTGCCGCGATAGCTAATAATGATATTGGTGTTACGGGTGTTGCGCCTAAGGCAAAAATTGTCCCGGTTCGTGTTTTGGGCAAATGTGGTGGGTTTACTTCTGATATAACGGATGCGATGTTGTGGGCTGCGGGTATTTCAGTTGATGGTGTACCAGTAAATGAAAATCCGGCCGATGTGATTAACATGAGTCTGGGTAGCTCGGTACCTACTTCCTGTAGTCAATCCTATTCCAATGCGATTGCTGATGCGCGTAATGCTGGAGCTGTGGTGATTATTGCCGCAGGTAATGATAATGCGAATGCAGATACCTATCCTCCAGGAAATTGCCCTGGTGCGTTTACCGTTGCGGCTAGTAACCGTTCAGGTGGTCGAGCTTACTATTCTAATTTTGGTTCTGTTGTGGATGTAGCTGCACCGGGTGGTGCGCAGTTTTTTGCGAATGACTCGAATGGCGTTTTGTCGACATCCAATGCAGGCGCAGATGGCGCGACAGCAGATAACTACCTTTATTATCAAGGTACAAGTATGGCAACACCTCATGTTGTTGGGGTTGCTGCGTTATTATTTGGTGCTAAGAGTGATATAACTGTAGAAGAAGTTGAGGATGTTTTACGTACCAGTGCTCGGGCGTTTCCTGCGAGTTGTACTGGTTGTGGTACGGGAATTGTTGATGCTGACCAGGCGTTAAATCTAGCACTTGGTAATATTCAACCGGTTGACCGTGCGAACCTCGCGTTAACACTAACGGGTGATAACGGTAAATTTAAGAAGTCAGCAGAAAATCCCGATGTGGGTACGATTCAGTATATTGCGACAGTGACGAATAACGGTATTGATGCCGCGACCAGCATTGTATTGGAAACGGTTTTTCCGGATGACGTGACGTCAGTGACTACTACCTCGGATACTATTGAGTGTGATGTCGACGCAGTAACATGCCAGGTAGGTGGGTTAGCAGTAGGCGAGTCATCAACAGTGACATTTGTTGCAACCACTGGAAATAAGAAATCTATGTCATTCACTGGTAGCGTGTCTAGCGAGTTATTAGACCCTGATACTAGCGACAATATTGTGATCAAGAAATTTGGCGGCGCATTGGGCGCATGGATGTTGTTGATGTTCTCGACGGTATTAATGAGACGTCGCATCAAATAGTGGGTACTTTCCCGTTGTCTGTGAACAGGCTGGTTAGGCAGCGGGAAAGCAAAAGCTTAGTTGAGAGCCGACTTTTATCGGTTCTTCAAATCGAACACCAAGGCCTAATAAGCGAACGGGTTTATTGCCTCGACTGAAGGCTTCTTCACAAAGGGCTTGATAGGTATTAAGTTGAGGCTCTTTTACACGAGGCTCAAGGCAGCGCTCAATGGTTGTTTGCGTAAAATCATGAAACTTTATCTTTATAAAGGCTTTTTTTATGGGGTGTTGACTCGATTGTTTAGTGAGTCTGCTTTTCATCTCACGTTGTAATTCGGGTAGTTTTCCTATGCATTCTGATAATGCTCGTAAATCTTTAGAATAGGTGTGTTCAACGCTAAGGGATTTACGAAACCCCCTGGCCTGCACCGGACGATTATCCATGCCATAGGCCAGCTGGTGAAGTCGTTCACCAAACACCCCTAAGTGCTTAGAGAGTTCAAAAATGCTATGATCTTGAGCGTAGTTACGCACGTCATTGCAGGTGAAAATCCCCATTCCCGCTAGTTTTTTTTGTGTGGCTTTGCCAACCCCCGAGAGTTTACTAACGGGCAATGCTTGAACGAACGCATCAATCTCTGTTGGTGTAATAATGAATAGCCCATTAGGTTTATTCCAATCACTGGCAATTTTGGCAAGAAATTTGTTGGGTGCGATGCCTGCAGAGACGGTAATACCTACCTCTTTAAGTACCTGAGATTGGATTGCTTGAGCCATGAAGGTGGCGCTCCCCTTATAACCTTGTTGACCGCTTACGTCTAAGTAGGCCTCATCCAATGACAGAGGCTCAATGGTTTGAGTGAATCGCTTAAATATTTGCTGGATCTGTTTAGAGGCTTCTCTATAGCGGCTCATCCGAGGGGGAACAATAGTGAGGTGAGGGCACAGGCGCTTTGCTGTAGAGGACGCCATGGCGGAATGAACACCAAATTCTCGCGCTTCATAATTGCAGGTAGCGATAACCCCACGACGGTCAGATTCACCGCCAACGGCGATGGGTTTATTGCGCAAATAGGGGTTATCTAACATCTCTAGTGATGCATAAAAGCAGTCGCAGTCAACGTGGATGATTTTTCGAGAGATTTGTTCTGATGGGCTGAGGGTATAGGCGCTCATGGTTTTTGTTGTATTTAAGAAACCGGATTACGCCTAGTATAGTGTGTTGCTGGTTGTTTGTACAGTCATGGGTTTTTGTACAGTGCTTGCGGTGTGTTTGTTCTGGGTTACTTTTTGATAGATGCCTGTTCCTTAGCGATCAAAAAATTGGCGATAGTCAGTAGCTCTGATGCTCTTTTTATACTGCCGTTGTTAATGGCGTATTTCCCGTTCACCACTAATAGCGGTGTACCTTTTAACTGTGCTTGTTGCATCTTCTTAGCTGCTTGACTCAGTTGGCCGTTAATTTTGAATCCATTTAATTGAGCGTAGAAGGCATCCTTGTCAAGCCCGTAGGGTTGAAATGCGCCAGCAAGCGCTTCTTTGTGTTTTTCTAGGTCTTTTTGACCATGTAGCCCCATGATGACGCTAAACAATTGTGCATGAAGTTTTTCTGCATTTTCTAGCGTTTGTGCTACGAAGAATGCTTTAGCATGCAGTTTCATGGTGTCATTCCACATTGCAGGGGACTGCTCTAGAGATACGCCGGCAGGTTTTGTTTTATCCCATTGGTGAAGTAAGGGTTCAAAATTAGCGCAGTGAGAGCAGCCGTACCAAAAGAATTCAGTAACAACGATGTTATCTGAATTGTGTGTGATTGGATCTTTCAGCACGCTGTAATGAACACCTTCGCTATAGGTTTCATTATTTGATGTGTCGGATGAGGCACTCTGGGAGTTGGAGGACGTATTTGTATTGTTAGAGCTCTTGTTGTCAGAATTGGAGTCGTCAGAACCGGTATTGTCAGAGCAGCCAACCAGAGAAAGGCACAGTAGAGAGCAGCAGAAAAGGGTGCGTATAGTTGAAGTGAAAATAGTTGTTTTGAATATTGTTGACGTCGTCATGGTAAGCATCCGTTGATTTTTCGGTCAGAGTTGTAGTCAGGGTTACGGTCAGGGTTGCGATGTGTTGATAGATTCGTTGTAGCTTACCAGAAAATAAAAAGGGGCTGATAGTATCCGTTACTATCAGCCCCTTTTTATTATGCGTTTACGTGTTATTGGTAATTACTTACCAGTAACAGTTACACAAGTTTCACCAAAGAAAGGGTAGAAACCTTTTGTGTGGTAATCAGCAGAAGCAACAACAGTGATGCCGCCAGCAGCTTTAGCAGCTTCAATTGACGCGTCGCCAGAGTTGACTAATCCAAGGATAGTGTTTGCACAAGAAGTACCCGTCTTAGAACCTGTCTCGCCAGTTGCAGTGATAGGGCCTTTAACATCAGTGATAAGTCCAACACCTACAGGTGATGGCCCAGTTGCACAACCAGATAATAGTAGAGTAGTTGAAACGGCAGCTGCCAATGCTAGTTTCTTAAGCATGTTTAATTCCTTTAAATAATTAGTGAATGCCGAACACGAGTGCTGGCTGTTATATTTGCAGTTTTTAGCAAACTAACCTGAGTATACGGTGGAGGGAAGTAAGGGCAAGTAAAAAGAGAGGGTAACGGGGGGTATTAAAAATATAATCGATTTATCTGTCTGTTTTGTGAAAAAGAACATTATTTCTTTATGTAGAGTGTGTCTATCATTTCGGTGGCATTATGCTATGGCGATGGAGTGCTTATAAAACGCCCCTCTCGAAGTGTTTGTTTTTTGATCGCTAAAAGTTTTTATTGGATATTTATAACGTTCTTTTCCGGAATAAGCTATTTGCGTTTACCAAATTTAATAAGTTGGTAAGCGATAGCCATTTTCAATTTTAGTGCATAACGTTTGCTTGTGTGTAGCAATCCTTTTAATGATGCCTTATTGATCGCTAATGCAAAGGATAAAACGATTGTAGTGATAATAAGTAAGATATGGCTGGCAATATCGTCAGGGGATTCAAAAAAGGATTGAGCGCCAGCGGCACCAAACAACACAAACGCTAGCAGTAAAAATACAGGTTTGGCTGCGCTTAATGTGTCGTTATTTTTTAGGCTGACATAGGCTTCTTTTAACTGGTTAGTAATATACCAGGTCATTGCCCCTGCAAATAGTATCAGCAAGTAAATCGATAACATTCTGACCATATTAGATTCCGCCTACTCAATTCTCTAGCCATGGCAGCGTTTAAATTTTTTACCGCTACCGCACCAACAGGCGTCATTTCTTCCTGGTTTGGATAATGGAGGGTCATTTGGTGCCTTGTGATCTCCATCTAAGTAATACCACTGTTTGCCCTCTTTGACAAAGCGGGATGTCTCAGTGAGCACTCCAGGTTTGTCGTTTTCGATATAATGAGCGCTAAAGGTAACAGTGCCTTGATCGTCTTTGCTTTGACCTTGGTGGTGTTGAAGAATACGCAGACCTGTCCATGTTGTTTCTTGGCAGCTTTGTTTTAGGTGCTGAGGGCTATCTAAGGCGCGGGTGCTGGAGTGGCGCGTGTTTAGCAGATACGTTACATCAGCGTTAACAAACGCACTGTAGCGGGAGCGCATAAGGTGCTCCGCTGTAGGGGGGGACTTATCTCCAGCATGGAATGGTTGACAGCATTCTTTATAGAGGAGGTTGCTTCCACACGGGCAGGTTGCTGTATTCAATGAACGGTGCTCAGAAAGCTGCCGATAGCACTTGCCAGTGCTTCTGATCGTTTTGGGGAGCGAAATGCTTGGCGTACACATTGACCAATAGTGGGCATAAATAGCACATCAGTGAGTACCTGATTAAAGGCTTCTTGCCCTGCATCATTGGTTGCAAGCGCTTCTAAGAATAATAATGCGACGCTTTCATCGGTCAGACTACTCCAGGCACGGCCACTGATCGCAACCAGTATCTCTATGGAAACGGGCGATGTTTTGTACGTGGTTAAGATATCAATGATGCACTGTTTTTGGGTTTGTTTATCAACGCTGCCCGACAGTGCCCGAATAGCAGCGGCAAGTGTTGCATTGTCTTCAGCATCGGGTTTTGCACAGCTCATCACCACCTGGCTAAGGGCGTGATTAATATTTTCATTTTCTAAACCGTGAAGTAGCGGAATTTTCACTTCACTAGGGAGTAGTGATAAGCGTTTTATTAATGGGCCATTAATCGACGGTTCATCACACCGGGCGCACAAGTCGGCGATGCCCTGAAGACCAATATGCTGCCATTGTGAAAATTGCTCAGGTTGGTTGAGGTATGTGAGTACGGAGGTGAGGTATTGGCTGGCAGGTTGTTTTAACTCAACCAGTGCTTTGGCATGAAAGGTAGCCATTTTGTCTTGGCGAGGTGTGTAGCTCCAAGGGTTATCTTTAAGCTCACGACTTTTTTGAGCGTGCGCTGTTTGCTCGGAACCTTCTTGATGGTCTTGATCCTCTTGTCGGTTATCGATAATGGCGTCGCCTAACTGTTCTAGGGCTCGGCGTAAAAAATCATCGCGTGCAGCGAGGCTTAAATAACCTTGTTCATCTAAAGGGAACTTTAAAAACCAGATGTGGTGCTGTTGGGTATTTTTGGGATCCCAAAATAATACGCCAAACCATGCGTGGCGCTGCAGAGGGTAGGGATACGGTACTTGGGTGGTTTCTATCTTTTCAAACAAAGACTTGTCCATTTTAAGTACTCGTCTCCCTAAGTCAAAGAAACGGTATTGCGCACCGGAGGCCGCTAAAAATTCTTGCAATGTTTGGATTTGTTGCATAATAATTGAACAGTAGTCTGTGAGTTATAAATGGTTGCTACATTATATCAAGGTATAGGAAGGCTGTTCCATGATTTCTATTCTATGATGTTTGTGATGTTTATCTAATTTAGCTAGAAGTTACTCTCGTGGCTATGTTCTCTATTGTGTAGTTGTGTCGTTGGCGAGATAAAGGGTAGGTGTTTGTCATGAGTGTGAATGTAGAAACGCTGAAGCATAGTAGCCTGAATATGGATCGGTCAGATCACCTTAGTTTGCACACTTTATCATCTGAGGTTAGTGCGCTGTCATTGCGTTGGCAGGATGTGCTTAATAACCAGTTTTCATCAGAACCCTTTACCGTATTCTGCAGGGGATTGCATGAAATAGCGAAGTTAAGTGAGGAGCATTGTTATACTCAGGTATACGATGTTGTGAGCGAGATGGAGAGTACCGTTATTGCTCTAGGCAGAGGTCTGGGAGCAATACAGGAGGCCATTAACGATTCGGTAGTCGAGTATATGTCATCTTGTGTGCTGATGCTGGAAACCCTTTGTCGGCGTCGAATTGAGGAGGCGGTAAAGCAGACAGAAAATGACGTTGTTGCTTTAACAAATACCGCATCTCGTGTGTATTTTCTTGATGAAAAACCAGAAACAAGCCAGGCCTTAGCTGTTGACATTAAAGGCCATGGTTATCAGGTGTTGGCATTTCGCTGTATTGATGACTTGATTCACGCGGTTAGGTTTCGAGAACCCATCGCTATCCTTGTTTTTCTTGAGGAGCAGGCGCTGGTTAATCGCCACGAGCTTTTATTGTCAGTGATGGCCATTAGCAATGGGCGGGTACCCTGTATTGCTGTTGGTCGTGGCAGTGACATGACATCCCGAATGGCAGCAGCTGCTGCAGGGGTGAATAGCTTCTATATTGAACCGCTGCCTTTGGCTTCACTGGTATCCGAACTGTACAGTTTGCAGGATACCGCCAAGGCCAAACCGTTGCGGTTGTTATTGATGAGTGATGTAGAAAATCAATCGTCTTTAACCATCGAGCGTATTCTAGTTGACGCTCATTTGCAGGTGTCGACGGTAACGCAGTTACCGGCCTTGGTAGAGCACCTTATGGCGGGTTTTAAGCAGTCGACTCCCGTGGATGTTGTTGTGTTATATGATCATGGGGATGAAGTATTGTTGCGTCAGTGCTTTGCCTTGTTACGTCAGGATCCATTGTTGGAGGCGGTACCCCTGTTCGTCATAACGGAGAGTAATGTACATTACTCGGAGCACTTTTTAAGATTAATAGTGTTGGGTTCTGCCGGACACTTTTCAATGGCTGAATTAGCAGTATCCGAGCATGCTGAACCTATACATACCAAACCTAGACATGCTGTAGAGGCGACTCACCTGACGTTAAAAATACAATCGAACGCATTGCGTTATCGCCGACAACTTGCAATATCGGATTATCAGAAAAACGTCGAATTTGATAGTGGGTTGCTAACGGTGACGGGTTTTTATCAGCAATGTGGGCAGGTGTTAATGTCACTTGATGCTCGTGAAGATGCTCCGCCTATTATGATGAGAGTTAAGGTGACCTCATTAACACGCTTTGCTGATGAGGTAGGCTTAACGGATGACATTGTGATACGACGGATTGCCCATGGTTTAATGGGGTTGCTTAGCCCTATGGATAGAGTGGTCGCGCGTGGAGTGGATCAATTTTCACTGTTTGTTGCACAAGCGGAACCTAGGCGGTATGAAAAGCTGTGTCAGAAGGTGCACGATTGGATCGCCCATTTTTCTGCTCAATATTCAAATGAAGTAACCTTAGGAGTGCTAATGGGGAGTGGTACCATTTTGGTTGATAATAACTTAGTTATCACCTTGTCAAACGCACACTTATACGCCGCTGAGCGTGATGCGGTAATGGCTATACATTGGCAAACCAAACCCAGTGATACCAACACTGACAATATGGACAGTAATGTGAGCGGTAATATAAAACCGACCCTTAACTGCCAGCTATCTGCGCTCGGTGAATCGGTGGCAGAAGTGCCTAGTGTGATTACTAATAAAGCAAGAGTTAGTGACTGGTCAGAAAGAATCAAACAAGCAATTAAAGCAAAGCGGCTCAGTTTGGTGTATCAGCCTATTGTTAGTTTAGGTATGGATAGCTATGAGCGTTATGAAGTTTTGCTTCGGTTGCATGAAGAAGGAAACGTCATTAAACCTAGAGTGTTTTTGGATGCAATCAATGACAATGCGCTTGTGAGTTATATTGATCGCTGGGTAGTGGCAACGGCACTAAAAGAATTGCGACAAGCAAATAGAATCAATAATAGTATTAGTGTCTTTTTTATTAAACTGACGAAAAAAACGATTGCTGACCGGTCTTTTTTGCCCTGGTTAAAAAAAGCGTTTGATGGCAGTGGTGTTGATCCCTCGCAATGTGTTTTTGAATTACCTGAAGCATTGTTATTAGCATCATTTGCCGAGTCACAAGACGCTGTTCGTCGCTTGCGCGAGTTGGGTGCCAAAGTGAGTATTTCTAATTTTGGAGGATCCCAGCAATCATTGTCGATACTTGAGTACTTCGAAGTGGATTTTGTGAAGCTAGATCGTAGGTTTACCGTGGAAGAAGGTACGGGTCAGTGGAATGACGAGTTTAAGTCATTATTGCAACAGGTTATGGTGCGAAAAGTGGTTGTGTTGGCGGGATTTGTTGAAAATACAGACAGCTTATTGTCGGTGATACAAAAAGGGGTTGGGTTAGTGTCGGGTGATTTTTTACAACCACCGGATGCTGAGCGGCAGTTTGATTTTGCGATCAATTTATAATCAAAGGTGATGGTTTTTAGCGCTGATAAATCAGGCTGGCGGTGTTTTATTTGTTTATGCATTTATGGCATAACCATATTCTGAGTTGTACTTGCGTAAGAGTTGTAATGTGACTTGTTAGTCCGTTAACTGTGACTTACCAGTTTCTAACTGAAAATTACAACCTGAGCTCTCAAACCTGCTCC
>CAJXXT010000172.1 GCA_913063495.1 uncultured Gammaproteobacteria bacterium | reverse complement strand
CGACTTTAGCCTTACCATGTTGTATTACCAAATCATGGCCCATGTGTGGGCTCGCTCATTACCTAGCTGGTCGGATGCAAAAGGAGCCTGGTCATTCTTTTTTGGTAAAAAAGGTATGATTAGAAATATGAGCAAACCTTATTTAAGTTTTTATAAAAAAGATTTTCATCCATGGGACGAGGATAACACTGAACTGGTTACGGCTTGGAAGGCGTCCAAGTATGCCAAAGATGAGCTGACGAAGGATACGAAAGAGAAAGCTGCAAACGATAATTGTGACAATCTCTCTGCAGCTTCCTAAACATTAGAGAAAGGGAATTAATAATTCCATAAGTTCCCTTTCTCTAATGTACCTGAGCGTATCAAGGTGCTTATTCTTCAGGAGTGAACGCCGCCTTTAATGTTATTGAAAGTGACCAATGATTTGTACTTTTCCTGCATTATTACGTTGTTCAAGCCGATAGCTCCCATCTTCTTGTGTTGTGGTGCTTACCCACACTTCATTTCCTTTACTGGGTAATTTAACTGGGCTAATGAAACGAATGTCCATTGATTGGATGTCACTCTTGCGTTCACACTGTATTAGCTCAAAAGTTCTTACGAACATGCCGAAGCCATGAAGAACTTTACCTTTGAAGGGCGACATTTTGGCGATAGGTGAAATCCAATGAATAGGGTTTAAATCCCCGGTTAATACACCAAATTCGAACCCATCATTGGATTTTGCATCCCAAGCCCCTAATGCAACAAACTCGGGTTTCTCCTCTCTTTTTTTAGTTTTCTTTTCACTTTTACCAATGATAAATGCGGTGTAAAAGTCGACATCTAGTGCTTTTTTGCCCGATGCTGGGCCAATAGCTAACCGCTGATGAATCCTGGCGCGTCCATTTTCTTCATTTATACTGACAACCTCACAGTCAATTTTCAAATCTGAACCCATCGGAATGGCGTCGTAGATAGTAATGCCGCACCCTTGGTTTATGATGCCGCCAAGGTTATAGCGGGTCATCTCAATTTGCTTAGTACAGATAGGAAGGGCAAATTGTGTAAACATGTGAGGAGGTAGTGTGGTGGTGTATCGGTTATCAGTTACGCCAGCCCAACGAACATAGTTCTTAATAAGTTCTGGCGACGGGGAGGGAATGATTTCTGAGACAACGGGAAATACATCCGGGTTTTTCGCTTTTTTGTCTTTTGAGGGTAATGCTGTTTTTATCGCGATACGGCCTAACGTTTTTAACATAGGGCCTTGTTCGAGCAATAATTTAATGGGTGTTTCCATGTTCTATATATCTCCCGTTGTGAAGTTTTTTACAGATGTATTATGAGGTGGATGTGACTACTAAATGTAATTATTTATTCCACGTTATGCCATTTCATCCCCCACTTCCCTAGCTCGAGAATAACGGGGGCGAGCTCTCTACCTTTTTGGGTTAACGTATATTCCGGCCGACTGGTTTCGGAAACTTGTTCTTTTTCAAGTACACCAAACTGAACAAGCTTGTCGAGGCGATTACTTAGAATATTTTTAGATATCTTCAGGTTGCGTTCAAATACCTTAAATCGCGTAACGCCCATTAACGCATCGCGGATGATTAATAAACACCACGGATCCCCTACGGACTCTAATGTGCGAGCAACGGGGCAGTTGAGTTCAAATTTGCTCTTTTTCATTTTCTGTCATCCCCTATGTTGTGGCTTTGTAGCGTGCCAGCCATACATCCTCCTCACCAGGCTCAGGCAAGATTTCGCCTCCTTCTAAAACCCAACTAGCTGGCACATCGATCAACACAATATCAGCCCTTAAATTGATTTTTCCCAGCGACCGGCAAAGCAGTGATGTAAACTCTGTTTCCAAATTCCGCTTCACTTCCGGTGTTCTGCCGCTGCGGATGGAACCGAGCAGATGGATGTCTGTTGCTTTATGGAGAGTAACGCCAAAGGAAAAAATAACTTGTACGAACATAGAAGGAGCTCCAGTGAGATCACAATGAATCTCTGTAATGCCTTCCACAATTTTTTGTTTTTCTACTTCCGATAGATGTTGACGACTTGATACGGTATATAAAGGCATAATCACTCCAACTATAGATTAATGCTTGTTTCGATTCGGCCGCGCAAGAGCTTAGAAGATAAGGCTCGATAGATGAGCTTAAGCGTCATAACAGGCCTATGGAACACGCCCACCCTCTCTCGGTTTGCACCAAGGAACTGTTTCGCTAAGGTTTGATCCGGTGCACTTATAACGAGTTCATTACGTGCGCAATGGGTGACCGACATCCATAGATCACGAATATCGTATAAAAAATCACTCCTGTGACAAGGTTCCAGTTCATTTGGAACCGACGTTAGTACCGTAGACGCCTTTGACGCTTTCCCATCTAAATAAGCTTGGCTTGCAGGGATTTCCACCCATACAACCGTGGGTTTGGAAAATTTGCCAATATGCATTTTATAAAGCGCTGAGATTCTATTTTCAAGCTCGCGTTTTTGATGGCCATCAATGTTTCTTTCAACCACCGAGCAAATAACAAGATACCGATTAGACATAATTAACCACCCAACGAGTTGCATTATAGAACCATTAAACCTCCAATGGTCTTATAATGCAACCAAAACCAAATTCTCGCGGGATATTTGAGCTAATCTATTTAGCTTTATTCTATGGTCGATTTAAACTCCAATCATAGGTGTTATCAATATCACCTTTATACGCCTGTAGTTTCTTCGCTAAATCGGGTTCCGCATACTTAACCAAATGTGATAGAAGATGACTATCCGTTGAACCAAAATCAACTTTATACCAATGATATATGCTGGAAACAATCAGTTGATCACCATCAAACGTTACACCTCGTGAATGGTTAACATAATCATGCGCTGCTTTGTTAAGTTGTTCATCGGTATTGTTTGCAGTAAATGCCATCGCACTTAAATTAGGGCAACCAAAACTGGCACAATTTACTGCATAGTGAATCCGACTATCGTTGTAAATTGGGCGCAGAATTCCATGTTCAATATTATTAAGCGTTAACTCCTTGCCTTGTAGTTTAGTAACCGTGTCATCCCAGGGACCAAATTTAAAAAAGCTCTCCCCTAGATCCGTAATGGTGCTAACAGGATAGTTTTTTACGATTAAATCAACAGTCAGTGCATTGTAGAGGTTAATCCAATACGCTTTTTGTTCTACTTGAGAATAATCAGCGGGATTCAATGATGTCATCGCATTGATGTACGTCGCCAACTGAGCCTTTCCTTCTTTAACAATCTTTGCGTAATCAACACGATTAACGCCACTTTTGTGATTACCGTCGACATATTTATCAAGAATCGTTTGCCATCCACTATGATCAATGGACTTTTGACTGTTTTCATCATGGGTACCCCAAAAAGGTATCAAGGTTGCTCCCGGAGCCGCAACCACATGGCTGGAAAGGCTTGTAACCATTACAACAAATACACTGAGTACAAGACGCTGAATGGTGAGAATATTGCTACTGTTCTTCAATAGAGTGTTCAATCGGTTCTTCATTTTCTAATTCCTAGTACCCTTAATGAGGTATCCTTAATGAGGTAACTTTAGTGTTCGTGGTGCTATATATTAGTGGAGCTATATTTTTTTGGTGCCATGCGCTGTAGAAGCCATAAAACAAATATCTTACCAAGAATGCCTTTTGCGGCACCATACGACCCCGCAAGCGTCCCGCTTATCTTTGACACCCCAATACGTCTGCGTGTATCTACAGCGTACTCTTCTATACGAAACCCATACTGTGCGGCTTTCACCTGCATTTCTACCGTCCACCCAAACTGTTTATCCTGCATGTTAATTTTATCGAGCGCCCTCGCGTCAATGGCGCGAAATGGCCCTAAGTCAGTCACCGGCACGCCCCATAATACTCGTATAAGAAAACTCGCTAACGCGTTACCCAGTATTTGTGGTGGTGTTAATGCCCCCTTTTCTTGCTTACCTAAGGTGCGGGATCCAATCGCTAAGTCCGCACCATTGGCAATAGCCCCAATCAGAGATTTTGCCTGATCCGCATAGAAAGAATGATCTCCATCCACAAACAATATAATGTCTGTCGGTGGTAACTTTTGAAGCGCGGTGAGACAAGCAATACCGTACCCCGCTATGGGCTGTGATACAACGGTTGCACCCTCCGCCTCCGCACACAATACAGTATTATCCGTTGAACCGTTGTCACACACCATAATGCAATCAATTAAAGGGGTTACTCCGTCTTCCCCTAGCAAGTTTCGAAGATCTTTGACCACTAACCCAATGGCATCTTGCTCATTTTGAGCAGGAATCACCACGGAGATATGTTTACTTTTTAGCATAAGTGTTACTCACCTCTCATTGGATTGATGGTTAATCGATTAGTTCATTTGTAGATCTATTAACAGAATAGCTCTTATCATTACGACGCCAACTGTGAAATTTCTCCGCCCAACGCAGCAAGCCTTCAGGGGCATTGGCTCTTTTCCAATTACCCGCAGCAAACTTATTGGCCTCCGAAAGTGTAGGGTAGATATGAATAGTGCCGAGTATCTTATTGAGCCCAAACCCTTGTTTCATGGCCTGTACAAATTCAGTGAGTAATTCAGCGCCATGATGCCCCACAATGGTGACACCCAATATTTTGTCCGACTTGCCAGCGGTGAGAACACGAACGAAACCATGGTCTTCGCTATCGGCAATAGCCCGATCTAAATCATCCAAGCCGTATTCTGTTATTTGATAATCAACCCCTTGTGCTTTCGCTTCTTGTTCATTGAGACCTACCCGTGCAACTTCCGGATCAACAAAGGTTGCCCAAGGAATAACACGATAGTCCACTTTGAACTTTCGGAACATTCCAAACAGACTGTTAACGGTGGCGTACCAGGCTTGATGGGAGGCCGTATGGGTGAATTGGTAAGGGCCAGCGACATCACCACAGGCATAAATATTGGGGATAGTGGTTTGTAAGTAATCATTGACCGAAATGGTTCCTCGCTCTGAAAGCTCGACACCAATACCTTCTAAGCCCAAATTCTGTGTATTGGCCGCTCGACCAACCGCAACCAGGATCTCATCAAATGCAAACTCCGCCCATTGTTCGTTGTGTCGACAAATTAGCGTTTTAACCCCATCGCGAACCTCAACCTTAACCGCTTGGTGTGATGTACAAATATTCACACCATCGTCCCCGAGTCGTTTTTGAACAAACGTTGATACCTTTTCATCTTCTCGAATCATCAAGCGTGGTGCTTGCTCAATTTGTATCACTTCAGATCCCAAACGAGCAAATGCCTGACTTAATTCACAACCAATAGGCCCCCCACCTAAAACAATCAATCGCTTTGGTTGTTGTCGTATATTCCACAAATTATCAGAGGTTAGGTAACCAACATCCTGCAACCCCTCTATGGGTGGTACAAATGGACGCGCTCCTGTAGCAATAATGATATTGCGGGTAGTGATTTTTTCACCATTCACTTCAACACAATAAGGCGACAAAATCTTTGCTTCACCTTGAATACAATCCACACCAAGCTCCGTAAAACGCTCAATGGAATCATGAGGTTCTATTTGTTTAATGACGTTTTGAACCCTATCCATCACGTTACTAAATTCAACCGTTGGATTCACTTCACCCAAACCAAACTCCTTGGATCGTTTGAGGTATGAGGCAACTTTGGCGGAACGAATAAGGGCTTTACTGGGTACACAACCGGTATTTAAACAATCGCCACCCATCTTGTGTTTTTCTATTAAGATCACCTTTGATTTTACCGCAGCTCCGATAAGCCCACTCACGAGACCTGCAGAACCCCCACCAATAACAATCACATTGCTATCAAACGATTTTGGCTTTTTGAACTGACGTGTTTTTCGATGCCCTACAGACTTTAATCCGCGTAACGTAGAAAGCAATTTTTTTGCTATTATCGGAAATATTCCTAATAAGCAAAATGACAGTAAAATAGGTGCCGACAAAATACCGGACAAATCTTCAAGTTTAGCAAGCTGTGTACCCGCATTCACATAAACCAACGTTCCTGCCAACATACCTATTTGACTGACGGCATAAAAGGTTCGCCCTTTAATTGTCGTAAGCCCCATCAAAATATTAACCATAAAAAATGGCATTATTGGTACTAACCGTAAGGTGAATAGATAAAACCCACCCTCCTTTTCAAACCCTTCGTTAAAGGTTTTTAACTGTTGAGAAAAACGCTTTTGTACACTATCACGGAGTAAATAGCGGGTAATTAGAAATGACAACGTCGCACCAATCGTACTCGCAAATGACACAATAACCGTGCCCCATGCCAAACCAAATAAAGCACCTGCAAAAATAGTTAGTAAAGCGGCCCCCGGGAACGACAATGCGGTTGCCACAACATAACCAACAAAGAACACCGCCACAGCAATAAATGGAGAGTGGCCAACGAATTCTTGCGCAGAAGCCTGTTGTGCTTTGAGCTCCGCTAAATTTAAATAGTGATGAAGATCAAATTGGAAAAATAGTAGTGTCACCAGTGCAACACCACCGACAAGTAATAGTTTGCTTAAATTCATTGTTTTTCTGCTCCCGAGAATTGCCCACTAACACAACGTGTTAGCGGACAGAAGAACGACAAATGTCAGTTAGAATGTGTAACCAACAGATATCGCGGATATTTCGCTTTTTGCAGTATTTCTACCACCAATAACCTCACCATAAGATGCGGTTACATTAATACGGCTTTGAAATTCATACGTCAGGCCAAAATCAACCACACGCACATCTTCTGCAACCTCGGTGAAGTCACCAGTAAAACCTTGACCACCGATATCCAAATCTCCACTGGCAGAAATCTGGTGGTATCCTAGACTGGCACTGAATTGATCATTAACTTGGGCATAGGCGTTAATGTTCACAAATATATCGTCATCAACACCCGAATCACGGTATCGATAACCCAATTCACTAGAAGCCGCGAATACATTATTAAAAACTTTACCCACTATGATTGACGTTTCTGCACCCGATGCGCCATCACCAATAGAAGGGAGTTCTCCTTCGCTATAAGCCCCTGCAATATTGACAGCCCCTCTAACGGCGACACTGGGCAACCAAGAATCGGCTAGAAATTCATCACGTAATCTCCACGTTAAACCAACACTGCTGTCCGTACTCCCAGAATCAGCATTGGAATCGAGAAATTCGGATTCAGCATAACCAAGCTTAATATCAACAACGAGATCGTCGGAAACCACATGGCCGATGCTAAGCCATTGCGTGCGTAGCTTAAGATCGTCTGGCAAATCCCCATCTTCACTACCAACATACAACTCATCTGCCGATTGAAGCACGTTACTTATGTTTATCGATGTACTGCCAGGCGTACCTATCCAAGGTGATCCGTCTGCCATTACCGCACCCGAGGCGAATAATGCCAAACTTCCAATTATTAGTTTTTTCATTGTGGTCTCATTAAAATGTAGAAAGTAGCTATAGGAAGTAGCTACAGAAAGTAACTCTTTAAAATAACTGTAGAAAAATAGCGCTGGTTAGATGTCAAAACGTTTATTGAGGTAAAATGCCACGGCCTTTCTTTCTCGGTGACTCAACTCTTGAATTTCTGTGGCATTATTTTTTACTTTATCCACAATGTTCATCGCACTTTTTTTATCCACTGAATCCATTGCTAAAGAACAGCCATTACAATTAATTTTTTTATGGAAGATGATTTTTCCATAGTTATATGGGTTCTGTATGCCTGATCCACCACGAGCACCAAATGATCCAGAAGCCATACTTGCAGTACTGACTGCAACAAGACTTGCCGCGATAAACGCGGTGCTGAGTTTTCGATATTTCATAGGATTGATTCCAAGTTAGTAGGGAGTATCTACGCCAGATAAAAACACCTAACGTACTAACTAAGTATCCTAGACAGGCTTGTTCACAAATAAATAACGTATTTATAACAATTCTATAAACAATGAGACTTTTGAAATTATTCTCTGGAGTTCATGAACTTTTATGCGGTATAACGTTCCTATGCCTTTGGAAGACACTCTGGATAAAAAATTCGAATGATAGGTAGCAACCCAAAACACGACCTCCCTTTACATCAAGCGGGTGCTGCTTCTCTATTGATCTATTTGATGCTAGCTTGGTGCTCCCATAACACCCAGCTAATGACGTTATCGTTATTTTTCTTAACGATGCTAGGCGCTGGCTGCTTATTGGGCATAACATTCTATCGATATCGCCAACGTAACTTATCCCCATCCCTTTTTAGCATCATGTTTTGGGCAACTGCATTTCGTATCATTGGCATCTATGGCTTGCCCATTTTTGAAGATGATTTTTATCGATATTTATGGGATGGCTTTCAATTCTGGTCCACTGGAGACCCCTATTCCCTTGCTCCTAGCGCATTTTTTACCGACAGCAGCATTCCCATCACGTTTCAAAAACTATTGGATGGCATCAATTACCCTGATATCCCCACAATATATGCGCCAACACTTCAATACAGCTTTTTATTGGGGCACTGGATAACACCAGGAGATGTATTGGGTCTCAAGTTAACCTATGTGCTTACTGATTTACTATTGATCTATGTGCTCGACAAAATCAGCCCCTATCGGCTATTGGTTCTTCTCTATGCGTGGAACCCTTTAGTCATTAAAGAGATCGCATTCACGGCACACCCTGATGGATTCGGCGTATTCTTCTTAGTGACAGCCTACTTTTTCTCCCTGCGAAATCAGTCGTCCATTTTAAAAAGTATCGCCACCATGGTTTTTCTCGCCATCGGCATTTGTGCAAAACCTTTTGCGTGGTTTATTGCACCTTTTATTATTTTTCGCTTACCGCTACGTTATATACCGGTATTAATTGGAACTGTCGTATTACTTTACCTACCCTTTGTTCTACATTCGACAGAGGTATTAACAGGGCTACTTGCGTTTGGACGAGATTGGCAGTTTAACGCCGCTATCTTTTCTCTATTAGCGCTATTCGCTCCAGTAAAAATAGCAAAACTGTTAAGCGTCGGTTTATTTATCGGTGTGTACCTTACCTATTTTCTGCAATTTGTTCGGCAAAGAGATAAAACGATTCGATTTGATTGGATCTTGGCGGGATTACTATTTTGCTCACCCGTCATTAACCCCTGGTACTGGTTATGGGTGCTCCCCTTTGGGGTGTTATTCCCCAGCAGGTGGATTTGGATCAGTTCGTTTGCACTGTTACTGTCTTATGTCTGCGGCATCAACACCAACAATCCAAACCTCGCGCCTTATCAGCTTGAATGGTGGGTTGCTGGTGTTGAGTATGGCATTATCGCTCTCGCTATTTTTTGGGATTCTATGACGAAGAAACCTATGCTGCCGGAAGAACCGCTGCGTCAATAAAGTCTATCGGCTGTTGGGCGATATTATGCCCTGCAGTAAAGTCCTTAATGATTGAGAACACGTCTTTCTCATGGCTAAGGTGGGGGTTATGACCAGAACCTTCAATCGTTATCACTTGTATATGTGGGTTGTCCGATAGCTGCTCGATCAGAGGATCATTACTACCGTTTATTATTAGCGTAGGAACATGAATATTATCGAGCTTAATCTGCAACGCTTGTCGATGGTTTGTCCTGCTTGCCAGTTTAAGTGTACGCATAATCGACGCAAAAACGCCTGGTCGACGAGTATTAGTGAACGCGGTATCAATGTGGGCTGCGTTTTTCAGGTCACCCACAACTTGCTGAGAAAACTGTGACTTGTTTAATACCAATTTTAATAAAGAACCAATGAATGGCAAATGTGCGATAAATCCCGCCTTGCTTTGCAAAAAATAAGGCGATATCAATACAAGCTTATTCACCCGCTCTGGGTATCTTGATGCGTAATCTACCGCAAACCCTGTACCTATAGAGTGCGTTATTAGGTCTGGACGTTTCTCTTGATTGTTCAGTAATGCATTCATCCAACTAGTTCGAGACTGATAGGAACCTTTACTCCGACTTACATTGGGTATATCAACCGCCATAGAGTCACCCTTTAGTCGATCTTTTAACGTGTTCCATACATCACTATTAAACGGCATACCGTGGAGAAAAACATTATCTACGTTATCTCGTTGGCCGCTAATAAATGTTTGTGTATTTGCGATTCTATAAAATTTACCTGCGTCTGACATCGCGGAATTTGGGGGGGTAGTCGTGATATTTTCACCAAAGTTGGTTTGAACAAGATAATCAACCATATTCAGAATCGCTTGGCGAATATCAGGTTTTCTAAGTTTGAGTTTTTGTGCGATTTGTTGAGCAGGTAATGTATCAAATTGATAGGGCTGTACAAAATCAAGGGTTTCAGCGCTGGAACCGAGAAAGCGTTCTAATCCAAGATTTAACGACAATTGAACTAATTTTTTAGGAACAAATCGAGTAGGAGCTTGATTACCCATATGCTGGGAAATCATTGTGATCATTTCGGCGAAAGTGGGTGTTTCATCATCAAGCACCACATAGTTTTTATCAATCGTTTCCGGTAGTTGTAAAATACCGGTAATAAAACTCACCAAGTAATCTACAGTAACGAGCGGAATCCAATCATTTTTTGTGCCAGGAATAACGGGCAAGGTATTATTCCAAATACTGTTGACCAACATCGGAATGCCATGGGGTTGATCAATCTCACCGGTTTGAGAATTACCAATGGTACTTGATAGCAAAATCCCTGTAAGCGGAATGTTATTTTCATGGGCCAAATTCTGCATCAGAAAATGTGATTCGAATTTTGCGGCTTCATATCCTCCGTACTTTTTATATAAGCGGTTAGCTTGCTGTTCATTAAGCTTTTGGGTGGCATCTTGCTTTTGGTTATCCAGCCCTAAAAAATCCCACACAGGTGCTGCGGCTACCATATATCCCGATAGATGTACCAATTGCTTCAGTTTAGGTAAGCATTTCGCTAGATCAATTAATTCATGACTTCCATCTACTGTCACTTGACGAGCGTGTTCCGGAGTAAGCCCCCAGTCGAAAGCAGCCCCCATATGATAAATAACATCGGTATCTGCTAATTGTTGCTGATCTTCATTTGATAGCCCAAGGCTGGTTTTACTGAGGTCTCCATCCAACAAATCGATAACTTCTTTGTTGCCTCCATGTGTATCAATCCAGTTGTAATATTCCGTTTTTCTTTGCTGCGCGTTACGGGTAAGAACTTTTATTCGGTGGCCTTGCTTAGACAGACGAGCCACTGTCCAACGACCGATCAAACCTGTACCGCCAGTAACGAAAATATCCTTAGTATTCATAATGTTAGCCTATGCTTTATTGTAATTCATTGTATTTTCTATTCTGTGGTGCAGGAGGCGCACCACGTCGATTTATGGTAATTGTATTTATTTTTTAGATATAGGTATAATATTTATAAAGTATAGTAACTATAGGTTAAAACTATGGATCTGAAATCACTCAATTACTTCGTTGCTGCGTATGAGGAGGGCAACATTACGGCTGCCGCCAAACGCTGCCATATCTCCCAGCCCTCCATCTCCTCAGCGATATCGGGCTTGGAAAATACCTTGGATATCACGGCCTTCAGTCGACACAAAAAAGGGGTGACTCCCACCGCTGCTGGCGAGCGGCTTTATTTGGCGTCTCGACGATTGCTTAGTGATGCCGCTGCATTAAAAGCGATGTTTAAACCTGAGAAAAAGGTACAGAAACTGACCTTAGGATTAATGACAGCGTTAGACGTGAATCGGATGGTCGCTCTTCTCAAACCTATCATTGAGGAGTTTGAAGATTTGGAACTCCACCTTTCAAAAGAGAGTGATGGGTGTGATGCGAGAGTTGTATGTCATCAGTTTAAAAGAGCGAACGAAGAGTTTGTTCCCTTATGGAAAGAGCGTTTTGTTTTAGCATTACCAGAGGGGCACCCTTTGTCCTTAAAAGAGGAACTTTTTATTACTGATTTAGAAAACGTTCCACTGGTGGGAAGAGATTATTGCGGAAATGAGTTGTTCGATGGTGCTAAAGCGATAGGGTTAAAACTCAATATTGTTGCCACCGCATTTTCTGAGGAATGGGCTGTTGCATTAGTATCGGCAGGGCTAGGCGTTGCAATTTTACCAGAAGGGTATATTTCTACTGAACAAAAAATAGTGTCACGTCGTTTTTCCAATATGGATATAACTCGACAAGTTGGAATAGCTTACGAAGCAAAAAAGAAAATCCCAGAAGCGTTAAAGATGATTCTAAATTCGGAAGCTCTACGCGCAACGCAACATCGTACTACTCCTCCAAAACCACCTGTTTAATCCAACGTTTCATCGCAACATTAACGTCTAGGCGAATAAAACTCATGTGAGCCATCAGTCCGCGTAACTCTCCTTTAATGTTAAACAGTGGATTTAACTGTAAAACACCGTATCCATCACTAAAATCGTCCAGCTTTTCTACCCCAGGGATAGCAAACAGCTCTTTACCAACAAGAGGCAGTTGCGCGATCTCTGCCATAGCAATGGTACTTAGATTAGGAACAAC
>CAJXXT010000171.1 GCA_913063495.1 uncultured Gammaproteobacteria bacterium | reverse complement strand
ATAGCGGACTCGGTGCGATCAAACCCTGTTGTCAGCGAACGAAACAAGTGTCTTGGGCTGAATATCTTGGAGAACAGCGCTTCTTCTACACTCAGGTGAAGAAAGTCATTTTCAAATCCAGGAAACATATCATCACCAAACGCAGCATAATATGCAGCAGTAAAACTTCCGCCTGAAACAGCAGAGATAAAATCAACATCCCCCAGAAGGTTCTTTTTATTGTTATCCGTATCTAAGTACGTTGTGTTTCTTAATTCCTTCATCACGCCATAGGAGAGAGCTGACGCACGTGTTCCACCGCCAGAAAACGAGAGTAGAAATAGGTGATCACCTATGGGGCGTTTGGACGAGTGGCTTTTAATGCTATAGGCATTTGGTTTGTCGGGTTGAGATAAAATGACATTCTGTACTTTTGGAAAAGTACTGCACCCAGTAACCAGGCATTGGATTATCAAAAGACAGGCAGAGCCAACCAAACGCCATGTGGGTTTGGTGGCTTCTTTTAAATATATAGTGCTAAAGCTAGTCACAGAAATGTCCCTAGTAAGTACAACGTCTAATGGTGGTTGCTGGGTAGCGTTGCCATTCAAGCTCTTCTTGCTAAGGGCGGGATTACAATGCTGTGCAATTATTTACACGCTACAGTATATCCGTCAGTAATATACCGATGCCTATTCTTTGTTGCGAAATATTGTAGTCAACCAAGCTTTCACCATAACCATTAAAATACTGCACGAACCCCTTTAAGTGTCCGTACAAAGGGAAGCTCCAGTTTAATTCGATCGCTCCCTTATTGTCGGATCTTAGGTTGTTGCGCCACATGACCCCGTATTCGTGTTCTTTTGAACGATAAACAGTTCTTAATTCGAAATGCCCCATATAGGCTTCGATATCCGGGTTATCATCACCTTCAGAATCAAGAGGCGCTTTCTTTTTATCCTCCTTTAGGCGATACCAAGGGCGAAAAGAAAGCGCAAAGTTGTCTTTTTCGTATAAAAATGATGAATATACTCTATTCCAGCTACGAGATAGTAGCTGTGTTCTGCCATTAGATTGATGCTCTATACCTAGAACCAAGCCTGTATTACCTCCCATTGGGTGCCAATCGAGTGCAGTGAGATAAAAAAGTTCGGGTTGATAATTCGTTTCTCGAAAGGGTGCTGATATCTCGCTGGCATATACTTGCCACCAGGATTGCAGGGTAAAGCCGAGATACAGTGCGTCGTTGTCTCGGAAAATATCCTTGTGGTTTATGGGTACTTTAATGCTGAGCTGTAACTTAGCTTCGTACTGCTTGGCTTCATCTGCCCAGTCTCCAGCGAATTCATACGCATCACGATTTAATTTGCTCGTATGTGTGTAGGGTAAAATATAGTTCCGGCGGTGGGGGGTGATTACAAATCGATTCCACTGTGATTTTCGTTCTGCCTTAATTCGTTTTGAGATAGCTCCTAGGCTTTGTTTCTTTTCGTTTTTTAGAGACGAGCAGCGTTGATTTATTTGAACAGCAGTGTCTTGAGACGAATCGACACTCACAGCGTCAAGAACGCAGTTTTCATAATCTGTTGTGCCATATACTGACGTTGAGATCAGCCCTATAAAAAAAATGATCTTCCTCATTTTTGCCATCCCTCGTCTATATTTACCAATGGATCTAAAATTAATTTTAATTCATTAAGTCTTTTAGAGAATGTTGTGTTTTTTAAATGTACGTATTAATTCTTTGGCTAATCCTTTAACTTTGGAGGTGACATCTCTTGGGTCGTCAGTTTCTGTAGATACTGAAAGCAGTATTTTTCGGTTTTCTGCATTGTAGACTGAGGTTTCCAATGTCACGGTTGACAGTTGTCCTGGTAATGGTTTTGATACTTCAGAATGCGTGTAATCGAAGTAACTAAGCATATTGCCGTAGTATTCGTCGACGGTTGCTAAGTCTGAGGGTAAATAGACATCACGGCGCTGAATGGCGCGAAGTGTGGTAACGATAACCATGGTGTAGCCATTTTCTTTGACGGACTTTAAGATAGATTCCTTCGATAGTTCCGCACCACTTTTGTAGCTTTGGTTTGCTTGAATACCGTCTCTCTTTAACTGTTCAACAATCGAATCTTCAAAGAGGGTTCTATTTGTATCGCTCCTAAAGCTACCGACAACCAGAATACTCTTGTGATCAGGAATGTTATGGGACGACTGGATAACTTCGGTAACTCTTGACCCAGTACAAGAAGCAAGAATAAAACAGAATATGGCTATCGATAGTTTCTTCAGTAATGTCATTAATGAATCCTGCTGGAGTATGTTAAATGTGGGCTTTTAGTTGCTTTTTATGTGTCAGTCGCTGGGGGATCTGATGAATCTTCATGCTATACCATTATAATCGATAGCATGAAGGCTCCAGCGTATATTTCTAACGTAAGGCTGCCACAAATATTATAGTCATACTTCAATAATCAACTAGGGTTTATTTGCCGAAGAAATAGGCAATTGAACGCAACTTCCAGGCTCGATATTTTCACCTATGCTAATTATCAGCATATGTGCTGCATGTACTACAATACAATAGACCTTTTGGTCTGTGTTTTTGAATATGGAGGAGGATATCATGCAAGTAGAACATATGCCGGGTTACTTGGCGGGGCCTGACGGCGATCCATTAATGGTCGTTATGGCTGTTATTTTTATGGCTGCTGTATTGATTGCTGGGGTTTTGTATTTCAAGTTACATGCCGTGCCAGAGCATATTGCGCACGGTAAAAACCATACTCAAATGCAACTGATTGCAATATTAACGATGCTGGCTTTGTTTACTCATAATAATATGTTCTGGGTGGCGGCATTAGTATTGGCTGTGGTTGAGGTGCCTGACTTCATGTCGCCATTAAAGTCGATCGCTCGTTCTTTAGAAACCATAGCAAAAGGTGAAAATAGCGGTAGAGAGGCCAACGTGGAAAAAAGTAAAGAGACTCAAGCTGTAAATACCGATAGCCCTGATAATGAGGGGAGTATTTAACATGTTTGAAGTGATATTATGTTCATTGGTTACAATTCTTCCAGATTACTTATTTCGTAGATATCGGCAGGGTATGCGATGGGGTAAAGAAATTACCTTTTTTACCATGTGGTACGAACTTCGTTGGGGTATTTCGGCCTGTGCGATATTAACGATCTCTCTGGTAACGCTGATTTTTTTCTACCACCCAACAACAAACAATGCTACACCCATGTTTCGCACGATGACAATTTTACCGGAACAAGGTGGAAGAGTTCAGAATGTCTATGTTGAAAACAACCAAGAGGTTAAAGCCGGCACAGCGTTATTCAGCATGTATGATGAATCACAGGCTGCTGTTATTGATAGTGCTGAAGTGAAAGTTAAAGAAGTGGAAGCCGATTTTGCCACAGCAGATGCGCGGCTAGAGGCTGCAAAAAGTGGTGTTGAAAGAGCTAGAAGCACTTATATGCGTTCAAAAAATGAATATGACCGGAAGAAAAAATTACAAGATCGGCAGTTAATCAGTGAAAGTGAAGTACAGAAACTAGCCGATACTGTTGCTATTAATCAGGCGGGTCTATCTGCTGCTAAGGCGGATGAAGCTTCGGCATTTGCTCAAATCGAGAAAATATTGCCGGCTAAAAAGGCCTCTGCGGTTGAAGTGTTAAAGTCAGCCAAGGTAGAAAAGGGCAAGCGTACCGTTTATGCCCATGTTGATGGGCAGTTAAAGCAGTTTATCCTGCAGCCGGGAGACTATGTAAACCCTATTCTTCGACCTGCGGGTATTTTAGTGCCAAGCAGCGGCGAGGCTTCGGGTAAAGAGGGCGTGCAAGCCGGTTTTAGTCAGTTAACAGCAGGCGTTATAAAGGTAGGCACATTTGCAGAAATTACTTGTCTATCCAAGCCTTTCACGATTATTCCGATGAAGGTTGTACGTGTACAAAATGTTATCGCCTCAGGGCAAATAAGACCGAATGAAACCTTGCTTGATCTACAAGAACGCGCAAGGCCTGGTACTTACGCTGTTGTGATGAAGCCTATCTATGAAGGTGGCCTGGAGGGGGTTGTTCCAGGCACTAAATGCATTGCCAACGCGTATAGCTATCACCATGACTTAATTGAAAGCGGAACGATTGGCACAGCTGAGTCCATTTATTTACATGTGGTTGATGCTGTCGGTATAGTTCACGCCGTCATTTTACGTCTGCAGGCCCTATTGCTGCCGGTTAAGATTTTGGTGTTTTCTGGGCATTAAGGAATTTAATGCTTATTTGTCATTGTTTGTGGCTAAAAGTCTGGCGTTACTGGAGGCTTTTAGCCTTTACTTGAAGATATGAGAAAATTCTTACAAGGCACAAGTTCGTTATTTTTTCAAAGAGGAGATTTGATTTGGTTTCGTGCGTTATTGTAAATAACAATGTTTTGTCTCCAACAGCTTATTGAAGGCAGATGAGCATATGTACAATGGAATAATAAATTCACCTTAACCCACAGAGGTTTTTCGATGATGGCTATGTATAGACTATTTATTGTTGTGTTTTCAGTGTTAAGCGTTGGTTGTGCTTCAAATCTTGTTACCCATGAGCAATATTCAGGGTATTTATCAGATTACACACCTCTGAAAGCTGTCGAGACCCCCAGCGGTGGTGTAACACTTCGTTGGATCAGTGAAAAAATCGCAGAAAAAGGTTATCACTCCGTCATTTTAGATAAAAGTGTTTTATATCCAGAACCGAAGTCCAGTGCTCAAGTTAGTGAGACTGTTCTTCAGCAATTATCATGGACGCTTGATAAGGCAATGAATGATGCTGCTAAAGGCACATTTAAAATAGTTAAAAGCCCAGGAGAAGGTGTCCTTCGAATTAGGCCGGCCATCACAGGGGTTGAGCATAATATGGAAGGTATGAAACCGATAGAAATACTTCCTGTCGCGTTGGTACTTGGCGTAGGAAAAGCAGTCGCAGGAACCCGTGATAGAGATGTCGATGTTTTTTTAGAGGTTGAGGTCACTGATAGCCAAACGGGTGAGCTGCTAGCGGCAGCGGTTCGAAAAGGTGAAGGCGCGCAGCTTGAAAACGATTCAGAGCAATTAACGATGGTTCATCTCAACGACATGGTTAAACGTTGGGAAAAAGATGCAAACGAAATTTTTAAGAATTTATCGAGATAAGCTTTAGCGGTGTAAGTAAGTATCAGTAATTAATCCACTATTCACTTCCTCCTTTGGTTTGATCAAGGGAGGTATCATCTTCGGTCGACACCTTGGGTGAATGCGGACACCAGAATCACCAGTGCCAGGTAGTCGAGCATATATGTACCTCCGTTTATCTCAGTTATTAGGGATAGACTAAAATAGGGGGTGACGATGCTGCCAAAAAGCAACCAGATGCTGTGGCTTCGTCTGTGATGATTAGTGAATTTGGTTCTAACGATATGCCTTATTTTTTGCGCATTTTATGTGTCCACCAACTAAACTTGGTAGGATCTAAAGAAGGATTATCATCATGCATAATCATGTTGCCTTAATCGTTGTTGCTCTTCTTATTCTTACCTTTGGATTGTTTTCCAATTTGTCCGAACGCTCGCCGATAAGTGGCCCCATGTTTTTCGTTGGTATTGGGTTATTAGTGGGTCCGCTGGGTTTTAATGTAATCGAAGTACATTTGAATACTGAGGTCGTAAAAATACTGGCTGAGTTAACTTTGATCATTATTTTATTTGTTGACGCATCACTTATTCGATTTTCGAAGTTAGGTACTATTCTGGCAGGTATACCCGCAAGGTTACTTCTGCTTGGTCTGCCATTGACAATGATTTCTGGTACCTTGGTCGCGTACCTTCTATTTCCAGATTACAACATATGGGCATTGGCCATGTTAGCCCTTATTCTGTCACCCACGGATGCAGCGTTAGGACAAGCAGTCGTAAAAAGCGATAGGGTTCCTGAACGAATTAAAGAATCGATTAGCATTGAAAGTGGGTTGAATGACGGAATAGCACTGCCACCGATATTGCTTTGTATCGCGGTGATAGTGAGTGGAGGTTCCGCCATTACAGGGGATGGCCATTGGTTGAAATTTATGGCAATGCAATTAATCATTGGCCCAATTGCAGGCGCTCTTATCGGTCATGTTGGAGGTAGAGTGATAGATTATGCAACTAATAGGAATTGGATGGGCTCCATTTTTCATCAATTAGCGGCAATTTCACTCGCGATATTGGCATATTCTTGTGCAGAAATATTTCACGGTAATGGTTTTATTGCCGCTTTTTTCGCAGGCCTGATGCTTGGTACAAAAATACACGTGGTGCGGGAAAGGGTTCAAGAATTTGGTGAAGCACAAGGGCAGTTATTTTCACTCATAATATTCTTTCTTTTAGGGTTAGTCGCCGTTCCGGCATTCCATACTTATTGGGATCAAAACACGATTATTTACGCTGTTTTAAGCTTAACGGCTATTCGTATCCTGCCCGTCATGCTCGCGCTGATTGGAACTGGAATGAACCTTTATAGCAAAGTGTTTATCGGTTGGTTTGGTCCTAGAGGTATTGCTTCAATTTTATATATGCTCATTGCCATAAATGATTTGGGGATTACAGGCTATGAACAATTAATGTCAGTAATAGTGTTGACCGTATTGATAAGTACTTTCGCTCATGGGTTAAGTGCAGTATCTATGTCAAAACAGTTTTCTAGTCGTTAAAAAGGAAGGAAATCATGAAGCGCTTAATGATTGTTTTTATCAGTATTGGCATGATCCTCGGTTGTACAGGTAAACCGGAAATTCAAAAAGGCGATGGGGCAGAACGGTTTCCTGGTTCAGGTGATCTCAATAGAATTGACAACTCTTTTGCTGATGTAGCTTTTGCTAATCCAAATATCGATTTTTCTCGCTATAAATCCTTTATCGTCACCCCGTTGTATCTTGAGGAAATTGCCTTAACGACAAGTAATGTTAATGGAAAAGAAATGGTATCATGGACGCTTGCGGAGGAAGAAAAATCTGCTTTTCAAAAAATATTTAATTCAGAAATTGGGAAGGAAATAGTTAAAGGTGGTAAATATACAATGGCATTGGAAATTCAAGATGCTCCTACCTTATTGCTAATGTGCTCAGTTGTCGCTGTATTTCCTGATGGCGTAAATTTGGTTGGGGAGTTGCCAGGTACAGGATCAAAAAAACATAGCAGATTAGAAGGCTTTGTAACAATTGTCGGAGCACTGATGGATGCTCATTCCAAAACTGTCATTGCACGCTTTGTTGATTCGAAGTCGACGCGTTACAAGATTGATCCAGCCAACCCCAAGGGCAGTGATATAGCAATGCGGGATGTTTTCTCATCTTGGGCAAAGGATCTTCGTGTTCGGATAGACCAGATTAACTCTGAGTAATTGAACCTGGCCAGGGAGTGTGCTTAGGCCATTTTTGAATATGTATATGAACGATTTCTATATGCATGACCTTTAATGCAATGAAGATACGCGGTAGAGTTAACAGCGGGTAGTACTCTATGGGACGTGAATAATATGAACATAAGTGCAAACAACGTATCTCCACTTTTAGTAGATAACAATCCAAGGTCACCGAACTCTTCAAACTCAGCAGCTTCTACTGGTCAATCTCCAGAGGATGGTCGCGCTAGATCAGTATCTGTCAGTCCAAACACGGACAACGTTAGTGAAGGCGATCGTTCTCAAAATTCGGTTACTGTCGCTATATCAGGATCGGCTGAACAGCAAAACACTTATGAAGTTACCCGCGAACAATTTTTTACCTCATTAGAAACAACCCTTGGTAGACGAAATGCTCAACAATTTGTCGCTGCTTCACAGCAATCTAAAGGAGAAGGTTCTCAGTCTAATTCGCTGGTTAGAAAATCTATTGTTTCCGCAGGATTTGAGTCCGAGGGTTCTGATGTAACTAGAGAGGCAGCCTTTTCTATACTTGATACAAAACGTAGGTATAGTACGGCTCAATATGCTCTAGATCAATTTGGTGCGAGCAGTGCTAGTAATTCAAGTTCGAACGAGTCTTCAAATCCTACGGAATTTGAAGACATTGCAAGAAAAGCGGTACAGCTACAGAACAAGAACGCCATCATAGATATCTATGTCGGAAAGCAGGATGATAAAGTAGGTTCGGTCATTGATACTTCGGAATAATCTATTTATCTGCTAAGTGTGGGTTTCGTTTTTAAGTATGCCGCTTCCATAAGGTGCCCTCGATAGCCCTGGTATTATTTCAATCTAAGCTACAATCGATAAAGATGGGCTGTCAGCATACCAACCTGGATTAAAACGTATTGATATAGAGAATCGCTCTTAGGATGACTATTTACGGTTTCTTGTTTCATCCAAATACCCATTCGCCACATACCAATCATAAGCATCATCAATCATGCTAACCACAGGCTTTACTTGATAGCTCAATTCTTGCTGCGCTTTTGCACTATCGTAATAAGCATTTACTGACATATAACGTGCTGTGCCTGGGTCTAATTCTGGTGGTTTTTTTGTAAAGTGTGATAGCAACTGCATCAGATATCCATAGGCGACCAGAAGGCCCCGTCCGATATCAAATCTTGGCGCTCTTTTTCCAAACTTTTGAGCAATATGATCAAAGAAATCGCGATAGCTTATATTTTCTCCTGCACAAATATAACCTTCTCCTGGATTGCCGACTAATGCTGCTTGGATATGTGCTTTAGCCACCTCCGATGCATGGCCAAAACTAACACCGCCGGAAGGACAGCCTGGTGTTTTTCCATCGCGAAGCTCAAAAAAAAGTCGTCCATATTGAAGAGTGAAATCGAAGGGGCCCAGCATGCTACCCGGATAGACAACAACATACTCAAGTCCTTTTTTAGCCATTGCTGCTAAGCTACGTTCACCATCTCGTTTTGTATCTGCATAGTTATAGCCAGTGTTGGCGTAGTTGTACGTTGTCCAGGATTCATTGGCAATACCTTCAGGGTTGTATCCTAAGGCGTCTACTGTGCTGGTATGAACTAATCGTTTGACCCTAAACTTGATGCAAGCCTCTGCTACGTTAACAACACCATCGACATTAATTTCTCGCTGTTTTTCAAATCTCTTGTTCCACCAGGAGGTATCCCCAGCAACATGAAAAACATATTCACAACCTTCAACGGCTTTTTCTACTTCCTCTTTTTTAGTGATGTCCCCAAAGATAATTTCAATAGGAAGGGATTTGATATAGGTTGTGTTTGACCCTGGTAGCCCAAAAGCTCGGACATCCCAACCAGCTTTTACTAATTCATGAACAAGGTTGGTTCCTAAGAAACCGGTGGCACCGGTAACGAGACATTTCATAATGGTTTTTACCTTGTTACGTTTTACGTTAGTTGGGGGCTGAGTGGCTGTTGATCAGTTAACCTATTTTTGGGCTTTTAGTACCATACGATCAATGATGAATTCTAATAACCAAGGGAACCATCGTTTTACGTAATGTGTAACTTTTCCGTCAAATCCGGGGATGATCATTTTTTTTCCGGAGCGCATGCCTTTAATTAATTGCTTCGCCACTTGCTCGGCTTCCATCATTCCAGCACCTTGAGAAATTGCCTTGGTCTCTGCTGGTTTGGTTAGGTTTTCTGTTTCAAATCCAGGTGTTTCTGTATCAGGAGGGCACAGTATGGATACGCCAATACCATAGCGTTTTAATTCACTTCGTAAGGCTTCTGACAAACCAATGATGCCAAATTTTGACGCGGCGTAGTCGGTATAACCAAATATGCCCACATGACCCGCTACGGAGGAGGTGTTTACAATAAGCCCGCCGTTCTCTTTCATGTAGGGCAACATGGATTGGACTGAATTCCAAATGCCAAAAAGATTAACCTTCATGGTTTCTTCAAACTGTTGGTAGCTGATGGCTTCGAAGTGTTCTGGGTATGCTCGACCAGCACAGTTGATTAAGATATCTGGCGTTCCGTGTTTCTCTACCGTTGATGCAATGACGTGTTGTACGTTTTCTGGAATGGATATGTCTACGGAAATCCAGACAACTTTTTGATTACTAATTTGACGGTGATTTTCTATTTCTAATGCCGCGGACTTTAGTCGATGTTCTGTTCGTGCATAGATAAATATATTGGCACCAAGGTTAGCTAGCTGCTTTGCAGTCGCTAACCCGATACCGGAGGATCCACCGAATAAATGAATGTTTTTCCCGTCAAATGAATCAATTTTCATACTAACTCTCTTTTTATTATTGTTCTTAAATTATTTAGAATACCTTCAATGATTTGAGCTGGATTCTCATCGGCTTCCTTAAGGTTTCCGCTGTTAATAAGGGAAATAAGCCCATGCAGTTGACTCCAAAATTGCATGGCAACTAACTTGCTATTCACGTTCTTGTAACCCGGGTGATCCGCAATATATTCATCAATAACAGACATCACAAATGCCAATACACGTAAGGAATTTTGCTTTTCTATCAGCGCAACATCCTCTGATGGAGTTCCTACATAATCTAGGTATTTGGGTGAGTCCATTGAAAACATAAGGTGGTAATAGTGAGTGTTTTGAATGCCAAAGTTTATGTAGGCGTGAAATAACGCCATGACTTTATCCAATGGGTCTGATGTGTTGGTCGTGGCGTTTACAAGCTGGTCATGTAGCAGGTTATACCCCTGAATCACAATGACGTTATATAGCTCGTCCTTATTTTTGTAATAGTTGTAAAGGTTGGCAGTTGTCATGCCCATTTGTTTGCCAATCTTGCCCATGGATAAATTAGAAAAACCTTCGTTTACCAAAATAGAAAGTGCATTCTCTAGGATGCGAGATTTTATTTGTTCTACTTCTTCTTTGGATCTTGAGGGGCGAGCCATAGGGTAACCGTTAATTGAATGTCATTAATTGAATGGTGTTAAATTAATGGCATTCAATTAATAAGTCAACGACAAAAGGCTTGTTGGCCGAAATGAACAGGTAAGATCTACATATAACCTATATTTCTTGTTATATGCGCTTATTATCCGGCGGGGTGTCCTGCACATCTGGATATAGATTTTTATAGTAGTCAGTTAATTTATCGGGTTTGTGGTCAAAGGGTAGAAATTCATTTCTCCAGCTTTTAGCTTTCTCGCAGTGTGGGTGACACTTGTTTTGAATAGGGCAGTATCTACGCTCAATTTCATTCGTAATTGCTAGCGTCCAGTGTAAGGTGCCGTTTGCCCATTCACAATATTCGCACCACACCTTGTCCATGAAGGTGATGTGATTGATGTTATGGCGATCAAAGTGATAGTACTGCGATGGTGAAATTGAAGGTTGGTTTCTAATCCAAAAATAAATTGTATTGAATAAAATCATAAAAATAAATAAGGGGAGAAGAACTAGCGAGAATATACAAATTAGTAAGGTGCATATTTTTCTTCCTATGCTTCCCAGGCGGGGTTGACGGGCCTGTTGCTTTCTCGCTGAGGCAAGACACCTGCTAATGTCGACTATTTCAATGTTCTGTCCATCATTGACTTTGTTTTTTTTAACATGCTCTTGTGTCAAAATTCATTTTCTCTATGTTGTTGTGGAATGTTTAGGGTCACGCAATTGATTATTGGCGATAACATTCATTGCGTTACGTGCAGCTTTTGACGTTTTGAATATTTTTAATAAAGCTAAGTTGATTGATGCTAGAGGTTGGGGTAGTGGACGCACAAGATCTACAAATAAAATGACTCGAATGCTATCGGTTTTATTCCAAGCTTCATGAGTAAAACGGTCATCAAAGAGTAGGCTCTTTCCTTCCTCCCAGCGGTGAGTGATCCCGTCCACCTTAATGCCTACCTCTCCGGCAGGTATAATGACGCCAAGATGGTAGCGAATGATACCGGCGTAGGGGCCTTGGTGAGGGCGAACTTCAACCCCAGGCTGAAAGATAGAAAAGAATGCATTCAGTAGCCCAGGTATTTCTGTTAATGCACCGGAGGTCTCCGGACATAATAACTGGTGCTCTTGGATTTTTTTGTTTGCTGCAATTAAATAAAATGACTTCCAATCGCTACCATGAATGAGGCCAGGTAATATATCATCAAAATTTGTAATGTTGTCTAGCTGGGGAAGAAGTCGTTCGAATTCTTCCCGTATTTTAGGGTAATGTGCTTCTACAGAATAACTCCATGGGTGTTCATTCTGAGGGAAGGTGGAGCGAGGGTCGTGTTTTCGAATACGCTTTTCCACTCCAGTGCGTAAGAGTTTCGCTAACGCATAGCCCATTTAACTTTTCCTCCAGTACACAGACTGTTTGTTGATTTTTACAATTTTGTCGGTAATGCCATGATTTTTTCGGTATTCATTAACGGCTTTTTTGCAACCTAAAGGAAGGTTGTAGTCATCGATGATTATAAAACCACCTATACTTAACCTAGGGTATAGTGCCTCTATCGCATCTCTTGTACTTTCGTAATAATCACCGTCAAGCCGCGCAAGCGCTATGGGCGTCTCTGGTAATTGATTTAGCGTATCTTTAAACCAACCCTCGAGAAAAACGACTTGGTCGTCGTTTAATCCAAAAAAATCGAATGCTTCTTCTACCTTCTTTTTACTAACAGCTAGATTTTTCAATGGTTCGAGTACAATGTTTGCGGCTTTGTCCTTTGGGTCAGAAACATCACTTGGAAGACCTTTAAATGA
>CAJXXT010000170.1 GCA_913063495.1 uncultured Gammaproteobacteria bacterium | reverse complement strand
TATATGGTCGGTTCGACACGTTTGATGGCACATTAATGCTTGATGAAAAAGCGCCTGAGAACGCAAAAATTGAAGTTTCCATCGATACATCTAGCATCAACAGCAATCATGCAGAAAGAGACAAACACCTTAAAGGCACCGATTTTTTGGATGTAAAAAAATATCCAAGCGCTTCCTTTAAAAGCACATCCGTTAGCATTTCTGGAGATAACACAGGCGTATTAAAAGGAAATCTAACCCTTCACGGCGTAACAAAATCCATTGAGATTCCAGTAACTCATATCGGTGGTGGTAACGATCCTTGGGGTGGTTACCGTCACGGTTTCAGTGGTTCAACTACACTAACGTTAAAAGATTACGGGATTGATTTTAACTTAGGGCCTGCCTCCACTCAAGTAGAGCTAATATTGGATATTGAAACAATAAAACAATAAATTGATAACAAAAAAGCCACCATCCAAATTAACTGGATGGCGGCTTTTTTATGGGTTATAACATACTAACGTTAACCCTTTGGTTCTTTTCTCTTAATATCAATTCTATCCACTTTTTGGAATCCACGAGGCAACTTATTACCCCGTCGCCCCCGCTCACCAAAGTAATGCTCTAGATCTGAATGTTTTAAGTTAATGTGTCGCTTACCGGCGTAGATCACCAAAATATCTTTTTCAGCAATGGTTTCTACGTCAATCAAAAATTCTTCGCGCTCTGCAACACGTGCACCCGGTATACCTATGATTTTATTACCCTTACCTCGTGCCAATTCAGGCAGCTCAGCAAGAGGGAATAATAACATTCGCCCTTCATTCGTCACTGCCACCAAGTAATCAGTATCCAGCTTGGTGATCAGCTTGGGCTGCAATACACGCGCACCTTTTGGTAAGTTGATAAGTGCTTTACCATTCTTATTCTTGGTAATTGCATCGCCCAACTTCATCACAAAACCATAACCCGCATCAGATGCCATCAGATAACGCTGAGACTCATCTCCCATCAATACCCCATCAAAGGTTGCCCCTGAAGGTGGCGACAAGCGACCGGTTAATGGCTCGCCCTGTCCTCGAGCAGAAGGTAAGGTATGTGCTGGCACCGAATAACTTCGCCCGGTACTGCAAATAAGGATAACAGGCTGATTACTTTTCCCTAAGGCCGACGCCTTATATTCATCACCCGATTTGTAATTCAACGACGTTGGATCAATATCATGCCCTTTAGCAGCACGGGCCCAGCCTTTGGTAGAAATTACAACAGTAACCGGATCTGCAGTAATTAGATCAGTCTCACTCATCGCTTTCGCTTCACCACGAGCAACAATGGGTGAACGACGGTCATCACCGTACAATTCCATATCTTCTTTAAGTTCTTTAACAATCAATTTCTTCAAGCGAGCATGAGAACCCAAAGTCTTTTCTAACACATTTCGCTCTTTTTCTAACTCTGCTTGCTCACCACGAATCTTCATCTCTTCCAGTTTGGCGAGATGACGTAGTTTTAATTCAAGAACCGCTTCCGCTTGACTATCAGAAATCGCAAACCGTTCCATCAGTACAGGTTTGGGTTTATCTTCTGTTCGAATAATATGAATCACTTCATCAATATTCAGAAACGCGATTAATAAACCTTCTAATTTATGTAACCGCTCAAGAACTTTGTCCAATCGATATTGTAATCGACGGGTAACCGTTGCAATTCGAAACTCTAACCATTCTGAAAGGATCTCATACAACCCTTTCACTGCGGGGCGCCCGTTATTACCTATCATATTCAAATTAACACGATAGGTTTTTTCAAGATCCGTGGTAGCAAACAAATGCGCCATCAAACCTTCGGCATCCACACGGTTAGATCGCGGCACTATAACCAAACGCGTAGGATTTTCATGGTCAGACTCATCTCGCAAATCCGCCACCATGGGTAACTTTTTCGCATTCATTTGGGCCGCAATTTGCTCAAGTACTTTGGCACCGGACGTCTGATGAGGTAATGCAGTAACTACAATATCGCCCGACTCATCTTGATACACAGCCCGCATACGCATAGAACCTTTGCCCGTAGCGTACATTTTGATGATGTCATTTTTTGAGGTGATGATTTCAGCTTCTGTCGGATAATCCGGCCCCTGAACCAACTCACACAAATCATCCAATGAACAACCAGGATCTTCCAGCAACCGAATGCAGGCGCTTGTCACCTCTCTCAGGTTATGAGGAGGAATATCCGTGGACATACCTACCGCAATACCCATAGAACCATTTAACAACACATTGGGTAAACGAGCCGGCAAATCCATTGGCTCTTCCAAGGAGGCATCAAAGTTAGGCTGCCATTCCACCGTGCCAAGGCCGAGTTCCTTTAATAGGATCTCAGAATATTTTGTCAGCTTTGATTCTGTATAACGCATTGCCGCAAAGGATTTGGGATCATCTGGCGCACCCCAGTTACCCTGACCATCCACCAAGGGGTAACGATAACTGAAGTTCTGAGCCATATGTACCATGGCCTCATAACACGCAGAGTCGCCATGCGGGTGAAATTTACCCAATACATCACCGACAGTACGAGCTGATTTTTTAAACTTTGCCGTCGACTTTAACCCCAACTCTGACATCGCATACACAATACGTCGCTGTACAGGTTTTAAGCCATCACCAAGATGAGGCAATGCACGGTCCAAGATAACGTACATGGAATAATCCAAATACGCTTTTTCGGTATACTCTTTCAGAGGTAGTTGTTCGACCCCTTCAGCACTCATATCTGACATAGATAGCTAACTTCTTGTTATGGTTGCAATGATTAAGGAATATAACAGCACATTCTAATTCAGCCTACGAGATTTACTAGCCTACAGAAGGTAAAATCACTTTAGCCTCGAAGAAAATCAATTAATTTGACGGTTTTAGTGATTTTCCTACCCAACATACTTATAAACCACTCAATTTCTTAGTGCCAACACCGATAAAAGGTTTACATATCCTTATATTCATCCGAATATTCATGAGTGGCACCCCACAAGCTCCCCACATAACCCCCATATACTCCCCAACCCACTGAAAGAGCACAATGATTTGAGCAATACTGATAAATTAGATGCCCTAATGTCCGCTCTAGCGACCCTATGCCAAACGGTGCCCTATGAAAAAATCAGTGTTGGGGATATTGCCAAAGAAGCCGGGATTGCGAGGCAAACGTTTTATGCCTATGCACCATCAAAAGATGAGTTGCTGCTGAGTATTATTGATGATGTATTTGAGGAGTTTTTTGAGAAGGTCTCTCCTGTCATTATCAACATGGATGAAATATACCGAATCTCACTTGAGCTTTTTCAAACCTGGGATAATAACGCAAAAAAACTCGACCTAGTCCTATCAGTTAACTTAGACCACCTTGTGTTACAACGTATAAGGCGCTATATCACAAGGCTCTCTGGCAATGCGCTACGAGAAAATAATATTGCCTATCCAGAAGGTTATATTATGGAATATTTAATTGAATACGTGACCGGTTCATCCTTCCAAGTACTTCGAGCCTGGATGGCAAATGGCAGAAAAGAAACACCCCAACAAATGGCAGAATTCCACCGTATGGTATTACATGGCAGTATCGTCTCCATGTTTAACACCTTTGGGATAAATCAATAGCAGCCCAAGCATTCTTCCTACGTTGACTTCCTGCTTTAGCCGCGATTTTTAATAGGGCCCTATCCCTCAACCAATAATCGTAACCCTTTTTATCGCCCTTTTCCCATTCAGCATCAACGTTCTCAAGCAACATTTCCATTTGTTGTCTAGCCCCCGCCAAAGCAAGGTGGGTCATTGTACCGCTAGGATCCATTAACCCTAATTGCCGATGACTAAGGATTAGCGCCAAAATTTGTTCCACCAAAAGCTCTGGCCATTGGTAAATAATCGCAGTACGTGCGATATAACCAAGAATAGCGGTTGATACATGAATATCTTCAATGGTACGAAAAAGTTTCACGTAACCAGAGTACCCATCACCAGGTAAAATATCTGACGACGCTATCACCGCATTTTCAAACCGCACCGTTGCATGACTCACCTCAGGAACAAACGGTAATGTTGGCAGCTCTGACACCACCATTCCCTGCTGACCTGCCAGCACTCGAACCACTCGAATCTGTTGGCGTCCATCGACCACCACGTCCGTAGTCGCAGCAATAAACAGTTGCTCCGCATCATTGCCTCCGGTCACAAAGGTTTTTAAGCCATTTAACACCCACTGACCATCACAATTTTCTAACGTCGTTTTAATCGCCTTAGGATGATTACCTTCTTCTTCCGTCACACAAAGTGATGCAAATCCATCATGAAGAAAATCCGGAAACATTAAACGTAAAGCAGAAAGGTAACCGGAAGAAAATGCAAATGCGGTTCGGTCAGCTAACACACCACCCAACAATGCTTGGTCAATGGAGTGCTGCCAACCCACTCGTTCACCATCAAACAACGCCTTCCACTGTGTTATTGATAAATCACCAACCGATTGACCAGAAATTTCAAACAACCTATCAATCACATCATTTGCTATTGTCATAAATCTCCGCACTGTGTTTGTGTGTGTTGCTACAGCTCAAACGTGAACTCAGATGAATGGTATTCAGGTAAACCCGCTCGCCCTTGGATCACAAAGCGAAACGATCCCGTTGGCTCTGCTAATCCAGGGTTAAACCAGCGTAACTCATAACGTGACATACCGTCGCCTTCGTCATCAATATGACGAATTTGCATATCATAACCTTGATCATTCACCTCAATGCCATTCACTCGCAAAATACCCCACGCTTGAGATTCATCCAGGCGCCACTGCATTGATAACAACGGTTCATGTAACGCCAATTTTGATGGGTTCACGCCTAAAAATACCGATGACCAATAAGGTTCTTTATTAGTACCAGCCTCTTCAAAATTCGGAGCAACCACCTCTTTTTGCACTCCAGTCACCGCAACCTCTTCCGGAAAAAAACTGTGGGTGGCCAACCCAAGCTTCCACGTTGATGGCATGTCAGAAAAACCCGGTTGCCTAATCATATCCGCCGCCAATCGTGCAGACTCCGTCGCCAAAAATTGCGTTGTTCCAGGGCCATATATTGTATGGCCACCTTCATACCACTGTTGCGCGTACTCTTCTCGTGTTGTGCTATACCCCATAAATCCATTGGTGTGACTCGCCACCACAATATGCTGCACTGCTGATCTATTGGCAAACAAGGCGTCACTAATAGCCGCTTGAATTCGATTCCCCGATTCAAATGTCACCTCAAATGGCACACCAATCATCACTAAATTATCAATTTGAAAACCACTAACGGAAAGTAAATGAGGATAACGTTCAGGCTCTAAACCCCAGCCTTGTAACCCTGACAGCATTCTGTTCTTTTCTGCATGACACTCTCCAGACAGAGCTTCTGCTGGAGCCCCGGCTTTAAACGGCGCAATATAACTGAGCGGAAATATTTCATCCCCTTTCGCAGCCCCCACCAGTGCAGCCCCCACCACCGCACGATCACACAAATCATGAGACGCCTCATCATCAAGAGCCAAAACATTAAGCTCACGCATGGCAGAAATAATCGTTACATCATCTTTTAACGAACGATCCAACGATTGAAATAGTTCAATCGCAGCAACCCCTAACATCATACCTACTCGCCGCGTTTCTAAATCCCCCCGTAACCCAGGGCGATAGTTCGGGTTATTGTCACCATGGGTTGCCTCAAAAGCTCCATGTATCATGGGGGATGCAGGCTGATATTGTTTGTCGACAAACCACTGTAATTCCCGCTGATAGTACGTCCAAACATCACCATGATAAGGACGAGTAAATGCAGGAATTCCAGTTCCGTGAACAGAAAAGCTCGAAAACGCCCCTGCAGGAACAAAATCCCCTGCATCATTTTTTAAATCAATCCTCACCATGGTCATTAATGGATTAACCGCACGCTCTGCAGCCTCAATGGTTTCTGATTTATCCGCGACATTCTTATTGGCAACATAAGCACCGATTGAACGATTTTTGGTTGCGCCATAAATATTTTTCACACCAACCGCAACCTTTGCCGGCTGACGATTCTCATACGCCTCTATCAATCCATCTGCAATTTGTTGCGCTAAAAACGCAAACACCTTTGGATCAAAACCCGGTTTATTGGTACCGAATGTATTATAGAAATCACTCGATAGAAAATGCCCTGGCCCACTATGAGTGTGGGTAACATGAATCGACATATTATGAGATGCGATATCCGTTTTTTCAGCAATGAGCTCCGCCACTCGATGGTGAAGAATTAAAGAGCTCGCTGGCAGATCTGCCTGGACAATAGCAACAGGCTCCCCGTGTTTAGGTTTGATATAAAATACGCGTGCTTTTAGTCGATTACGAAAACCATCCGCCTCACGAGCCCAGGCAGAATAACCAAACTTGGGAATGCCAATAGGGGTCGTAATATCCCGTTCAGCAACCCCAGCCATCATATGAGCTACGTCTAAGGGGGCTTTGGGCTTTACATTAACAAGATTTAATTCGGTAACAGGATACGCAAAAAATGGCCATACGGTATGGGTTCCAGCACCAAGGGCCACCAATAACAGCACCAATACAGAACCTACAGCCCATCGAAATTTCGCTTTTGACAACACCTTAATCTCCCTTATCTCTCAACAAATACAGAACGATAGTACCATTATGTTCATATGCATACCAACATGAAAGGAAGTATAGCCACCTAAACAAATACGGTTATAACCCCGTACCATTTTCTGACAGTAATGTGGGATAATACCCATCTCAACAAGTTTACCTTTAGGATGGACGCACCAATACAATGTCAAAACCTATCAATACCCCCAACAATATCCGACTCACTGAATACAGCCACGGTGCGGGCTGCGGCTGCAAAATATCACCTAAAGTGCTTGATGTCATCTTGCAAACTCAGCTTTCCATTGCCCCTGATAAAAACCTACTTGTTGGCAACCAATCAAAAGATGATGCTGCCGTTTACGACCTCGGAAACGGACAAGGTGTGATTAGCACCACTGATTTTTTTATGCCTATTGTTGACGACCCTTTTACCTTTGGTCGGATTGCGGCAACTAATGCCATTAGTGATATCTATGCCATGGGCGGCAAACCTATGATGGCAATCGCCATTTTAGGCTGGCCTATCAATGTGCTATCCGCCGAAGTTGCACAACAAGTAGTGGATGGTGGTCGGCAAGCCTGTGCAGATGCAGGTATCCCGCTAGCAGGGGGGCACAGCATTGATTCTCCGGAACCCATTTTTGGTCTTGCTGTCACAGGTACTGTGGCGTTAGAACACCTAAAGCAAAATAATACTGCCAAAGCTGGCTGTAACCTATACCTCACTAAGCCGTTAGGAGTAGGAATCTTATCCACCGCACAGAAAAAGCAAATGTTACAACCAGAACACGAAGGGCTGGCTTCAGCAAGCATGTGTGAGCTGAATAAGATTGGCAGTACATTAGCGACATTACCACAAGTCACCGCACTGACAGATGTCACGGGGTTCGGTTTATTAGGACACCTTATTGAGGTTTGTGAAGGCAGCCAGGTAAATGGCGTTATATCAATGGATGATGTACCCGTGATGAGTGCCGCTAAACATTACCAAACGTTAGGGGCAATACCAGGGGGCACTCACAGAAACTATGAGAGCTATGGGCATAAAGCCACTCCCCTTGATGACAAACACGTAGAGATTCTTTGTGACCCCCAAACCAGCGGCGGTTTACTGGTAGCAGTAACACCAGAAGGGGAAGCAGAGTTTTTAACATTAATGAAACGTGAAGGTTTTGAGCTTTCACCAATCGGTCGATTGGTCGAGCGTAAATCTACCGCTGACCTAACCACACACCAGCCTTATGTTTCAATTGATTAGAGGTTAATACATGGAACACTACCAAACCTTGGTAAGTACAATTGCCCTGACCATGGGCGTGTCTTGGGCCAGCGGTATTAATTTATACGCCGCATTATTAGTACTTGGAATTGGTGGTTCAACCGGCAACATTGATTTACCTCCCGGTTTAGACGTGCTTGCGGACCCGATGGTAATTCTTGCTGCTGGAGTAATGTACGCCGCAGAATTTTTTGCTGATAAAGTCCCTGGGGTTGACTCCAGTTGGGATACCTTACATACCTTTATTCGTATCCCAGCAGGCGCTCTACTCGCGGCATCTTCCGTAGGTGACGTTACACCGGCATTTGAAATTGCTGCAGGCATTATGGGCGGCGGCATGGCAGCAACCTCTCATGTAACCAAAGCAGGAACCCGCCTGCTCATCAACACCTCCCCAGAGCCCTTTACCAATTGGACAGCATCCATTACTGAGGATATTGCCGTTATCGCAGGTCTGTGGGCCGCCTTATATAATCCCATGTTATTTTTAGGTTTCATGGTTTTATTTATTATTCTAGTTATTTGGCTACTTCCCAAAATCATTCGCGCAATTCGTCTGATGGTCTCAAAAATCGCACAATTCCTGGGATTATCAAAAAAAACAAACAGTGTTCCTGAAAAACAACAACGACCTGAAAGCGAGCAATTTAAAAGTGAATCATCTGAAAATGGATCACCTAAAAATGGACAAATCAGTAATGATGCCAATGAACGCTATGGTCAACTCGCGAAATTAAAATCTTTACTGGATAGCGGCGCAATTAATGAAACTGAATTTGAGCAGGAAAAACAACGACTACTTTCAAGCTAAGCCTGCCAAACTAAGCCTGTCAAACTAATGCTTAGGGGGTCGTTCACCAGGCCCTCTTAAGCTGCCCGTTCGCTGCGATGCCAACTGTGGTTTAATCCATAACTCATAAAAGTCATCAGGCATGAGTGGCTTACTAAAATAAAACCCTTGGTACTTATAACATCCTTTCTCAACCAAAAAGCGTAACTGCTCTTCCGTTTCCACACCTTCAGCCAACACATCTAAATCCAAATGTTTTGCCATTGATATAATGGTTTCAACAATCGCCCGATCATTTTTATCGTGTTGAATATCACGAATAAATGACTGATCAATTTTCAATTTACTCAATGGCAATGACTTCAAATAGGATAGCGATGAATACCCCGTACCAAAATCATCGATGGATAAAAAGAAACCCATATCCTTTAAACGTTTCATTTTTTTAACCATAACATCAAGGTTATCCAACAACATACCTTCCGTTATTTCCAGCTCTATTTGATTGGGAGAAACCCCAGAAACCCTCACAATAGTACTAATTCGCTCCGCAAAATCATCCAATACAAATTGTCGCGGACTAATATTAATCGCCAACCGACTAAAATCAAATGGCAACCCCATCACATCCCATTCATTAAGCTGATTACAAGCCTCCTCAGCAATCCAATCCCCCAAAGGTACAATCAACCCGCTTTCTTCTGCAACCGCAATAAACTGATCGGGGCGTACCAAACCTAACGTCGGTTGGTTCCATCGCACTAACGCCTCCGCACCAATCAAGGTTCCATTTTCATCCAATTGTGGTTGATATTGCAAAAAGAACTGTCGCTGCTCCAATGCTCTTGGTAATAACATTTGCAACTGCATGCGTTGCTCTGCAATGGCCTGCATGTCTTTTGAGAAAAAACGAATGGCATTTCGGCCATCCTCTTTAGAGCGATACAATGCTGCATCTGCTTGGCGAAAAATATCGTGAATAGTGTCATTGTCTTGTGGATATAGCGCAATACCAATACTGCAACTCACATGCAGTTGATGCCCCTCTACCATAAACGTTGAAGACAACACATCTTGAAGTTTCTTCGCAACTTTCCTTGCTGCTTCTGATGCTAATGTACTATCTGTATCCAACTCGGGTACCAAAACAACAAATTCATCCCCACCTAAGCGTGCAACAACATCTTCATCGCGCACTAAATCCCGCATTCTTTTTGCAATCACCACCAACAGTTTGTCACCAACGGGATGACCCAACGAATCGTTAATGTTTTTAAAGTGATCCAAATCGACAAACAATACCCCGCCAATATAGTTATGACGACGAGACCGAGCTAGCTCTTCCTCTAGACGGTCAAACAGCATTCTACGATTCGGAAGATCCGTTAATGGATCATAGTTAGCTTGTCGACGAATAATTTCTTCCGCCTCAATCCGAGCGGTAATATCGACAACACCCGCGATAGCGCCTTTATATTCACCATCGTGAATAATCGGAGCCGTTGACATATTGGTATAAATTCGACGACCGTCTTTTGTAATCAATTCAAAGTCATGCTGCTCTGCAACGCCGTCTTTACGTTTGCCCAAGTTTTCTTCACAAATAATCCGCCCACGCTCATCCATAAAATCAAACATGTGCTTACCAATCATTTCTTCACGGCGATACCCCAGCATCGTCGCCATGGACTGATTCACCATGGTTGTCGCCGAATGTTCATCGACAACCCATATACCTTCTTGTGCTAATTCAAAGAGGTAACGATATTCTTCTTCACTTGACTTTAACGCTTCTTCTGCATTTTTACGTTCGGTAAAATCAGTGAAGGTCGATACAAGACGCAAAGGGCGGCCTTCCTGAGAACGCTCAACAACCTTTCCCCGAACAAACATCCAGCGAAATTTTCCATCATTACTTTTAATTCTATACTCAACCTGAAAAACAGCCGTTTCTCCGCGTAAGTAACGGCTAAGCTCCACACGGGTATGTTCCTTATCATCGTCATGAACCAGTGCTCTCCATTCGCTATAACTTCCTAAATAGTCCTCCCCCTTAAACCCCAACAAGTATCGCAATCGGTGAGAGAAAAACACTTCATTTGTCTCCATGTCCCAGTCAGCCACACCATCACCGCTGCTATCCAATGCAAACAACCAGCGTTCCTCACTGTTTCTCAATGCCGACAATGCACCATTCATCTTTTTTTGCATTGAATTGTACGCCCGAGACAAACTTGCAATTTCATTCGCGCCTGTTTCTTCAACTTCAATATAGTGTCGAGAAGTACGAGCCTCCTCTACCGCCTCTTGAAGCTTTCTCAGCGGACTTACAACAACAACAAACAACAACCATGAAAATAATAAGACCGCTACATTACCCGCAACAACAACGATGATAACATTATCAACAAGCAAACTTCTCGCGCTCAAAAAATAGTCCTGAAAACTCCATTCCACATACAACACACCAACAGTTTCTGAGCGAATCTTACCCGCGGATGCCTCAAGAACAACGGGAAAATATACATGCACACGTTCTCCCTCAATATCAATGTACGGTCTCAGTGTTGATACACTGTACAAGAAATGCTTGGAAGAATAGGATTCTAATACCGCCGCCGCACTTTCATTTCTCCACTGCCTGCTTGTGCTAAAACGAATATCACCATCAGCATCCACCAACGATGCATTTTTAATTTCATTCACCAAAGCTAGAGTCATCACCTCCTCTTCGGCTCGTATTTGATCATCCTCGTAAAAGAAACGTTCCAAATGGCGCTGACTTTGTATCATGATAGACCGTATACGATGCTCACTATTGGCAACAAAGTTTTGTTGGCTACCGTAATATTGCAAGGACATCACAAATAGAGAAAATACCAATACCAGTAGAAAAACCAGCAATGGAATCATAATCCGCAACGGTATTGATGTCATTCTCATTGAGACATTCCCTTCATCCCTGTTTCCTGCACCTTGACGCCCTGTGCCTTCACATTCTGAACCCAGGTTGCGTCACAAATCAAATTGTCACTAGGCAGAATATCAATAAGTCCATGATTTTTCATCAGCTCAGATAACTGCTGAATACGCCGCCCCATGAATTGCCCGCACCTCCCTAACCAAATGCGATTTTCTTCCAGAGTCGGTAAATGTAACCCACCATAAGCAGCCTCTAACTGCTCCGTCGAAATACCACTACGCAATGACATATCAATTAACGCCGCCGCCCTATCGTCATTCATTAGCTGCCGAGCTGAAAAATAGCCATCGACCAACACTTGAAGCTGCCCCGAATAATCAGGTATTGCATCTCGACGCACAACTAACACGTCCATAATTTGATTAGGGATATTGCTACTATCAAAGACTTTATGACCCCCTTCCCGAAGCAACTCTCCTGCAACAGGTTGATAGGTCACAACAATATCAACATCTATCTGATGAAATGCCGAAAAATGATTTTGAATCTTTAATGGCACAATCTCGACCTCACTGGCAGATACCCCCGCAAATTCCAGGAACCCCACTAGCATGACACCACCAACCGCCCCCTTATCAACACCAATTCGTTTCCCTTTGACATCATTCAACGATGCAAGCGGCTCTTGGGCTATCACCATATCTGCACCTTGAGAAACATCTAAGGCAGCAACAATATCAATATCAACCCCCGTCACCAATAAACTAATCGCCTCATCCAACGTTAACGTTGCCGCTTGCAAGCTGCCGTTTTTCATCGCTCTAATCACCCCAGTGGAGGAAGAAAGCTCAATTAATTCAACATCCTGTTCGCTAAAAAAAGCCTGCTCTCTAGCCAAATACAAAGGTTCATACCCCGGCCACAGTATAGTACCGACCTTGATCGGGCCGTTTGAGACCTCCTCACACCCCCCTAGCACCAGAAAAAATAACACTGAGATGGTTAGAGATAGTGGTTTCAACAACGTTTTCAACAATGTTTTCAGCAACGTTTTCAATAATGGTTTTAACAACGCCTTCAATATCCCCCGCCTGCTAATGTATGCTGTAAAAAGTATAGCAGAGGAATAAATTCTAACGACCAAAGCGCTCCAATACCCACGGCACCAC
>CAJXXT010000169.1 GCA_913063495.1 uncultured Gammaproteobacteria bacterium | reverse complement strand
ACAGGAATATTGAGTTTTTGTAAGGCTATTTTTGCCGCTAGTTTGTCTGCTGCTAAGGTAAGTAATGATTTTTTATTGTGCTTATATACAAAGTCTCTGTTTCGACTGTTAATACCCACAACAGCATTGGCATCCAACAAAAGAAGATTTTTAAAACGAATGATTTCCGATAAACGTATACCCGACCAGCTTCCGATATACATTTGAATGGACAGTACAAGTAGTAGAAGCTCTGGATACAAGGCAAATACTCCTTGTAACAAAATGGAGTTAAAGATAAAAAAACAGGTAATAATGGTGAATACCGTACCGATGCTGATGCTTACCATATCGGACCAGTTGTTTTCTGCAGATAGTTGATGTAAACGTTCGGCAACAAAACTGATAATAACAACAGGAAATAACGTCAACATACCAAACTGTTCATGGTGTTTTATGTCGATAAAATACAGGGCTACGATAAACAGCAAGGTAATAATAGTAATGATGGATGCAAGCCTTGCAACTTTTAAAATATGCAATTTGTCCAATAATGCATGAAAAATAAATGCCAATAATAAGACTGATAGGAAACTTATTAGCCCTAACACAAGGCCTATGGAAAAACATGCTGCGGCGACTAACATCGGCATAAATATACCAAAGGTTTTTAGTCCTACAACATTGCGTAAAAATGTAATGAGTAATGTACAGAGAGGGAATAACAAAAAGATACTGGTAGTTTTTGGGGTAAGCCCTAAGTTTTGCAGTAACACCGCGGCATTGATATTTTTAGCAACTGTTGGTGCTTGATGCTGGTATAACGCCGGTGAAATGGTTTCTTGAGATATGGTAAAAGCGTAATCAAAATTGATGTTGCGATTGTGCTTAAAAAGCGATAAATCTCCCCGGTAGAGCTCTAGGTAATGAGAAGGAAGTTCTGCGAAATAGCCATTGGTTGGTCCAAAAGGAACCCAATAGTTGTTTATAAAAACTTCCACCCACTGATGGGAGGTTTTTTTAGTGCCCGTATTTAGAATGAGCCCTCCGACTAAACGTGAAGGAAGGTTGTTCAAACGTGCTAGGGAAATAAATAGGCGGCTTTTTCCGTTACAGCTGGCCTCTCCCAATCGCAATGCGGTAAGCGAGTCGGTAACCCCTTTAAAGGGTACCGTTGTAATTTCGTTATACGTGTAATCGTAAATGGCACTTAATACATCTAATACATGCTTATCACTTTTTGGCGCAATGTTTTTCCAAAGTTGTTCAATTTCTGGGTGTTTAACTTGAATAGCATCGGTGGCCGATAAATAGGGTTCTAAACTGGCATCATAACTTCCGTCATAGCTTTCACCATAATTCTTGGGAATAAGCAGATCACTGGGGATTTCATATCGAGTTGCGGTTGTAGTGAGGTGTGCTTGATAGTGCACTGAGCGGCTTTGGTCGGTTCCTGCCCAGTTGCCCAAACGGCCTAATGCATTATCTTGCTCGTGGAACTCCATATTGGGGGCAAGATTGGTTTCATTGATGAGTGTTTGGCGGTGATTGGATTTTGGTAAAAAGGTATTGAGCCGGACATCGGTATCTTCTGGCTCAAAGGTCATGTTGAGTGCGACTTGAGTAATATTCTCTGGTATCAATGACTGGCTATTAAAAGGCACCAGTAAGAGGTGACTTATTAGTAATCCAATGATTAGTGTGAGTAGCAAAAACCACGGTGGTAAGGAATACGATGTGTTACCTGCCACAATTGTTCTCCGGTATATAAGAGTAAGTCAGTGCTCCAATTTAAGTGGGAAATAATCCCACGTCAATGGGTGATGACTGAAAATTGAACAAAATGTGAACTATTTACAGTCTAGTAGTAGAAACCTATGCGCTGAAAACACGCATTAGATTGAGGAGTCGATTAACGAATATACTTAGGTTAGTGGCGCCAAAACATTGGGGTGAACAATATCAGCAGGGTGAAGATCTCCAACCGCCCCAATAACATGGTAAAACATAGAATCCATTTGGCTGTATCCGAGATGGATGAGTAATTGAGAGCAACCTCTCCTAACCCTGGGCCTAAATTATTCATACAGGCGGCTACGGCGGAAAAGGCACTAACAAAATCAATGCCGGTGGCGAGAATAGCGAGAAAAAGTACACAAAATGCCATGAGATAAATACCAAAGAATCCCCATACGGCTTCGATGACTCGGTCAGGTACAGCTTTGTTATTAAGCTTAATCACCATAATGGCATTAGGGTGCATTAATCGGCGCATTTCCCTAAGGCCCTGTTTAAACATCAGCAGCATACGAATGGCTTTCATGCCGCCACCGGTAGAACCGGCACAGGCTCCGATAAAACTACCCATTAGTAATGCCGTGGGGATAAGGGGGTGCCATTGGGAAGAATCTGCTACGGAATAACCCGTGGTAGTGGCGATAGAGACGGTTTGGAATATTGCGTGGCGCATGCCATCCCAAGGGTTTTCATAGGTACCGTTGAAATACAATACAGCACATGCGATTGCTGAAATCCCGATAAGTACCTGAAAGTAAAAGCGTAGTTCTGGGTCGGCCCAGTAATGGGTGAGCTCTTTACGACGCCATGCTAAAAAATGCAGGCCAAAGTTAATACCGGCAATGGCCATGAAAATGATGGTTGCTACTTCAATGGCAGGGTTGTTGAAATAGCCAATACTGTCGTCATGGGTGGAAAACCCTCCAATGGCAATTGTGGAAAAGCTATGGGTGACGGCGTCAAATATGCCCATACCTAATATCCAATAGGTTATGGCGCATACAAAGGTTAAACACACGTAAAGTGTCCACAAGGCTTTTGCTGTTTCTGCAATACGAGGGGTTAGTTTGTGATCTTTCATCGGGCCAGGGGTTTCAGCTCTATAGAGCTGCATGCCACCAATGCCAAGCATGGGTAGTATTGCTACGGCTAATACAATGATACCCATGCCACCCAACCATTGAAGCTGCTGGCGATAGTACAATATGGATTTGGGTAAGCCGTCTAAGTGCTGTAGAACCGTTGCGCCGGTTGTTGTTAATCCAGAAATGGACTCAAAAACGGCATCGGCTACACCCATGTTGGGTTCGTCACCGAGTAAAAAAGGAATAGCCCCGTACAACCCAAGTACGGTCCAAAATAGGACAACCACTAAAAAGCCGTCTTTTACCCGTAATTCATCCCGGCGGCTGTGCACTGGCAGCCAACAGATAAGACCAGAAATTAGCGTAATGCCAAATGCGGTGAGAAACTGCACATGGCCACCATCGTGATAATACAGCGCAACGGCAACAGGGGGTAACATGGTGGTGCTATAAATCATTAATAGCACGCCAAGAACACGTAAAATAATAGCGGGATGCATGGTTGGTCTCGGTTAGAAGAAGGTAATACCCACTTGGAAAAGTCGCTCTACATCAGAGATACGACGTTTATCGACGAGGAATAAGATAACGTGATCACCGGATTCAATAACAACATCATCGTGTGCTATTAATACTTCATCGTTACGTACGATGGCACCGATATTGGTACCTTCGGGTAGATCCACTTCCCCGATCATTTTGCCGACAACCTTAGATGAGTTTTCATCACCATGGGCAATCGCTTCTATGGCCTCTGCTGCACCACGCCGTAAAGAATGAACGTTGGCAACATCACCACGGCGTACATGGGTCAACAAACTACCAATAGTGGCTTGTTGTGGAGAGATCGCAATATCGATATCCCCACCTTGAACAAGATCCACGTAGGCCGGATTGTTAATCAGTGTCATGACTTTTTTCGCGCCGAGACGTTTGGCTAACATTGATGACATGATGTTGGCTTCGTCGTCATTGGTTACCGCCAGGAATACATCGGCATCTTCCACGTTCTCTTCTAATAAAAGGTCTTGGTCAGACGCGTTGCCTTTTATCACTATGGTGCGGGCAAGCTTTTCAGCAAGGTAACGGCAGCGATCAACATTTCTGTCAATGACTTTGACTTGGTAGCGGTTTTCAATGGCTTCACATAAGCGTTCACCAATGTTGCCACCACCGGCAATAATGATTTTTTTATAGTTATGTTCAAGGCCGCGTAATTCACTCATGACAGCACGAATGTGATTGCGAGCGGCAATAAAAAACACCTCATCATCGGCTTCGATAATGGTGGTGCCTTCGGGAATTATGGCGCGATCACGACGAAAAATTGCCGCAACTCGGGTATCAACGGATGGCATGTGTTGACGTAGATAGCGTAGCTCGCGCCCTACCAATGGCCCGTTAAAGTAGGCTTTAACGGCGACAAGTTGTAGTTTTCCACCGGCAAAATCCAGTACCTGTAGGGAACCTGGATGCTCGATAAGGCGTTTTATGTGGTTGGTTACTTCTTGTTCGGGGCTGATGATGACGTCTATAGGAAAAGCGTCGTTATTAAAGAGCCCCTTACTTTTATTGAGATAACTGGTGGAACGTACACGGGCAATCTTGGTGGGAGTTCGGTGTAATGAATAGGCGACCTGACAGGCAACCATATTTATCTCATCACTATTGGTTACGGCAATAAGCATATCGGCATCATCAGCCCCTGCTTGATGCAGTACTGTTGGATGGGATGCCATACCCTGTATGGTGCGAATATCATAACGTTCTTGAAGTTCGTGTAAACGATCGCCATCGGTATCAACAATCGTAATGTCGTTATGTTCGCTGGCGAGGTTTGCTGCAAGAGTGCCACCAACTTGGCCTGCACCCAGGATAATGATTTTCATAATAGAAGGTCTTAAAATATTGAGAGATCAAGAAAACGTTGTTAACTTTTGTAGTTTTTATAACGTCGAATGAATGCTAATGAGAATAGCATATCCCTGGCAGGTGGAGAATCGCAAAGTGATGCGGTTGGGTTGTGCAGCTGCGATAAAATAGAGGGGACGCATCAAGTTAGGTTGAGATTAATGTATTTTGTTCATTAATCCACTAATCTGAGGCATAAACACGGTAAATAAGAAGGGTGAAAAATGACTCATTATGCAAAAAATGCGGTAGAAGCCGTTGCCTGTATTGAATCTGAGCATAATGTTTGGGTGCACTCAATGGCAGCAACACCGTGGAAGTTACTCGAAGGTTTGGCTGAGCATTCCCTGAGTAAGGAAAATATCACCCTGTTACAACTGCATTTGGAGCATGGCGATGTATTAAAAGAAGCGATTGAACATGCCCATATTAAACCCAAAGCGTATTTTGCGAGTAGTTATAATCGAGGGTTAATTCAGTCAGGCAAGGCGGACTATATTCCTATTTCTTTGTCTGAAATCCCCCGGTTGTTCCGTCAAAGAGAGCAACCTTTGGATGTTGCTTTGATACAAGTCTCCCCGCCAGATCAGCATGGGATTTGTTCTTTAGGTGTGTCGGTGGAAGCGACGCGGGCGGCTTGTGAAGTGGCCGATAAAGTGATCGCACATATTAATCCGATGATGCCAAGAACACACGGCGATGCCTTTATTCACCTTAATCAAATCGATACCGTATATGAAGAGACGTTGCCGATTACTGAACATCTTACGGCTAATCACACAGAGGCCAATTTAAAAATTGGTGGTTTGATTGCGACGTTAATTGATGATGGGGATTGTTTGCAGATGGGCATTGGTGATATTCCTGATGCTACGTTGGCGTGTTTGGGAAATCACAAAAACCTCGGGGTTCATACGGAAATGTTCTCCGATGGCGTGATTCCGTTGGTAAAAAGTGGCGTTATCAATAACACCCAGAAAAAACTTCACCCCGGTAAGTTAGTGACCGGTTTTGTGATGGGCAGTCAGGGCTTGTATGACTTTGTTGATGATAATGCTGAAGTGGTGTTTTTGGATATTGAATATATCAACGGCATTCAAACCATTGGTCGCAATGCCAACGTGGTGAGTATTAACAGCGCTATTCAGATAGATTTGTCCGGCCAGGTGTGTTCCGACTCTTTGGGGACGCATATTTATTCTGGTGTCGGTGGTCAGTTGGATTTTGTCTTAGGGGCAACCTTGTCAGATCATGGACGTTCAATTATCGCTTTCCCGTCCACCGCGGCAAAAGGTACATTATCTCGCATTTCAGCGGTATTACAGCAAGGGGCGGGTGTTGTCACACCACGAGGTAATGTACACTATGTGGTCACAGAATATGGCATTGCGTGTTTACGTGGGAAAAGTCTACGAGAGCGTGCAAAAGCCCTAATTAATATCGCCCATCCCCATTTTAGAGAACAATTGGCGCGAGAAGCCGCAGAGTATTGGTCACTTACGATTTAGCTGGCGATGATTAACGAGATAGCACTATGAGTATGTTTGACAGAACGTTAGATTCAAAGAAAGCAAAACTAGAAAAAACCTTTGCTGCAGGGCTGACAAAGATAATGGCCCTCAGTGAAACGCATGACTTTCCAATGAATTTTAATGTGATTCATGGTTTTTTGTTTGGTCTTTGCTGTGCACCCATCGCCATTGGTCCAGAAGAATGGATTCCGAGTTTATTTGGCGAAAATGACGAAGTAGCTCAAGCTATCTTTGATGATGAAAAGACGTTTCAAGTATTGATCGATTTTTTTAACTACATGATGGATCAAATTCAAGGGGAGTCTGCGGAGTTTCCTCAAACATTGGTATTAAGCGATACGATGTCTGAAAATTTTGGTATGGAGAGTGATCTTGGTCAGTGGTCACAGGGATTTATTGATGCCTCTGAATGGTTAGGGGAGATATGGGAAGAGGCAATGATTGATGTCTTGGAAGAAGATCATACCATTAAGTCCGTGATGTTAAGCTTTTTCTCTGATGAGGACTTCTCACGAAATCTACATGAAGAGCTGATTGAGAATGATGATGTCACTTTTGAAGAAATTTATGAGGACTTTTTACGGCTATTACCAAATACATTAAAAGCTTATGCATTTACCGGCAGGAAGTTGTATGAGCAAAAATTGGCAAATGACCCTAGTTTACAACCTCATGTGGCTGAAGAAAAAGTGGGTCGAAATGATGATTGTCCTTGTGGTAGCGGTAAAAAATATAAGAAGTGTTGTTTGCATTAAGGTTTTTTATATCAAGTTCTAGGGGTTTATTTGATGTCTACAATGCGACTCGCTTTTTTATAACGGATACGCCAACCTTGCCAGGTTGGTAGTTCCCAACGTTTAGGTTCAGTTTTTCTATCGCCGCCTATTTTGTTTAACGTGATTTGTTTTTTTCCGACGGCATAGTTAACATCTAATGTTATATCGCTGAGGATTAATGTTTGTGGAAAACGATCTAGGAATGACATTTTTTCCCATTCTGGAATTCCGTCAAATTCTAAGTCCGATGCGTCAATAAGCTGTAAGTCATCACTGCTTTCAACACCTAATAATTGTAACTTTTCCAATAACCACTCTTCTGCTGAATTAGGTATGCTGTTGGGTAGAGATGAATTGTGTGGTTTGTTATCGGATGATGTATTTAATGTTTGATATAGCACAAAAGCATTAATGCTGTCTTGGAGTTGTTGATTAAGGCCTGGGAAAATGCGATTTTCTAGAATGAGTTTTGTGATGGCTTGTCTTGCGAAATCACCTTCAGGTTTTGTTTCATGGTTGCCGATAACCCTACCGGCGTACATCAGTTGGGTTTGTATTAAAAGTTGTTGTTTTTTCCAGTGAATGTTGCCCAATTGTTTGGTATGTAGATTGGCCTGAATAATATCGGAAAAGGTAATAGGTGCAATGCACGTTGCGATGGTGATGGTTTCACGTAAACCTTTACCCGGTAAATTATATTGGTCGAAGACAATACAGGCTTCGACATTGTCTTGTAGGCGGCTGTTTTCACTAATCACTGCTTCACAGTAACCGTTACCTAGGGCGTTTCGACGTTTTTCTCGGCGAATAAATACAAGCTCTGGTGTCGCCTTAATGATAGCTTCAATAAACTGTTGGCGATCAATGCCAAGATTTTTTTTTGCTGTCGAAGATTCTACCTGAAGAGGGGGTAGGTTTAATGTTCTTCGAATTTGTTGAGAGAGAAGCCGGGCATCTTTACGTAATTTTTCGTTTACCAATATATCTTCAGGATTAGCTTGGCGAACGGTGCGGATAAGTGTCATTACATCACAGTCACGATTTTCCCATTGAGTCAGCTTTTGTCTTTCTTGTTCACTTTTTGGTATTGATATCAAACTTTGATTTGTGCTAAGTGCCGCAATTAAATCCACCATGGCGGTTTTGCAACTTTCGTTAGGCATCGCAGTGATAAGGTGAGAAAACAGTGAATCAATGGGTAGTGGATAAAGTTGTTTTCCGTGTGTGGTTGCAAGGCCAGAGGTTTCGATAGCGTGCATTGCCAATAAACGTGTGGTTGCTACTTCAAGGGATCTTTTCGGTAGTGGATCTGGAAAATCCAAGTCGTTTATGGAAACCTGGTTACAGGCGGCAGCAAGTACTAATTCGGTTAATTCCTCTCGTAATATTTCTGGAGGTGTTGTATCGGTCAGCGGCGCGTGTTCTCCCCATAATCGAATGCAGACACCGTCAAACAAGCGCCCCGCTCGGCCTTTTCGCTGATCGGCGCTGGCTTTTGATATAGGGTCTAAACCTAGTACGGTGCGGCCATTACGTTGGTGAGTTCGCCGTTCCATACCGCTATCGATAACAACACCAATATTGGGAATGGTTAGGGATGTTTCGGCGACATTGGTGGATAAAATAATACGTCGTTTGGGTTGTTGATTAAGCGCTCGTTGTTGTTCTTGCGGGCTGGCACTAGCGGATAAACCAATAACGTCGGCATCAAACCCTTTTAATTGTTGTGCTGCACTGTGAATTTCTTTTTTGCCGGGCAAAAATACCAGGATGTCGTGATTTTTCTTGGTATTTTCTAGCTGCTCTACGGCAGATTTGCAGGCTTGTTGGATGCGCTTGTCGAGATTAGCGGTGCTTGGCATTTGTTGTGGTTGTGTGCTGATGTAGCTTGTTGTGACGGGGAATATTCGTCCTTCACTGGTGAGACATTTTCCACCAAGATAATGTGCAAGCTGTTGGCCTTTGATGGTTGCGGAGGTGAGGATCAGCCTGTGTTGATTTTTCTTTTTGAGTAACGCTAGCAGTAAGTCGGTATCCCAGCGGCGTTCGTGGAATTCGTCAATCATGATAGTGGCATAATCAGACAGTTGGTTGTCTGCTAGCCAACGTAAGGCGATTCCTGGGGTAACAAACAGAATGCGGGTGGAGCTGTTAAATTTTTGGTCAAAGCGGATGGCGTATCCGACGTCCTGGCCGAGTTGTGATTTGGCTAAGGTGGCGACGTAGGTGGCCAGTGCTACACAGGCAATACGGCGTGGTTCAATGACTAACACTTTTTTTGTGGAATTGTGGTTGGCGATCCACAATGGGAGCCGAGTGGATTTTCCCGATCCGGTGTCGGCTTCGACGATAAGGTGATGGTGTGGAAGCTGTGCTAAAAATTCATCTTGGATGGCGTTGATAGGAGTGGTTGTCACAACGCTTGCTAACTCCCCGCCTTCACTAACTTCGCATAATAAAACCCATCATGCCCATCTTTTTGAGGTAGTAGCTGCACACCAACCGATGCTGGTTGTCCCCAGCTAACATCTAACACCTGTTCTTTTGCATCGTTTTGTTCCGCTAAAAAAGTATTAACAACCCGTTCATTTTCGTGAGGTAATATTGAGCAGGTGGCATAAAGTAATGTGCCCCCTGGTGCTAACAACGTCCAGGCGGTTTTGAGTAATAGCAATTGAGTTTCTGCAAGGGCATTGATATCGGTGCGTTTTCGTAGCCATTTTATATCAGGGTGTCGACGAATTACGCCTACTGCGGAACAGGGGGCATCCAATAAAATACGATCAAAAAGATGAATGTCATTTTTGTTATCGATACTTTTTTCTATATTGCCTTCGATGGCGTCATCGGTTTTTGGCTGTAAGTATTGTTTTGTAAAGTCTTCTAAGGATTGCGCGTGAACGTCAGCGGTTAATGCCAGGCGTTGTAGATTTTCATGGATACGGATTACACGTTGCTCGTCAGCGTCAAGTGCGACCAATGCCTTAAGTTCCGGTTGCAATTCGGCGATATGAGTTGTTTTGCCACCGGGTGCTGCGCAGGCATCTAGTACTCTGTCACCAGGTTGGGCATCGAGCAATGTAGCGGATAGTTGTGCTGCTTCATCTTGTACAAAACAGTGGCCTTGGGCGAATCCAGGCAGTTTTTCTACCGAGCAGGCTTTGTCCAGTTGAATACCACAGGTGGAAAATTCACAGAGTTTGGCTTGAATGCCTTTTTGTTTTAGTTGCTGTAAATAGCTTTCTCGTTGATTGTGCCGGGGATTTACTCGGATCGTCATGGGGGCTTGAGTGTTGTTATTACTCACAATACGTTCGGCTTGCTCTGGCCAGGCGGCTTTGATCATATCCACGAGCCATTTTGGGTGGGCTGCTTGAACGGTGAGATTATCCGGTAGTGATTGTTGGAGTTCGTTTTTTTCTCGTTGTAGACGTCGCAACGTGCCGTTAATCACTTTAGCGGCCCAGGCCTTGTCCATTTGACGGGTGGCTTCTACGGTTTCGGAGATAGCGGCGTGATCGGGAACCCGTAGATAGAGTATTTGATAAATACCCACTAACAATAAAGCGTGAATATCACTGTCCCGTGTTTTGAAGGGGTGGTGAGTTACCAGGCTGGCTATTTTGTCTAACCGAATAAACCAGCGGCAAACACCAAAACATAACTCTTGCAGTAGAGGTTTGTCTGCTTCGGGGTGTTTGGCTAACGCTTTAGGTAAAAGAGCAGATAATGATCGGCCATTATGTACCTGACCTTTTTTAAGGGGTAATACGTCATTGAGTATCTGTGCTGCAAGTGCTCGTTCATTCATCGCCATTAGATAAACTGCTTCCCTTCGGAAAATTGTTCTTTTCGGCTATTCAATATGTCAGTAACCGGTAATTGTTTTGCACCACTTAGCTGCATACGAGTAATACGTATAGCTCCAGAGCCTGTTGTTACGGTGAGGCCTTGTTTGTTGGCTTCGAGGATGGTGCCGGGTGCATTTTGAGGATCAATGGTTTCTGCTTCAACTAACGCTACATCAACCAGCGCTACATCAAACAACCTAACCTTTTTGCCGTCCATTTCTGTATGTGACACTGGCCAGGGGTTAAACGCTCGAATAAGGTTATGAACCTTATGATTGGGTAGATCCCATTGAATGCGACCTTCTTCCTTGCTTAATTTGTGCGCGTAATTGGCGAGGTTGTTATCTTGAGGTTCAGCATTGACGTTTCCGGTACTGAGGGCATTTAACGCTGATACACAGGCCTCTGCTCCTAGTTCGGCAAGCCGATCATGCAGTGATCCGCCGGTGTCCGATAGGCTGATGGGTGTGGTCACTTTGCTTATCATTGCACCGGTGTCTAACCCTTCATCCATTTGCATAATGGTAACCCCGGTTTCTTTGTCCCCTTCTGCAATAGCTCGCTGAATGGGCGCGGCACCACGCCAGCGGGGTAACAATGAGGCATGTACGTTAATGCAACCGAGCTGGGGTGTTTCGAGTACAGCTTTAGGTAATATTATGCCATAAGCAACAACTACCATAAGATCGGCGTTTAATGCCTGTAGTTGCTCCAGGTCTTCAGCCTGCTTAAAGTTTAGAGGCTGATAAACAGGAATATCATGTTCTTGGGCGAGGGCTTTCACTGGGCTTGCGGTTAATTTACGGCCTCGACCTGCGGGTCGGTCGGGCTGTGTATAACAGGCAATAATATTGTGTGGGCTGTTGAGGATAGCCGTCATCACGGAGGCGGCAAAATCAGGAGTGCCGGCAAACACGATGTTAAGCGGTGTGCTGTCATTTTGAGACTGGTTCAAAGCTGAATTCCAAAATTACCAAAGTAAAGGCAATAAATGAGTGAAGGTTAGAATACGGGTTAGCGCTTAGCGGTGCTTTTTCAGCTCAGCCTTGTGGGCTTTAACGAGTTTGGCTTTAATTCGCTCACGTTTTAGCTTCGAGATATGATCAACAAATAACACACCGTCTAAATGATCAATTTCATGTTGCACACAGATAGCAAGCAGCTCATCACATTGCATTTCGAAGGTGTTGCCGTCACGATCGGTGGCATTTAGTCGGATTTTCTCCGCACGGGTAACCGTTTCATAATAACCCGGTACGGAGAGACAGCCTTCATCATACTCCTGCTCACCCTCAATAACTTCATATGTGGGGTTTATCAAAACCAGGGGCTGATCCTTTTCTTCAGAAACATCAATCACCACCACACGTTGGTGAACGTTAACTTGGGTCGCTGCTAAACCAATGCCAGGGGCCTCGTACATGGTTTCTAACATGTCATCGACAAGTTTGCGGATGCCGTTGTTAACGTCTTTTACCGCTTTGGCTTTGGTGCGAAGTCGTGGGTCGGGGAATTCTAAAATATCTAATAAGGCCATAATGTTCGTCAGTTGTGATCAAGTTGTTGATAAGGTTATCGTAAAACACGAATAAAAGTTGCTAAGATGATGTTTGTATTGCAATTGCTCATTTTGAACGTAAAAATTCGTCTACAATGAAAGCAAATGTGTAACAGTTCCCAAGCTTTTCTATAAAAGGGCTATATTTAAAGAGAATGCCTTGTGCTTATAGCACTTCAGCGGCATTCTCGAACATATTGACCACTATATTGTGGAAAATAGACTGCTTATTGGGCAGGCTGTTGGCACAGGTAATACTAGAACGAATAATCTAGATCTAATAATACAGTTTAATAATGATAAAGGGATTCTCACCATGATGAAATCATTTCTCAGATTGTTGGGGGTTGGACTG
>CAJXXT010000168.1 GCA_913063495.1 uncultured Gammaproteobacteria bacterium | reverse complement strand
GCGGCTTTTTCTATCGTTGTTTGTAAGTAGGCCTCCTCTTCAGCATTTTGTGCCACAATAAGTTTGCCAATATTATTATGAGGTATGTGCCTTTGCTGGCAATATTCATAAAGTGCTTGCTTGCCTGCAACACAAAACTCAGCTTTCAAGCTGTTCTTAGGATAATAAATTCCGGCATGAATCACTTCACTATTTCTGCTGCTGGTCTCTTCTCCAAAGCTAGCATTTTTATCAATGATCAATACATTTGAAAGGTGTCGACTTAGCCGGGCAGCTATTGCTAAACCAACAACACCTGCACCAATAACTACCGCATCCACTTGTTCCATTCTTGCTTCCCGCTTAAAATTTTGTTGCCCAATTTTCTACTTAGAATATTAGTCTATTTTGAATTCAACGTTAACTTCAGCGCCTTGAATGGAATCAACATAATCTTCATTTTCTCCATCACGAAGAATCCCTCCACCCACAGTGGTTCCTTCTTGCTTTTCTCCAAACATATCAGGAAGTGTATTCTTGTCATCAAAGCCGTTTTCATCAAAGTCGTTTTCGGCAACATCAATGGCATTGCTCAAACCTCTTGCTGAAGAGACCGTCACATCGCCAGACAATGTTAAATTCAATTTTTTCTTCGGCTTTTCCGTAGCTACATTAGCTACCTTATTTGCCTGCCCTGCCAACGCTGACGCGGAATCGCTGTTAACACCTGCCGCTTTGGCTTTGACTGTCACTGCTGCCGCAGCGCCATCTACAGGCTCAGCCGGGGCCTTTGTGTCACATGCTGATAATGATAACGTTAGCAATAAGCAAGCTCCCAGCGTAGCCTTGTCTTGTATACCGTTAAATAGTCCCATCTCCGTCACCCTTACTTTAGTTTTTACTGATTAGTCTTTACCAGCTAGCCTTTACCGGTAATTTGTGGCTCGCATTGTAGAGAATCTACTCATAATTTCATAGGTTTTGCCCAATGCAGTTGATTTACCTCCAGCAATAGCGACAATTAACACGTTATCAATACAGAGAATCTATTCTTAAAACCTATAACGAGCACACTCAATGGTTTATTGGTTTGATCTATTCGGAACCGCAATTTTTGCCTTAACCGGCCTTTTAGCTGCAAAAGATAGGCAGTTAGATTGGTATGGGGGCATTGTTCTCGCGATGGTCACTGCCATTGGCGGTGGCACCTTTAGGGATATGGCCTTGGGCAGAACACCTGTTTTTTGGATGATGGATGAGACATATTTTTGGGTCATTCTCATCACCTGCATCGTTGCCACCCCATTTGTATCCCGGATCACAGCTCCTGACCGCTGGCTGGTATGGTCAGATGCATTTGGCTTGTCGCTATTTAATGTTATTGGTTGTCAGGTTGCACTAAATGCTGGCATGTCACCACTCATTGCAGTGTTCTTGGGGATGGCGACAGGCACCTTTGGGGGGATGATTCGTGATTTATTGGTAAATGAAATCCCCTTGGTGTTACGCAAGGAGATTTATGCGACGGCTGCGCTGATAGGAGGCGTGACCTACGTTTCCCTATCAGTGTTTTTATTGCCCGAAACTTTGCCCGAAGGCGTTGCGGAGAGCGCCGCCATGGCAATCTGTTTTGCGATTCGCGTACTTGCGATCAATAAGGGCTGGTCGTTGCCAAAATTAGGTTAAACCTAAACTGGCACCGACCACTTACGCAGGCTCTGCTATCGCCGCTTGCTTACAACCGGTATCTGCAGGAAGAATCTTGGTTACCGTCACTGGCACACCATCCTGCGGTTCTGTTTGCCCGCTCACCTGCATCTGGCTTGGCCATTCGTCGTTATTCGCATAAGGTGAGTCAAACTCAACACGACGGTAGAAATTCGCCCACATTATACGTAACTGTTGCTTTGCTTGATTAGACCCCACACAAGCCCTACGGCCTCCACCAAACGGGAAATATTCAAATGGGCCTGGTTTGAACCTACCATCTAACCAACGCTCAGGCTGAAACTCATGCGCATCTTCACCCCAAATATCTTTTCGCCGATGAATCAAATAAGCGCCTGCTAACACATTGGTCCCCGCTGGAATGGTCACATCACCAAATGTTGTGTCTTGCGTTAAGTAACGCAACGTCCCAACAGCCGAAGGGGTTAAACGCATCGATTCATTAAGCGTTGCATTACAGTATGGGAGCTCACAAATGGCCAATGGATCAAACCGTCCCTCTTTTTGAATGGATGCCAGCACTTCTTCTCGACATTTTGTGACCACCTCTGGATGCTTCACCATCCATAACATATGCCACGCACTACTGGCAGCGCTGGTTTCATGTCCCCCTACCAACACCCCCATCGCCTCTGCAATGACTCGCTCTTCGTCGAGCAAGGTGCCATCGGTATAGGTAGAGCGAGCCATTGCAGAGAACATATCCGTAGCATTCTCATCATTTTCACGCCGAATACGCCGAATATCTTCACGCATCATATCCGCAAGTTGAACCTTAAGGTCAATGGCTTGTTTCCAAGGGAAAAAACCTTTTTTCCCATCACCAAACTTTCCACTCGCCGTTTGCTTTAAATAAGCACTGTGTAATTTGTTTCTAAACTTAAAGGGCCCATACAACGTACCCAAAGCAAACATGGTGTTATTGGTTGCTGCGCCAATCCACCCCAGCATAAGCTCAGCATAACGATCCTTCCTTTCCCCTTCTCTTAAACCGAACAAAGTGTAACAAGCAATATCGAGCGCAATATCACCCACCATACGTGGTGTATCAAACTGCGCGCCGACCGTCCAATTGTTAAGGTGACTCTCAACAATTTCATGCATTACCTCTGCCCGCGCATGCAAACGCCCCGCAATGAGCGGCGGAATAACAATTTTTCGGGATTCTTGATGCTCTTTGCCGTTAAGAAACCCGGTCTGTCGGTCACCAAGATCAATAGGGATAGGCAGCTTAGATTGGTCTACTTGGTCAGGTTTTAAGTTAAAAAAAGCTTTTACTTTGACTGGGTCTGCCAGCCAAACAAAAGGGGCCATACCGGGTAATAACAAGGAGAAGGTATCTCCGTATGTTTCATAGCAATCGTCCAGGAAACTGTATATCCCCAACCCCATCTTCATGGCTGTTTTGAACTTCAGCCCTCTAGGGCCTGGTGGCAACGATAGCTCTGACATAATGTCTCTCCAATGTAGTTGTTAGTACGATGGTCATGCAACGTAGATTCAAACCAGTCTACGCGGTCAAAACAAACAAGTCTACAGCGTATACTTTGAAATTTGACGAATCATTAAGCCAGGCATAACCTAATAAGTAGAGAGGGCGATAGGGGCTTATGATAGAGGCTTACACTCGACTAGCACACACCTTCAGCGCACCTAACTCAAGACGGCGACCAAGGAAAAATATCATGGGAATCCCAACAAAAGAAGAACTATCAAGTGCCCTAGATGAAGCGGCAAGAATGCGGGAGTCCGGTGAAGACCCTCACTTTGTTGCCAAAGCATTACTCAACCAACATTACCAGCTCACTCACTTAGAGCACTTGTACGACGCAGTTCAACACTATATTAAGTCAGGGCAAAATGAGACGAGCCACAGCAAGTTACTGATGTCGATTGAGCATTACAGAGCCATCAAAACACCTCCTGAAGACACGACCCGCTAACACGTCTGACTGGTTAGCCAATGTAAGCGTTCGTATCTGCACCGATGTGTTTGTCTATAAAGTGTAACAGCGATTGTTCTACTTTATAGACATGACTATAATATCGCCAACTCGACAAATTGGATAACCCACTCTCGAATTGAGCAAATACTTCAATGCGCTACCAAAACACCTCTCATCAATCCCTAAAAGCAGCCATCATTCTTTCATGTTTAGCATTAGTCAGCGGGTTTATACTTAACGGTGCTTCAATCACTTTTACCTCAAACGAGCCGAAGTACAAAAAACCACAGTCTGTCAAAGCTAACCACAATACCTCAGAGATGCCGTTAGACAAACAAAGAGCTACCTCCAGTGCCCCGCTACCCACATCCTATTTCGCTTATGTACCTTCCAATGGCCTGCAACCCACACCTGACCATGAGGAACAACTTTATGTACCGTAACACCCCGATGACCACGGTGAGGGTGTATACACCCTACCAAAGAAACCAATAACAACGCAAACAGTATCGTTTTTACCGTAGTTGTTAATCTGGTTATTAATTTGGCTTTAAGAAGTTTCATGTGTCAGTCCCTCGTTTATCACTTGGTATAACTAACTAACGCACGCCCCCTTTATTGGTTGACAAGCATTCCTTTTCTATCGTGAACTTCCTCAACCTTTTGTTGATATTCTGGGTGCAATGTCCCCATCCACCGATCCCACCAAGTGAAATACAGTGCATAGTTGTAGTGGAAATAACGATGGTGCATATCATGGTGACTTACGGTGGCTATCCAACGCAACCATTTGTTAGTCACTACAAAACGTGGATAAACCTCAAACCCGGTATGCCCCACCAAACTACGTAAAAACATGCCTGCGTAGAAAATCACGATAACGGAGTAATGCAACGGTAAAATAAACACAACTAGTGGGACAAAGGCCGTTTGCACAACAGCCTCCAAAGGCATAAATGCCCACGTTGACCAAGGCGTGGGAGCCACGGAACGGTGGTGGCCTTTATGGAAATAGGGATACAATGCTGGGATATGCATCATTCGATGCCCCCAATAAAAATACGTATCATGCAATAAAAAGATAACAATTATCGAAAAACAAAAATACCCCCAGCCATACATACCCACATGGCTGTACATAAGGGTGATACTGCTATAACTGTCGTATAAAAAAAGTCCGCCACTCAAGCCAAACACAACCAAGGTTAAGGCTGAATAAACTAGCTCATGGCGATACTGCTTCCAATTTGGCCATCTGTTTTGAATCTTTCGCCACGCCCAACGCTTACGCATAACCCGGTAAAAAAACACCGCACATAATCCACCCAAACCAAAATAGATCACACTTTGAAATAAGCTATCCCAGAACACAGCAAACAATAGGTAATTCCCAAAATCATCCAGCGTCACACTGCCTAGACCCAACATATCCAATGAAAATGCCACCTCTCCTCTGTCTCCGAGTAGCGGCATCATCACGCCATCATTTCTCATGGGAAATAATGTTAACTCACTAATGTCACCACTACTTGATTGATATCGACCCTGTATATTGTCACTTTTTCGCTCAAATCGATAATGACCACCTAGCGCATCGGCTACCGTCATAACGTTTCCAGATTCCTCAAATTTTGCAGGGTAACGCGCGTCTGAAATATTCTGTGATCGAGCGGGATGAGGCGCTAACGACAAGTAAACCTCTTCTCCTACACGCTCTGTGTCTACCACTAATCGCATATCGATACTTTGTCGCTGCAATACTGCGGTCTCCCCTCCCCAGGTTCCTTGCCAATGGCCAGCCAATAATGGTGCACTTGGAGACATAGCATTGACTGGCCAACTAAACGGCTTCGGTGCTTGATTATGATGACTAGCGGGAAGCTGTGATATTGCTAAAACAGCAAATAAATACAATAAAACGCCTAAACACCATTGAGATAACTTTTTAATATTCATACAACCTTAATAACTCTTAAAAACTGATTCTGAAAACTGACCCTGAAAATACTCAATACTGGCAATAGGCAACATGATAGACACCGATAACCAGGGCGCAGAATCTTACGCTATTTTAACAGTTTTTCCATCAACAACGTCTCATCTCATCCTATCAACACGATATCAAAAGACACGTAAATCCTCTGAGCGACGAAGGTTTTCAAATGCAGCCAATTCCCAAGGGCGGATTGCAAGCACCATACTGGAACCAAACCGTTGCTCCAGTGGTAAGCTACTATCCTCATTATGGAACTGGCGAAACTCTTGGGCCAACTTGTCCATTCGTTTAATAAGAATATTATTAGAGCTTCTAGATAACATTCCTGTGGTAAAAACACGCAGCTCGCCTTTACCAGAAAAGTTGGAATCCAAAAAGTCCGTTTGCACCTGGCTTTCAAAGAACCGCTGTATCGGGCCGTTTTTTATCCAATTAAAGTGCGGCGAGATCAACAATTTAATTTTATTGTTGGGTAACAGCTCTATTAATCGCAACCTATCCAACTTGGCAAGGTGCTGAATCAACTCCGTTTTCTCTATGCTGTAACGTAAAATAATCTCATCAAAACACCAATGATTAAGCGCACATATAGCTGCCACAAGCAATTTCATATCAGACACCAACAGCTGCTCTTGATCTAGGGTAAGTTGTTCAATTTGTTGCTTGCTTTGATCCAGTTGCCGCATCAGGTCTGAAATTTCCATATTCATTAACTGACAAATCTGGTCGAGACGCTTTAACGAAAAGTCCTGATCCGAAAACAAACGTTTAACGCTGGATTCAGATAAATCCAGCGCCACCGCTACATCAACATAGGTAACATCGGCCGCACGCAGGGATTTTTTTAACGCCTGCACAATCGCACGTGTTTCTGGCATAACAAATTCATCTCTATCAACAAGTATTACGTCACAATACCTGATTACAAATATCTTAGTAAAGATATCGTAAAATTCGATTCAAATGAGTTACCCGGAGGCTACCAAGCAATTGTCATAAATTTTGCTCAATATAGCGCAGAACACCTAAATTTCGCTGCAACTGAACATGATTAACCCCAGGAAATAGCCGATAGCGATAATCAATCCCCCGCTCTATAAAATGACCTTGATCTTTCATTGGGAAAACACTGGACTGCCTCACCAATAAATCACCTAAAAAGAACGATAAAGGATGGCTCTCGTTGGAATGTAATGTTCCCCCAACAAAATGATGCTCAATATGCTCTATCCAATAACCCCCGGTATAGGGTGTCACATCACCAAAGCCCAGATCTTTAATGCCCTGGCTACGAAAACCCATGATCTGACTGACAAGCCGGGTTACCAAAAACGGTAACCGCTCTAACACTGCATTGGCAACTTTCGCAATTTTTTCCAAAGGCGCGCCGTAATGAGGGGAACCAAGATAAAATGCTTTTTTGATTAGAGGGAGAAAGCTAGCATCATGCTCCGATGCCCACGCCAGAGCCGACTTCATCACCAGCCCCCCCATGCTGTACCCCACCAGGACAATTTCTTCTACATCAACCATCAATTCATCAACAAGGCGCTCAAGGTGTTCTGCAAATTTCTCACCATTCAGTGCAATGGACAAACCACTGTTATATCGAAAATAAAAAGGCCGATACCCCGAAGAATCGTGAATTTGAATACCATAATCAGTAAGTTCTGTATCGGAAGTTTCCGGATCTATGCTTTTTGGCGAAAACTCCCATATACGCTCATTACAACAAGCGCCGTGTAGAAAAATCATAAGCTTACGAGAAGAGGCACTTCCTGAAACATACTCTGCATTCAGGTTATTAACGGGGTTCCCTCGAAAATAAAACCCTTCATTTACAGTTAACACATGCTCTCTATTATGCAAGGTGTCACCAACAGCTCCGTTTAACGCAGCATGAGCCATAGAAGCTAGTTTCGGGATGAGATGAAAGCCGACGTCTTTACCGGTATATCCGTCTGATCCTCCCGCATCGACATCATTCTCTTGCGTACGTTGAGTTACATCCGCCACTGCATCATCTTCGATGTTCAAGGTATTTTCTTTCATAATAAACCAACATTAAGTGTTCACGTGTGCACTCAGTGTATTCGGCTATTTAGCCGCTGTCAAACGTACTTGTTATTGGTTCCCCCACGCTACAAACTTACTCTTCTAATCTGCCCTCCCCCAAAAGTGATTCCGAACTATCATTCACATCCATAACGGCATTATTCAGCCATATGGGCTCGTAACTTTTTCCTCTGTTCTGGTGACATTTTTTTCAGGCGTTGGCGCATGGCTCGCCGCTCACTCGGCTTCATTTTTAACCATCGCTCTCGCATTGCCTCTTTCTCTGCTCTGGGCACATTTTTCCAGCGCTGGCGAAGCGCTTGACGCTTCTCTTTTGGTAAAGATTTATACCATTGATACTTCTTCCTTAATTCTTTTCTCTCTGCTGTTGGTAACGATTGAAAATGTGCAAAGCGTTTTTTTAATTTCTGTTTTCGCTCTTTAGGCAAGGTTTTCCATTGACTAAAACGCTTCTGCATAACCGCCTTTTGCTCTGGCGACATTTGTTGCCATCGAGCAGCGCCTTTTTTTAATTTCTTGCGCTGAGTATCCGTTAACGTTTGCCATGTAGCTTCATAGGATTGTAGTATTCGCCGTTCCTGCTTATCTAATGCTGTCCACTGTAATTCATCAGCTACAGACAACCCTGAGTAACTGAACATCGCAAAGATCAACGCTACAACGATCAATCGCGAGCGTTTTCGTTGAATACATTTGCGGCTTATTTTATTGTTCATCTCCGCCTACCTCACTTTTTGTATCAACCGAGTTCGTAACCTCATCAGAGTCTTGCCCTAACTGTGCCATCATTTCTAACTCCATTGGATCAAGCCACTCACCATCACCCCCCTCAAATTCAGAGAGATAATCTAAGAACTCAACCGAAAGCACATCTTCTGCAATCGCAATACTGGTTAAACACAACAATGTTGCCAGTATTTTTAGTGCACCTTTTGAGGTATTTGTTATCGAAAACTGATTAGCCTGCATTACTTTCTTCCTGTTCCATTAACCATGCAACAAATTCAATATTATCTAACATGGCAATATCCTCATCTGAAATTGCCTCTTCCGTTAGCGGTGCTCCAGTTAGCGGTGCTCCAGTTAGCGGTACCCCAGATGCATTAACATATTCTTCTGCCACGTTACCTCCCGGTGTATTCAATGACGAAACCGGATTCATCAACCAAAAGGCAGCGACAAGAGAAGCAGTAGCAAGACCTCCTGCCCCGCCCCAAGCAAACCAAGATCTACCTCTTGATTCTGCCCCGATTTCCTCAGCGTTCAACGCTCGATAACGGGCTTCATTTAAACGAGCCAACGTCTTGCCATCAAGCTCACTTTCATGTTGATCCAGGGTGATTTTGGCTTTGTCTAAGAATTCGTTTTCATTCATCACCAATGGCCCTCTAGTTGATTTCTTAATGCCGTCAACGCGCGCGAATAATGCGTTTTTACACTGCCTTCTGTCACGTCCATTGCATTTGCTGTTTCCGCCGTACTCATGCCTTCCCACATTCTCATCAGAAAGGCTTGCTGTTGACGTAACGGTAACTGCGATACTGCCTGAGTTAGTTGATCTGTCGCCTGTGATAACTGCAATTTCTTTTCTGGTGTTATTTCTCGCGGATCTGGGGCCACTTGTATTGGGTCTTCGTCTTCACCTTCATCATTTTTTGATAGGCTAAACCAACTGAATATTTTTTTCTTTACGGCTTGTCTTCGATGAAAGTCATAAATGCGGCTTTGCAGAATACGATAAAATAATGGTTTCCACTCATCTTCATTATTCTCACCATATTTCTGAACCAGTTTAATCATCGTGTCCTGTACGATATCCAGGGCATCATCATCGCTACCCGTGGCTATCCGTGCCATATGAAATGCACGTTTTTGCACGGATAGTAAAAACTGATCTAACGCCTTACGTTTTTCCATCAATGCCTTCAATCATGTTAGCAATTTTATTGACTCCCAAGATACATTCCTAATTCGGTTTCCCGACACCACATTCGTTTAATACCTTCAATACAGGTAATAACGCAATAAAGACGAATTGGTTGACAAAAAAGAAACATTATTTACAAAAACCGTCCTGTAAAAACGGCCCTCTAAAAACCGACCCGGATATAGCCATGTAATCGTGACTCCCCCGCATCCACCTCAACCCCATCATCTTCCAAAGCTCTACCCCAAACCAGATACAGGTGAGCATTATAAGACGAATATTTCCACAAGCGGAGTTCAACCCCCGCCCCCCAAGACCGTACTATACCGCTACCACCATTACGTTCTACCCGCTTCTGAGCCGAGTAATCTATCGCTGATATCGTTAACGATTGGGGGTTTGTTTGCCATTTCCCCCAGTCATAAAAAATAATCAGCCACCCATCAATTTCTTGCGCCCACTCAGCTGCCAGTGGCGAATAGCGGTACTCCAACGTCACCTCTAGCGCATCATCTCCTGCGACCAATTGCTCCTCATAGCCGCGAGTGGAATAAAGTCCACCAAGGCTATATTGAAAATGAGGAAGCAAGCGCTCACCAAAGCTGTATTGCCCCCTGACATTCACCGCGATCCGATGGCGGCTAGTGTCATAACCCTGCCTCCCCAAACCCACTTCGTGCAGAAACCCCACCGTCAACAACTGAAAGTCCTCTCCTATGTCGAGATCACTAACACCATCAAGACTTTCAATACACCCGTCATTCTCTACTGTGAAAAAACCAGCACACACTGTCCCGTGAAGCTGAACATTTTCTGTGTTTGCCGCGCCCCCCATATTACGTTCATATGCGAGATAACCTTCACTTTGGTAGCGATGCGTTGATTGCTGCCAATACGCTTTCAACCCTGGCAACAAGAACTGACTACGAGAACCTTTTTCAAAAAATTGATCAACACCGATATCAATCGCTTGCCAGCGAGCTCCAGCCCCCCACTGCAAAGACCATGATTCACCTAACGTAATATTATCATCAGCCCAATAGGATGAAAGGTACACACCACTATCCCAAGACAAGTCTGTCACTGACTCAGATTCACTCTGATCTTCTAGATGATTTACGCTGTAGGATCCCGCCCACTGGATTATCCACAAAGCACCCAGTGCTTCACCAATACTTGTACTGTCGTAAGCCCAGTTAATAGCATGCTGATCATCAAAAGTGTTTGTTTCAAGGCCCAAAGCAAAACTGTCATCTACGGCAAACAATTGATATTTAGATAAGGAGAGAAACTGCCGACTAGAATCATCGGTATCCCCGGTATTATTTTGTTCGATGCTAAACTGCCAATCATCTGTTGTAGATAGCTCAACGGGAACGTCCTCCTCAATGACAATGCTATCTAAAAAGGCATACTCTGATCGCAATGAATCGCCCACAGATAACGAGGGCACTAGGGAAAACATAACAAATATCACGATATAACGCGATTTACACCACGCACTTGCCCACCATTTACTCATGCTTTTTGTAATATCAACTCAACAACATCAATCGAGCAGTATTAGCCAGGGGTATCAATTCGTCAAGAGCCCCCCCGTTCTAGGTATGAGTAGGGATGGGAGAATACTCCAAGGGCTCTTTCTATAATTCTTTTTATACTGCCAACATTTTTCTAATCACGCCTTCACAAGTGTTTTGATCCATATACAGGGGCACGGGGTAATTGTAATGCGCCTCCTTTAAGGCGGCTTTTGCCAACTCTGGAATATCCTCTCGTTTTAACAAATCCAGCGTTGTTGACAACCCAAACGCTTCGAGCATTTCTCGAATACGATCAATAAACAACTGCGCAGCATCACTGTCGCTTTTATTTGCTACATCCAGACCACTCACTTGTGCAAGCTTCGCAAGGCGTTCTGCCACGGCAGGCTTTGAATAGTCCAAAACATGAGGCAACACCAAAGCATTACCAATACCGTGGGGTGTTCGGTATTTGGCACCAAAACTATGAGATATTGCATGTACATAACCCAGGCTAGCCTTAGTCATAGACAATCCAGCATAAAATGAGCCCATAGCCATGGCCTGCCGAACATCAACGTCGTCGCCCTGCGCTACTGCTTTTGGTAAGTTTTCCATAATCAATCGAGTAGCCGCCAATGCATAGCCGTCTGTCTCTTCTGATGCGATAACGGATACATAAGACTCTATTGCATGTGTCAACGCATCCATGCCCGTTGCAGCGGTAATCATGGGAGGTAACCCTGTCATCAACGCACCATCTAAAGCAGCCATTTTAGGAACCAGTTTTGGATCAATCACCAAGGATTTTTTATGGGTCTTGGGATCAGAAACCACTGCACCAACAGACACCTCAGACCCCGTTCCCGCCGTTGTTGGAATAACATAAAGCGGTAAACAGGCTTTTCTTACCTTCAACACACCCTGAAGTTGATTCACCGTTTTCTTATTCGTCGCTCTCGCACTAATCAGCTTCGCGGCATCCATTGATGAGCCTCCACCAAATGCTAACACCGCATCGCAGCGATGACTTTCAAGCACAGACAAACCGGCGTCAACTTGTTCATTAGTAGGGTCTGGCAAAATACCATCATAAATGGCATAAGCAATGTTCAGAGAGTCCAGTTTCGCAAGTAGAGGTTTTAACAAACCGATCTCAAGAAGTACTTTGTCCGTTACTATCAACACTTTTTTAGTACCCATGTGAGCCATGGAGGTACACAATTCTAAAGATGAGCCGGGGCCAGTAAATAGCGTGGGCTTGGGGATAGGTAATACCTTTGATAGAACCTTAAAACCCGCAATAATACCTTTGTAACCTTTAACCTGAAGTGAAAACAGCATCCTTTACTCCTAACGTGTATGCCTAACTGACTGTTCCTAACCAATTATGCTAGTCGACCGTGTTTGACCTGGCACATGCTCAATAGAAGAGTAGCAGCACCATTACTAAATATAGAGCTTTTACTCTAACAATCAAAAATATCGTTATCCACGCCTTATCACGACAAAAAACAGGGAAAAATGTCGCCTTCATCATTTACAGGCAACCACCTATCATTTCAGGCATAATAGCGCCATCTATCGACCCAGGAATCCCCATGACAGAACTTACTATATGTACCCCCGATGATTGGCATTTGCACTTTAGAGACGACGATATGCTCTCTGAAACGGTACCTGCCACCGC
>CAJXXT010000167.1 GCA_913063495.1 uncultured Gammaproteobacteria bacterium | reverse complement strand
CCCATAATTGAAATAACGACGTCTTGCCAGCGTGTATTGATCTTATTGTCACTCAACGCCAAACCGCCCATAAAGGGTATTAGGTAAATACCTTTAGTTTTCATACCAAAATACTTCATAGCACGAATATGCCCATATTCGTGAAAGACTAAACAGGCGATCAACGCCAGAGCGAACTGAAAAGAAAACAGCCAAGAATACGCAGCCACGCTCGCACCGGCAAAAACCACCTTTATCACCTTGGCACTCTTCAGCAGCTTAAGCCCCAGCGACGCAAGTCCCACCACTCCCACTTTTCTCTTCTCGGGGACTATTTCTGACGGAGTAGAGTGCTCCAACTCACTCAAGCTACGCCCCCCCTCTTCTACAACCTGGTCATTAACGCTAACGTGGTAGCTCAATTCGAAAGGCTGCCAGTTCACTGTTAAGGAGACACAGCAGCGAATCACCTCTTCAATACCCCCGTCACCACCTCCGTTGTTAGCATCAACACGGCCGCGCAATTCAAATACATGCTGCGCCTCTTCTTGAGATGCTGAGGCAGATATTTCTGATACGACCTGGTGATCCCAATATAAACGCTGCCAACCTGACATAGTTCCCTCTACGCGTAACGGACGCCCCAACAGCTCTAACTTTAGCAATTCCACGAAGCCACCTCTTACTTAAAAAACAGCGATTATGCCTGTTCTCTGAGACGCTGCAACTCACGAGGAAGGAAATAACTCTTCAAACCCCATTTACTGCTCTACAAATCACTAACATTAACAATCGATCAGGCAGCAAGCTTTCTCTCTAGCCTCTGTGGTACCTGACCTGTAGCTATCAGTGTTACATTAGGCGGCTATTAGGGAAAAATCTTAAAGCTGGGCGCTCATGGGGGCTTCAACATAGCAGCGTTCGGACAGATGGTATTTGCTACGCTGTATTTCGACCACCAGCCCTTTCCAACTGTCGACAGTCAAAGCATTTTGAATATCACTTTGATGGGAAGAATATTTCTGGTTTCGTCGCAAATACTCTATCTGGCGTGAAAAATAGCTAGACGGTTTTCGACTTACGCAACTAAAGCGTGGAATTGTTCTGCAGGTGACAAAGAACCCATGATGCTTTTCTTCATCTGACCTTTCATGATCATCGCAACAAGCTCAATTCCAGCCAAAGTACTTTGTGCTGCGTGAAAGCTTTTAAAGCCCAACATTGAACGAGTGATGCGTTTAATCCGTCGGTGATCTTGCTCGATTATGTTGTTCAGGTATTTGCATTGTCGGATTTTCACTCGCCGATTATTCTCATCGTTGAACAGATTAATGCCAGCTTTATTGGCGCCACTTTTGTCGATATTGATTAAGCCTGGCTTGCCATTTCTACCGATGGCTTTGTTGAAGAAACGTAGAGCTGCCTTGGTGTCACGCTTAGCGGTGAGAAGGAAATCAATCGTATTTCCCTCTTTATCGACTGCCCTATAATAGTAGCGCCACTGTCCCTTTACTTTCAAATAGGTTTCGTCCATTCGCCATCTATCACCTGGCCGTTTCTTCTTTTTATGGAAGGCTTTTTCCAGCTTCGGAGCGTAGTGAACAACCCATCGGTTCAGGGTACTATGATCAATCCTGAGACCACGCTCTGCCATCATCTCTTCAATGTTTCGATAGCTGAGTGAATATGCACAGTACCAACGGACACACTGAAGGATGATCGATTGTGGAGTGTGTCGGCCTTTGAAGGTGATCATGCATAGCTCAGTTTGGTATGATATCGGAGGATCATTCTACCATGCTGTTATCAGACACCACGGGATGCGACACAACCATCTAATGAGCACCTTTCCCCATAAAAGGGGTTATGTGCACTTATACCCCTAAAATCGTTCATCTTTTTTTAGTCAAAGTACACACACAAGAGAACCATAATAATGAAACACTTAGTACTAATAGCGCTATTAATCTTTATGTCGGGTTGTGCCAATCGTCCAGCTGTTAAGGGAGCCCCTAATAATTATGTAACATATGTAAAGCCTGCTCCTGTAGTCTCTCAATGTGAGAAATACCAGGGTGTGACAGTCTCACCCACTAAGTTCTCTACGCTCTATAAGGAGCTATCAATAAGCGCTAAGCCTAAGGGTGAATATGAAACCACTCTAGCCTTTAACACCCGTCTTAAGACATTAGATACAGATCAGACGTATTTAATTCAAGGGGAAATTAGCGGTTATCATTTTGAGTATAACGCAGACAACAGTTCCCTAGTAATTGATAAAAGAGCCTTTGGCCTTGATATGAATAGACGCTCTTACTACCATATGACCCCATCTGTTAGTTTCACTAAAATCCTAAATAACAATGTGGATATTATTCTTGGTCGAGATCGGGTAGACAATGGGGAATATATGGGTGTGACTGGGTTTGGTGTACCTATGATTGTAACCCGTACTGATGATAATCATAGAATCATCTTCGATAAAGCCGGGACGAATAACAAGGCCGGATTATTTAAAGGGAATATCACAATTTCAAATGTAGCTCCAGAATGGGTTGTTAGTTTCAAGAAGGAAGCAAAAGTTTTTCTAGTGTCTAAACCTAAATATCCTTACGCCTCCTCTGGTAGTCGCAACTTCTACGCGAAAATAGATGACCCCTATGATACAACCGAGAACATCAAAATGATTGTGGCTGATATTTCTTGTGCGCTAATCACTGGGGCCGATAATATCGTGGTTCAAGCTGTAGAGACACGTTAATAAAATACGCTTTATTAAGAAGAGGCTGTACATATATTGTACGGCCTTTTTTGTGTTCTACTGAAAAGTTTTTGGTTTTGCAACCATTTTCATATCTTGGGGTTCTGGGCATAACCCCTATTGCGCTTCTTTTTACACAAAACCATATAGTTTGTGTAACCCCCCTTTTTCCCTCTCTTTTTTGCGTTGTTGTTGCGCACTTTTTGGTTTTTGCCTTCCAGACCCCTTGATAACATTGAGCTGCTGACGTGTTTTAGCCGGTGTCACCTGGTCTTTTAAATTTCCGTTCTGCAGCTGCGCCCGGAGCGTGAGCGACAGGGGTAGGTTTTTTATTTGAATAAAATTACACAAAGATATGAGAAAAAACAGAAAATGTGTAATATTGTACTTCAACCGTAGGGAATTAAACCCCGTTTAGAATTTTTCAGGCTACGGATAAAAGGAGCATAGGATGACAATGGATAGGGCTATATCAAAAACATTGCATTGGAAAATGCCACAGCTAAAGCGTGCGGTTAAAAGCGGTGATGTTGTGGGGCTTGCGGCTAAGGTTGATCACATCGAATTTTTGTTAGCGGGCGGGATTAAGCGTGGGGTATTGGTTAAAAGTGATGGAACTCTCAAGATCTTTAAATCCGAGCTTTTAGCGTGGGAGGCGATTGAAAATATCAAAGGCGATTCGTTATTTGAATCACCTGAAGAACAACAGTTACCCCCTCCCCCTATTTTGAAACTTGAGACCCCGGAGTTATTGCCTGCTCCTACCCAAATAGATTGGGAATACTGGTTGCAACGCCGCCCCCTAGTATTACAGCTAAACCCCGATGTTCCAAAGTATTTAATGTTGCCTGAAGTTCACACTGTTCTACATCATGTAAAAGATTTGGAGCTCCACTTTTTGATCGATACGCTTTGGCATAGCGGCGCGAGAATATCAGAGGCATTATCATTAACACGCGAGAGCTTTACCCTCGATACCACACATAGTTCCTACATGGTCATTCAAACACTCAAACAAAAAGCACGAGGGCGACCGAAGAAAGATGAGAAAGCGACAAAAGCACGACTGGTGGAAATTGTTGATCCAGCTTATATCGAATCCGTGAAGCGCTATATCGCAACCCGAAAGCCGAAGAAGGGACAACCTATTTTTACAATGGATAGGCACAATGTGAGCTATCGCTTTAAAACGCTGAATAAGATACTTGATTTACCCGTTGGTAAATTAACCCCCCATACGTTTCGCCACTCCTTTGCGGTGAATGCGTTGATCCAAGGGCGCACTTCAAGTGTCATTCAGCAGTGGTTAGGGCATCGGAATAGCGAATCTACACAGGTGTATTTAAAGGTGTTATCTGGTGAAACTGATCATTTTATGTGTGGGATGCAATTTTGAGAGGTAAACCTAAAACGAAGATTGAAGCCTACAGGGCCCGAACTATCTTACAACCTTCGGCACACCCATTATCGTCACCCCATAAACACCCTCTCCTGCCACCATACACCCTTGTATATGACGATGTTCTAGAACCATCCACTTAGGGTTGAATGACTCCTCAGCATAAGCCGTAACTTTTATCTTAACCGGCGTGCCCTTTCCATCTTTGGGGTTACGGGGGGGCTTGAACATTAAGGAGAGACAAATAGCAATATCCACCAGACTATAGATATCGCTATTCATGTTATTGTCTTGAGCAGTATATTGACGAACCAATCCCTAGCTCTATTTCCAAGGAGCTTGGTAGCAAGGCTCTAAGGCTCGGCCTGGATAAAACTTACCGACCCAAGTACCTTTACATGTAAGGGTTTCAATACTCTGTGGGTAGCTCTTATACTGATCTATAGGCTCAACTTTCACTTGTGTTTGGGCATTCACCGAGCCACCAAGCTCACCATCAAAATTAAATCCAATTTGTTCAATGTCAAAGGCTTCAATAGGTTCATTCGCTCCAGCACTTTCATAGGCTCGTACTTCGAAAGGGGAGGTAATGCTAAATGAACTTCCCTGTTTAACATCGCCACTCCTACTAACACACATTCCGGAATACCTGACACTGCCCTCATAGCTTCCAATCATAGCTTCGGTTCCTGCTGAACTAACTAAAAAGGATCTACTTATGCTTGAACGGGTTGCCTTAAAACCATCAGGTATACCTGAGCAATCCGTAGCTATAGCTTCTACTTGCCATACCCCTACTTCATTATCAACTTCATCGCAAACATCACCGATACCATCACCGTCTTTATCAGCCTGATCGTTGTTGCTGTCTTCAGGGCAGTTATCTTCATTATCTTCGATTTCATCCTTGTCAACGTCAGTGAACACATCGCAAGCGTCTCCTAGACCGTCATTATCAATATCTGACTGATCTCCGTTTACATCTGCTGGGCAATTGTCTTCAGTGTCAATAACCCCATCACTATCTACATCAGAAGGAGGCTCTTCATTTTTAATGGAAACCGGAACTAAATCTGTTGAAGGATTATCGCTGGTATCAATGGCAGTAGTAGACAAGAAATAGCTTCTGTCCGAAACACCCGTTGTATCCCACGTAACTTGATAGGGAGGTTCCGATACAGTACCTATCAGTACTTTTCCATCACCCACATAGGAAAACGATACTTCCTTGATCCCGACATTATCAGAAGCATTAGCTGTTAGTGTTACGATGCCATTTAGCAACGCACTTTCCGCAGGGGAAATTAGCTCTATCGTCGGAGGCGTAACATCAACATCAGTAACATCAATGACAATTTCAGCACTCGCTTCTGCTCCATCGAGGTCCTCTGCATTAGCAGTGACGAGATACTCTTTAGCAGTTTCAAATACATGAGTTGGCATGTTCGCTGTTAACTGAGAGCCATCACCAAAATTCCAAGTCATCTCTGGGCATAGAAACTCCTCACCCTTTCCGTCAAAGCAGCTTGCTACAAAGCGCACAGAGAAAGGTGCGGTTCCTGTCGTGTTATCCACTTGTAAGGTTATAGATAGTTGGTTCGTCGCCGCCCAATGCTCTACGGCCCTAGAATTTAAAATCTCACTAGTTAGGCCAGTGATAGCGACGAAATCGGTTAATGAATCGAGTTTACTTTTTTCAGTTATGGCTGCAGATACAATGCGCTTTAGAGCTTTCACAGTCACCGTTATCGCCTTTACATTTGACTCAACGGCCATCGTTGCAGCACAAGCAGCGCCGTCAATTATGTATTTAACCAAGTTCTCAGATGCAGCATCTGACAGTGCTTTTATAAAGCGATTGAGATTTGTGTCTGATTGAGCTGCGGTACGGCTCAATGCAGCCAGCTGACTTGAAGTATCAGCAATGATTAAATCAATGCCCACTCCCGTAAAGTAGCTAATGAGACAGTGCCCACCTGGTATTAACTTTTCTACTGGCTTCAATACTACGGAGATTCCGGAGAGCATAAGAGCTCGATTGTAGTGAGGATTGCTTTCTATATCTATGATGTCATTAGGCAAGTCTGTCCGTATGTTCCCTGGCCCATACGCGTAATAGTCTTGTTCACTATTTGGAGCAATCGTAGAAGATATATATTTTGATGCACCGGGCTTTAAAATATCTATGGCCCCACCATCACTTACAAACTCTATATATCGGTATTTGTTGTTGTTTTTTACGTGCACTAGGTTACTGGCGGGGAATGATTCAAGGCTTACATTACTATCTGGTCTATTTTCCCCCGAATATGCCATCTCATTACGATTAGCAATATCTTGTCCATTCGTGCGAAGTATTGGCTCTACTGCAGTGTAGTTACTCAACACTCTTGTAGCATTAAGGAGTAACGGCTGTAATGTGCTGCCCTCAAGAGAATATGTTCCATTTGACTCAACTTGACGCGCTATTTCATTCCCAAGCAGAAAGACTTCTGAGGTACTTTTTGCATATTCAAATAAAGGTAACAGGTTTTCATTTTCTGACATCATTGCTGGGTTAAGCATCAAAGTAGCGAGTACGCTGGCTGTAGCGGCAGTATTAAGAGCGTTTAAGGAGACGCCTCCTTGTTGTCCTTCTAATGTGTAATATATTGGTGAGTCATCTTCCGTCGTAAGAGATACGAGTCCAGAAGGGGCCTCTATTGCCAATCTCTGCTGATTGACTTCATAGCTTCCACTTGGTGATATAACATACAAACGCTCATCGGCAAGTGCCAAAGGCACATCGACAACGATTTTTTCTAAGCTTGGGTCGATATGATCACATTGAATAGATAGTTGAGATACATCCCCATTAGAGATCGCACCGGTGTAAGTTGATGTGAAATTACATAATTGGTCGTCCGGATCGCTGACAATGGAGGCAGTGTACTCAGCGCCATCGTTAACTGTATTATCAAATGTAAACAGGCCCGCAGAATCTAGCGTTTTTTCCGCTCCGTTGAGTGACAAAACAAGGGTGCCGTCAAGCCCTTCTATATTTCCGCCTACAGAAAAAGAACGTGTAGCAGCGGTATCACCGCCACCGCCACCGCCACAAGCAAGTAGGAGTAGGCACAAGAATGGAAGCAGTAATGTCTTAAGCATAATAGGATACCCAGGAATACGGTTATTTAATGGTCGTGATTATACATACCCGTGACGGTTACAATGTTATGAAATGTACTCCGTATACGGCGCATCCAAAAGAGTGTACTTAGGGGGTTGAAGCACACAAGACCCCAAACTACCGTACAACCTTTGGCACACCCATTATCGTCACCCCATAAACACCCAGCCCTTCGACCAAACACCCTTGTATATGACGACCTTCTAGAACCATCCATCGCGGATTAAATGACTCCTCAGCATATGCGGTTACTTTAATCTTAACTGGTGTACCCTTCCCTTCTTTTGCTTTTTCAACATCCAAAAAGCCCGACCAGCTTACATAACGATACTCACCTGTTTTCAATCGAACCGGTAACTCTTCTCCCGTAGTGAATTCATCTATCTGGACATTTCGGTAGTTAATTTGAAAAAGCAATACCGGCATTATTCAAGCCATTCAACGACAGAATCACCAGCAAGGTACCGTTTAACGATCTGTTGTTGCCGAGCTGCTGGGTGAGTGAATAATATGTGTTGATTAACATCGATTAGATTCTTGGCTTTCCATAGGTTATGCAACCCTGTCTTTAGCTAACAAGGTAATGGCACCAGCGATAAGCGTTGTATAGGGGCTGCCTAATTCGGATTCGACCAGGGAGATGACGGTAGTCATGATATTTACTCCAACGACTGAGAATACGTTGGTTAATTATGAAACAAAAATCAATAACTGCAAATACATACAGTAGTTATCGTAAAATAATTAGATGATACGGGGGTAAAGAAAACGTAGGTTTTCTTTACTCACAACAGTGACAACTAATACCAACCTAAATCAGCACGTATAAGGGAAACAAACTGAGTAAATAAATCATCGTCAATATACCCTCTTGTCATACGAGTTTATTAACTTATGAAGATTTACACCCTGATTGGTTATACAGAAATTACCTGCCGATGGCCCAACTTCGCCCCACAATGGACAAACCATAACCACTTGATATCTAAGAACATTCCTTAGCTCCTAACAATTATCCAAATAATCACTTGATACAAAACCCTATTCTATGAGACATTTTATAATGTCACATAGAATAGGGGCGCATAAGATACTGCGCCTCTAAACCCTCCAGAGGAGCAGTATCAGTATGCGCAAAGTAGCATTTAACAACATGATAGAACCTATTCGCCGCAATCTTAAGTTTCGTCTGTCTAAAGACAATGCCGATGACTGGAATCCTGCTGGCGTACCTTTTACTCAGTTTATGAATGCCCTTTCCATCTTTTTTCCAGCGGGGGAACGCTTTTTTATCGAAAGCATTCGTAACTATCGTGACCAGATCGAGGATGAACAACTCAAAAAAGATATCCACCAGTTCATCGGGCAAGAGGCAATGCACACTCGTGAGCACATGGTGTACAACCAAGCCCTGATCGATGCCGGTTTCCCTGTTGATACTTATATGAACCGAGTGGAGAAGTTATTAAAGGTCGTCCAAAAAACCACACCAAAGCATGTCCAGTTAGCCGTCACCATGGCCTTGGAACACCTTACCGCTAGCCTGGGAGAAGTATTGTTAAAAGAGCCTGCCATAATGGAAGGCTCTGAAGAGAACTTTAAAAATGTTTGGAGCTGGCATGCCATGGAAGAAATAGAGCACAAAGGTGTTGCGTTTGATGTTTGGACTAGCGTTATGCCGCAGACGCCTTACTCTTATTTTGTTCGGGTCACAATACATGTTATCGCTCAGGTGATCTTTTGGAGTTTGGTGATTCCTTTTCATATCAACCTTGTGCGAAAGTCGACTAAAGATGTGGGTATTAAAGATTGGTACAAGTGCCACCAATACTTGTGGACTAAGCCAGGTGCACTCAGAAAAATAATGCTGGAGCTTGTTCAATATTTCCGCCCAGGTTTTCACCCTTGGCAAAACGACAACCGCTATTTATTTGAAAATATCGAGAAATTTGCGGAGCAAGCTAATAATAACTACGAAAAACAGGCTGCCTAATAGCGCCTCCAATGGCGCTCGTCACTACATCCTTTAAATAGATGGGTCGATAAGCCCTACATTACTTTTTCAAACATTATTCACTATCCGACTTTTTTGTGCCGCTCGGCGGCTCAGTAGAAATGTTCTTCATGATCATTTCTAGCTTATCAGCTAAAAACTGAGTTGCCGCTTTTTCCATCGCTCGCGCTAGTTCCGCCTTTACCGCTATTTCTGCTAAAGGACGCAAACGCCAAATAAGTTCTGCAATTCTGGGCAGCTCTTCTTTTGGTGGAACCTCTCCTGCATCAAATGGTTCAAGCACATTGTCAGCAACTAGTTTTACCATTTCATTCGCGACACGCTCTACATTTCCACGCATCATGCTGACAATTTCAAGCATATTCAATAACGGTATACCGAGCTTTGTTAGCTCAGCTCCCGCTTTCAGCGTACTCATGCTGGTAACTCGAACATCCGTTCCTTCCAGCGTAAACAAACCTAATTCAACGGCCTTCATTATCGCTTCAGGTGTCAATGAACTACCAAACATCAATCCAAGCTCTGGCATACCTACAACAACAGGTTCTTCATTACTCCAGGGGCTAACAACCGCATTTTCAACACCAATGAGCTCCTGAATGCCCACCCCTTCCTCAATACCGTGCAGTAGTTCTCTGATACTTGCAGCGGTGTATCCTCGATCCAGTAAGCTAATAATCATTCTCAATCTAGACAAATGATCATTACTATAAATACCTGTACGACCGCGAATGAGTGGAGGTGATAGGATTCCCTTATCTTGATAAGCCCGAATGTTCCTAGCAGTAACACCAGCCTCTCTGGAAAGCTCATCAATTGTATACTCTTTACCCGGCTCAGGGGCAGGAGCAGGCGCGCCATGCCGATAGCTCACATTAAGGGGCAAATAGTGCTCAATTACTTTGGTTACTTGCTTGGGGAATTTCATAAATCCTGCCGCCTTTGTACAGCCACCTTAGTACTGGTCATATACAAAGGATCATCAATAAGGACGGCAAGACTAACAAAAATGACGGTTAAGAGACAGTTTTTGTGTAGTGACATTCGACCGTCGCTCACATTTTTTATTCTTTTTTACTCTCCACACTCTGCTAACAATGCAGCTTCTAGCTCGGCTGGGCTCAGTACGACACCCTCTCCCTCATTAACCGGAAATATCGCCAATACCGTATCATCGCCTTCCAACCCGGCAGTCCATCGCTCTAACCACACATCCAGCTTTATTGCTTTTGGTTTACAGTCAGACCACTCCGACACGGCCCAAGCGGTCGCAAAATCTGGATGCGGCCAAATGGGTATGCATGCCTGACCATCATCAACAGATAGCTCCACCCAACCCTCAGGGCTATGTAAGCTCCAAATCTCCTCCCATTTCGCCACATTACGCATAAAGTAATCATAGCGCTCTGTTTCTGATAGGTTGCTGATGGACGTGAATTGCTTTTCATTAAGCTTGTAGGGCATATCAAAGTATCTCGAATGGATTGTCAGGTCACTAGTATAACAACAAGCCTGACCGGACACGCAGATACAATGCTACAAAAAATGCCCTTTACACTGAACGACTTAGTGCACTGTCCACGATTTTGCGCACACTTTCATCAGGATCCTTACTCAGTTCTTTGAGATAATGACCATTACGCGCCAAGCACCGCCGAACTTCTACGTGCTTATGAGTAATATGTTGACGCTCTGGACGGCCTTCTAAAATATTACTAAGCGCCTGAACATTATCCACATAATCCCTGTATGCATCATCACCGCCACCGATCTTATTACCCGTCATCCTTTTCTCCACTATCCAATGGCATTGAATTCTCCATTGATCGTAGAATTCACTCGCCTTAAAGTCCGCCCGCCTTAAAAGGTATAGATAGATAAAACATTAATTGCAAACAATACCGAAGCAAAGCAGAAGGCGTATCAGAAATGATTAAATTACTCAACGTGTCGATGCTTTATCGATGCCATATCGATGATTTGTAAGAAAACAGAAATTAAATTAAAAAATATCCAAAAAAATAGGAAACATGCCTCTTAACCCATAGATTTTTTAGTAATAGATATAGATAGAATGAAAAGCTAACAATATATAAAAACAGAAAAACGAGACTAAAAACTAAAAACAAAGGACATCAAAAAAGACGTACATCTACTCTAAAGGCAATCTCTTCGATCTACAACAACAGTTTGAAAATAATGCTTTTTTTACGAAGCTTCTACGCCGACCAAGAAATTATAACACTAATTCAAACCGCCTCACAGACTGGTACTTTTTTTAGTTGAGATTAGAATCCAATCCTTCAAATAAAAGCCACTAAATCTGCTTGGTGAAAATCATGAGACTAGAAGAATACGTAACACACGATGCCGTTGAACTTGGACGTTTGGTTAGGGATAAAATAATTACCCCATGCGAACTGGCTACACTTGCAAGCACGGCAACCTGTATTGTAAATAAGAAATTAAATGCTGCTGTTGAAATATTCGAAAACCCTATTATTAATAATGACACTCCAATGAACGCCATTTTTTCAGGTGTGCCTTGTTTCAAAAAAGATCTTGGTACCGTTATCGCAGGGTATGGTTATGAAAGCGGATCACGCTTAACTAAGGGAGTGAAATCACCCGTAACGGATGAATTCTCAAAACGTATGTTAACCTCAGGTCTTCAAATATTGGGCAGATCCACTAGTTCTGAATTTGGCGCTTCGATGACAACCGAAACTTTCGTCAACGGCGCAACAAAAAACCCATGGAATATTGAATACAGCGTAGGCGGGTCAAGCGGAGGTTCCGCTGCACTGGTTGCCGCAGGTGCCATACCAATCGCTCATACCAATGATGGCGGTGGTTCATCTAGAGTTCCTGCTAGTATGTGTGGCAACATAGGGCTTAAAACTTCTCGAGGTTTAGTGAGCCAGGCGCCAAATGCTAACGAATTAACATTCCCGCTGACATCTGAGTTATGTAATTCACGAACCGTAAGAGATACCGCCGCCTTCTTAGATATTGTCAGTACCAATAACCTGGGAGAAGCAACCTTTAAGGGAATACATCCTGCCCCCTCTTTTCTCAAACAATTAGATAATGCACCAAAAAAGTATCGTATTGCTTTTAGCTGTGACAGTTGGGGGGTCAGCCCAATGGATCCTCATGCTAGAAGTGAAGTTGAACGTATTGCATGCCTTCTTGTGGAGTTAGGGCATAACGTGGAAGAAGTCACACCAACGATTTTGACAAAGGGAAAATATTGGCAACATTTTCAAACTATTATTTACTGTTTCATGTATCTACAAATAGATTTTTGGGCTGATCTATTGGGTCGTCATCCAAGTATAGAAAACCTAGAATCCATCACGTTTAAAGTCTATAAAGCAGGATCAAAAATATCCACAAAACAACACGCTAAGGCTTGGAGTTATATCAACTATCTCGCTCGAGAATTAGGAGCCTTCTTTCAAAATTACGACTTGTTACTCACACCAACCGTTAACCAAATAACACCGCCAATTGGCAGCGACTTAACATCGAGTAGCAATCTCAATTTAGATGCTTGGTTTGAATTGATGAGAAAATATATTCCCCAGACACCTATTGCCAACTTAACGGGTATTCCTGCAATTTCTGTCCCAGTTGCATCGTGGCAAAACGGCCTGCCTTTGGGCATGCAGTTTTTTGGCGCCATCGGGGCAGATGTGACATTACTTGATATCGCACGACAGCTAGAAATAGCCCAACCCTGGAAGAATAGGCGACCCGATATTTTCGCTACTACTGCTGATATGTAATACGCATTTTACAGACAAAAAAAGGCTTTTACCCAATAGACGAGTAAAAGCCTTTTTTAATCTATATCGAACAGCACTGTT
>CAJXXT010000166.1 GCA_913063495.1 uncultured Gammaproteobacteria bacterium | reverse complement strand
CCCTGCACAGAAGTTCCACCTGATCCATTATTATCATTCAGCCAGCTTCCCTTTCCTGCAAAATCAGTTGCTTTCAGGCGCACAACTAATGGCTCGATAATCACCCCCTCCGGCACCGGTTTTAACTGCATATTCCAGCGACCAAAGGGTTTACTGTTCAGCAATAAATTATCGATTTTTAACACTAGAGGTGGCAATGTTGCAGGATCCAGCCCCGAGCCTATCGCCAACTCTGTTGGCTTCTTGTCCTCAGACTCATCTGTGTTCAGTGCATCAGGTTTAGATAGTTGTAACTGCGAAAAAGACGCAACTACGGGGCGTTCTTGCTCATGCAGTTTTTGGTTAGGTTTCAGTAGATATTTAGGGAGTGAAAACTTAGCATCAACACCTTGGCCGTTAACATCAACATCCCAAGTAACATCTGAGGGCTTAAAGTGAAAATAGGTTGCAGGAAAACGCTGGCCAAACACCAAGACGTTACCAATCTTGAGATTTCCATCCAGCAATGACTCTTCTATCTGTATCAGCGATTTTGTCTGCGCGCGCTCCTCTTTCTCCTTAGCAACACTCGATACACTAAACATATCAGCCCAAGCTTGAACACTAAGCTCAGATAAAAAACCCCCAATACGATAACCATTCTCTTCCGGCAAAACAGCTTTACCTCGACCAACACCCCCAAAAACAACCGCAGCTTTTTTCAAGTGCGAAGACTCTATTTCTGAGACAAGGTCAATCACCTCACCATATCGCAACGAGAACAACCTTGAATCCTCAACACCCTCTTCGTCTTGCCCAGCTCCAAGAGTCGTATAAATGTAAAGATCACGCTCTACATCACGCTCTTTATGGAAGGGTTTAGGTAATTGAACAACAACCCCTTTTAACGACGACTGTAGACTAATATCGGGAGGGATCGTTTTATTCTTCGGCAAGTTTAGTGTGGCTTTATAAGGCAAATTTCCAGACAAATGATGTAAAGCAGGGAATTTCAGCCAATCGGCCACAACCGGCACATCTACCTCACCGACGACATTAATCTGAGTCGACAACAACTCTCTTGCGGTGTCATCTCGCTGTTCATTATCTTCCCCTTCATTCGCCTCGACAATGCCATCCTTAAAAACAGGAGAGATATTTGCGCTAACATCGCCACCAAAAATACGGCCAGACACCTGCTCTGAACGCATGCCATTGATTAAATCAAAGGTGAACTCACCATCAATATCCTCTAACCTTAGATTTTGTTCTGGCATAGTAAACGTGCCGCGCTTAATGCCAACACCTAGGTCCAACGCTAGACCAACATCGTATTTTGCAAGCAACAATGACAGATTTAAATCTAAAGCCATTTCACCATCTAACGCAATATCATCTACAAATGAGCCAATCTTTGGTCGTAACGGGGATAGCCGTAGAATATCCAAACCTTGTGAGGCTGCTCCATTCACAAGCCCGTTTACCGTTAATAGAAATGGGGCGTCTTTATCTTCATCGTCTCGCCGGGTTGTTGCAAGCAACTGCTCAATGGATGATCCGTAATAGGTACCATCAATAACATAAGCATCGACAAAAACACGATTAACAATTACATCCACTTGCGCATCAGTAACAGGCGCCCAATCAGGTAAAAAACGAAACGCCGTATTATCCACCATAAACCCCAACTGCATATTAAGGTCTTCTTCTTGTTTACGCCAATTCAAGGGGCCATTAAAAAGTATATCGCCCCGCAATAAGTCACCTCCGATAACACTACCATCAAGAAAAGTTATCAACTCTTCTTGTAAAATACCTGCGGGTAAATATTTAGGGGTTAGACTCGCATCAAGGCCCCGAAACGTACTCAGCGCGCGAATTCGAGGAGACACTGATGTATCACGAGGAAACCACATCGATACCTTCGTCGTGGTACGAGCATCTTTGTTATTTAAGGCAACAAGCCCCGTCTCCATCACAATACTGTCGTCTAATAACTGCACCTTAATCTGAGCATCAAACCAATCAAACTGCAACGTTTCTCGCATTAACGCAGGGTAATCCAATAAAAAATCATCCGAGTGCAACGACACAAAACCCAATGCTCTATTTAACTCAAAATCAGCATGCAGGTTTTGGACTCCAGGAATAAACTTGTAGGGCAGCATAGTAAAACCTGACACCTCTGCAGATGCATACACATTGTCAAATTGCCCACCCTGCAACGTCCCACCTAAATGTACATCTTTCAGCAACCCTTGCGGTGAAATGTGCGTTAACACATCCCGCCCTGGACTCTCATCGCCCGTAAAATCGATATAATACTGTGCCCAAGGAGCTATATTAATTTCATCCAATAACAAATCAAACGCCCATCGTTTTGCATCGTTACTGCCACCACGTTGTATATTCAATGATAATAGGGAGGGATCCCAAACAAAAAACTCGTGCTCCATATGAAAATCACTCAGTACTACTTGTGCCTCCCCCTCAGCCAGATAGCGATACTGAAGCACACCCTCAGCCTTGCGCAACGTTGCCTGCCTGATCTCTTGCGTATTGTTCACGACTACGTCATCAAGCTCTACATTGGCAGTAATTCGATGTACCACGCCATGTTTTATTCGCCCCCAAAGTTCAACCCCACCAAATGCCGATTCAAGCTCAAGATGCTCAAACCGTCTCATTCCTTCAGGTATCCAAGGTACAATAGATGCATTATCAACGCTTAAGTAATAATCACCCTGCAAGGTTTTTAAGTTGACCACTGACCCTTTAACACGACCATACATTTGAACGGTAGATTCACTGGGACCGGACAAGCTAAACCGAGCATCAATTTCACGATAACCTAGGCGATTAACCATCAGTATATTAACGTCATTAAAACCGGCTTTTTCTGACCACACACCATCAACATTAACCCGACTATTGGTTAACTCAAGGTGTGGTTGCCTATTGATATAATCAACTATTCGATAACTCGCGTCTTTATCCGCGCCTTCATCTGTATCTGACGTAACACTCGGAGGAGACATCCCTGCGGGCAATAAAAAACCATCGCGATATACCAACTCTAACGTCGCTCCATCAACCCACATATTGATACGCGGCTCAAGGTTACGAATCGAAGAGAGAATAAACCATTGAAGTTTGATTTTTTGTGCTGTAAATAGCGAAGGTAACTGCTTAGGTGCTTTTTTAGGTGATGGTTTAGAAAGGCGCTCTGATAGCGGTTCAAAGTTATTTTTTACACTGGATGCCTTGCTTTGCAAGCTATGGACATCAAGCTCGGTAATCAGTAATTCCGGCCGCATCCCTTTCCACGTTCCTTGCAACTTACCAACACGAACACGAAAACCCGTTTTCTCACTAGCAAATTGCTCAATATCTCCACGGAAAGTATTAATATCCTGTAATAATTCTTTCCCTACAGAGAACGCTATGGCGAACACCATCAGCATACTGACCGATGACCATAAAAATACGCGTGAACATATTAACAACAAATTACTCACTAACCATCACATCCCATCGACAATCTATACCAACACAACATCAAATTGCTCTTGGCTATAAAGTATTTCAACCTGGAAACGAATTGTTTTACCAATAAACTCTTCTACATCTGCTACGTTTGCAGACTCCTCATCCAACAAGCGATCCACAACATTTTGTGAAGCAATCACCAAGTAAGATTCAGCATCATAAGCGCGGTATTGACGCAGTATCTCTCGAAAGATTTCAAAACATGCAGTCTCAGCGGTTTTAATAAACCCTCGCCCACTACACGTAGGGCAATCCTCACAAAGAATACGCTCCAAGCTTTCCCGCGTACGTTTACGCGTCATTTCCACCAGTCCCAGTTCAGATACTTGAGTGATCTTGGTTTTAGCACGGTCGCGGTCTAATACTTTTTCAAATATCCTAAGCACTTGTCGTCGATGCTCTTCCTCTTCCATATCGATAAAATCGATAATAATGATGCCGCCTAGATTACGTAATCGTAATTGTCTTGCTATCGCCTGCGCGGCCTCCAAGTTTGTCTTAAAAATCGTTTCTTCTAAGTTACGATGACCAACAAAACCACCAGTATTTACATCCACCGTGGTCATGGCTTCCGTTTGATCGACAACAAGGTAACCACCAGATTTTAACTGCACATCTCGCGAGAGTGCTTTTTGAATTTCTTGTTCAACACCATAAAGATCAAATATCGGCCGTTCACCGGGGTAATGATCAATTAGAGCGGCACTAGCAGGCGTAAATTCTTTAGCAAACGCTAATATTTTTGCATAAGTTTCACGCGAATCAATACGAACTTTCTCCACACCATCTCGCACCTCGTCACGCAGGGTACGCATATAAAGAGGAAGGTCTTCGTGGATTTTGGTGATTTTACTATCACCCTTGGTCTTCTCTTTTATTGCACACCACATGCGCCACAAAAAACGTACATCACTGCGCAAGGATTCCTTATCAACACCATCCGCAGCGGTGCGCAAAATAAACCCTAGCCCCGATGTTGATGCACTACCATCGCCACCTTTAACTATTTCTTCGGCAACAAGTTCATCCATCAACGTGCGTAAACGTTCTCGCTCCACCTCATCTTCAATACGCTGTGAAATCCCAAGGTGGTCACTGTAAGGCATAAACACCAAAAAACGGGAGGGAATAGATAAATGTGTCGTTAAACGAGCCCCCTTACTACTAATCATATCTTTGGTGACTTGCACCACGATATACTTCCCTTCCTGAACAAGGTCTCGAATATTAGGCACAACCTCAACCCCATCTGCACCAATGGGTTTATCTTTTACCCAGATATCCTTAGCATGTAAAAATGCCGCCCGTTCCAACCCTACATCGACAAAAGCTGCCTGCATACCAGGTAGAACCCGCACGACTTTACCGCGAAAAATACTGCCTACTTGCCCTCGCTTGGCTTCACGCTCAAGAAAAATCTCCTGCACGACACCATTTTCAATAACAGCAACACGGGTTTCCATCGGTGTTACATTGATTAAAATCTCTTCACTCATGAATATCCTCTCACACAGAACTCACTACAGACTAACGCAATTCAACAAGGGTGATACAGCAGGCAAACCAGATAACCGCTCTTATCAGCTATTTTGCCAGAAAGGTACATCAAATTGGTTGAGCAACTCCACAGTCTTTTCAATGGGTAGGCCCACCACCCCACTGTAGCTGCCCGATATACTTTGTACAAACACCGCCCCATAGCCTTGAATACCATACCCGCCCGCTTTATCCAAAGGTTCACCGGAATTCCAATAACGCAAAACTTCCTCCTCACTCAAGTCACGGAACGTCACATCCGTCACAGACAACCGCGTAACTACCTTCTCGGCCAATTGTAATGTAACAGCCGTCATCACCTGATGGGTTCTACCGGAAAGTGACATCAAGGTCTCGACACATTGCACCTGATCTTCCGGTTTACCCAATATCGCACCATCCAATACAACAGATGTATCTGAGCCAAGCACTGGCATCCAAGGTAACTGACCTGTCTCTACACAACGCCAGCCAGCTGCCGCCTTAGCTTTAGACAATCGCTGGACATACGCCTGGGCTGACTCATTAAGCAAGGGAGACTCATCCACATCAACAGACAACGTGGTTAATTGGACACCGATTTGCCGCAGTAATTCACGTCGTCGAGGTGAGGTTGAAGCCAAATACAAACTAGTTAATTGCATACTGCTTCCGAAGCCAACGAAGAGGTAATACCATCCAAGGCCAAACAATGGCCGAAGATAGGGCCGGCAACCAATACCACAGCGTCCAATGAGAGGTAGCGACGGTTCGTTGCACCATCAGCACAATCATCAAATAAACTCCAACAAGAAGTAATACAGACAGGCTTTGCTGCCACACAGGAAACACGCGGATACGCATATGTAGTACGTAGGCGACATAGGCAACAGCTGACAGCGCCAACGCATGCTGTCCCAGCACAGCGCCAACCAAAACATCCTGAAAAATACCCACAATCCAGGCAATAATCACCCCCACGCGATGAGGAATAGCAATCACCCAATAAATCACAATGAGTGCAACCCATTCTGGACGTACATACTCAAGCGAGCTTGGTAAAGCCATCACGGTAAATATATAGGCAAAGATAAAAGTGAATACGATAGCAAGGCTACCTTCTGAACGAGTCATCCTTCACCTCCATCAATGGCGCTGACTTTTTCTGGGTCTCGTGCAGACGCCTCTATCAGCCCTTCCGGCTCTTCCACTGATTTTTCTATCGGCTCTTCTATTGAGAACACTAACAAAACATACCGACTCCGATCTAAATTGGCTGTGGGTCGTGCCTCAACAATAGCAAATGGCTGTCCAGGGTCATGGCTTACTTTGGATACAACGCCAACAGGGTAGCCTTTCGGAAAACGCCCCCCTAAACCAGAACTCACCAATAAGTCTCCCACTTCCAAATCCGCAGTATCGGGAACATGGATCAATCGCAACTTATCCAAAATACCCGACCCAACAGCGATTGCCCGAACTCCGTTTCGATTAGCATGAACAGGTAGGCCATGGGTAGAATCGCTAATCAATAAAGCTCGACTTGTCATCGGCCCTACCTCAATAACTTGCCCCATCAAACCATCAGCATCTAATACGGCTTGACCTTCATATAAACCGTCATTTCGGCCTTTATTTATAATCACTTCATGTCGATAAGGGTCTGGATCTACACCGACAATTTCAGCCACAATAACGCGGTCATCAACAATTTCTGAAGAATTCATTAATTCCTTAAGACGCTTATTCTCCGCCACCGTTGATGCTAGCTTCTGCACCCGTCGCTCCAATAAGCGAACCTGATTAGCAAGCGCCAAATTCTCTCGCTGCAACTGCCCCTTTGACTTAACACCATCAGCCGACCATTCAGCAATTCTGGCCGGCGCGTTAGAAATATATTGAACTGGAGTCATCAGAACTGACAGGCTGTAACGTACAGGTTTTAGCAATTCTGTTCGATGATCGACAAAAATGAGCACCATGGAGAAAATGACAAAGGTAATCAGACGATAACGATTCGCCTGATTCTGTGAAAATATCGGTTTAATAAGACCAGCCTCCCATTGCCGGTTGCATATAAATAGCCAGCTGCCTAAAAATGGAAAAACCGGCCACTGTTACCAATAGCCGGTTTTTCTTAATACTTAGCCCTTAACAACTACTCATGGGCAAACATATCAAAGCCACGCTTATCCATCATTTCCATTGCACGGCCACCACCACGTGCTACACAGGTCAACGGATCTTCAGCAACAATAACCGGCAAACCCGTCTCTTCAGCCAATAAACGATCAAGATCACGTAACAACGCACCACCACCCGTTAACACCAGCCCCTTCTCGGCAATATCGGATGCTAATTCAGGGGGGGATTGTTCAAGCGCACTTTTAACAGCACTCACTATTTGAGATAACGGTTCTTGCAATGATTCAAGTATCTCATTGCTATTCAACGTGAAGCTACGGGGAACACCTTCTGCTAAGTTACGGCCTCGCACGTCAATCTCTAACAACTCATTACCGGGATAAGCACAAGCGATTTCTTCTTTGATTCGCTCTGCGGTAGCTTCACCAATCAAACTACCATAGTTACGACGCACATAAGTGACAATGGATTCATCAAAGGTATCGCCGCCAATACGAACAGAATCAGAGTAAACCACACCATTTAGTGAAATCAATGCAATCTCAGTGGTACCACCACCAATATCCACTACCATCGAACCACTTGCTTCTTCTACCGGCAGGCCTGCACCGATCGCTGCTGCCATCGGCTCTTCAATCAAATACACTTCTCTGGCTCCTGCCCCCATTGCAGACTCTTTAATCGCTTTTCGCTCAACTTGAGTCGACTGACAAGGCACGCAAACCAATACACGAGGGCTTGGAGAGATAAAGCTGTTTTCATGCACTTTAGCGATAAAGTACTGCAGCATCTTTTCAGTAACATGGAAATCAGCGATAACGCCGTCTTTTAATGGTCGAATTGCGGTGATATTGCCAGGAGTACGACCTAACATTCGCTTTGCACCTACACCGACAGCAGCAACACTTTTCTGCCCATTTTGTTGACGAATTGCTACTACGGAAGGCTCATCTAATACAATGCCACGATCTTTTACATAAATAAGAGTATTGGCGGTTCCAAGGTCAATGGATAGATCCGTTGAAAACATGCCACGAAGACGTTTAAACATATACTTTTTGTTTACCTATTATCTATCTAGAGCAGGCCAGCTTAGTCACCAGCAGGCGGGGCCATAAACCCCTGAGAATTATGTTATTTTGCGGCAACTCTAGCAGTGTGCAAGGCTTTGAGCAAGGCAGGAATGGTACTTTATAATACTTTAGGGTGATGGTTTGAATATTCCCTCTAATCATGCCAATTCATCATAAAACCTCCACAGCAAAAAGGCCCCATGCCCTAGTCCCTACTTAGTACAATTTTCTGTTACCATACGCCCATTGACAGAATTTGAACCTCGGAGGCCCCCATGGCACTGGACAAAAGCGAAGTAGAAAAAATCGCTCATTTGGCGCGCATCGCTATAAATGAAGACAAAATCCCCGAATACGCCTCTAGCTTATCCAGTATTCTCGGTTTAGTGGAACAAATGCAGTCCACCAATACGGATGATATTGAACCCATGGCTCACCCTTTAGATGCGACGCAGCGATTACGAGATGATGCGGTCACAGAAAGTAATCAACGGGATGCATACCAAAAAATAGCTCCCGCAACGGAAGATGGCCTCTACTTAGTGCCTAAAGTCATTGATTAACCGCAGACCTCGTTCCTGTGCTAACAATGAGTTTTTACAATTTGTCGTCTAGGGGCTTCCCCCCGCTTGTTCCATCAAGGATTTTTCCATGCACAACAAAACATTAGTAGAGCTTTCTCAGCAGCTTGCTAGCGGAGCACTTTCAAGTGTTGAACTAACGCAACACTTTTTAGACCGCATCAAATTGCTAGACCCACAACTTAACAGCTTTATCAGCACAACAGATGAACTAGCGCTTGCTCAAGCCAAAATAGCAGACGAACTTCGAGCTGCGGGCTCAGCAGGCCCTTTAACCGGTATTCCTATCGCGCACAAAGATATTTTTTGCACTAAAGGTGTCAAAACAACGGCTGGCTCTAAGATGTTAGACAACTTCATCTCACCTTATGATGCGACCGTGGTTGAAAAGCTCAATGCCGCTGGCACGATCACGCTAGGTAAAACCAACATGGATGAGTTCGCCATGGGCTCATCCAACGAAACCAGCTTTTATGGTGCCGTTAAAAACCCCTGGAACACAGATTACGTTCCCGGCGGATCATCTGGAGGCTCCGCCGCCTGTGTTGCGGCTCGCCTTGCCCCTGCGGCAACCGGCACGGACACTGGCGGGTCAATTCGTCAACCTGCAAGCTTATGCGGCATTACCGGTTTAAAACCAACCTATGGCAGCATCTCTCGATGGGGCATGATTGCTTTCGCATCAAGCCTTGATCAAGCGGGTCCAATGACACAAACCGCTGAAGACGCAGCATTAATGATGAACGCAATGAGCGGCTTTGATAGCAAAGACTCAACATCAATTAATAAGGAAGCTCCGGATTATACCAGCGAACTTAACAACAGCCTTGAAGGATTGAAAGTCGGCCTTCCCAAAGAGTTCTTCAAAGAAGGTCTGGATAGTGGCGTTCAGCAGGTAATTGAAACCGCCATTAAAGATATTGAAAAATTAGGTGCAACGGTTAAAGAAATCAGCCTCAGTACAACAGATTTGGCGGTACCAGCCTATTACGTTATTGCACCAGCAGAAGCATCATCGAACCTCTCTCGCTTTGACGGGGTTCGGTACGGATATCGATGTGATAACCCCGCCAACTTAGAAGACCTCTATAAACGCTCTCGCGGCGAAGGGTTTGGTGAAGAAGTTCAACGTCGAATTCTTATCGGTGCGTACGCATTGTCAGCCGGGTTCTACGATGCTTATTATATTAAAGCGCAGAAGATTCGCCGCTTAATCAAAAATGATTTTGATAAAGCTTTTGCCGATGTTGACGTCATCATGGGGCCCACAGCCCCATCAGCAGGTTTTGCCTTAGGTGAAAAAGCTGATGATCCAATATCCATGTACTTATCCGATATATACACCATTGCTGTAAACCTTGCAGGCTTACCCGCAATGTCCGTTCCTGCAGGATTTACTGCCGGGTTACCCGTCGGACTACAAATGATTGGTAGTCACTTTAGTGAACCTCGCTTGTTGAATATTGCCCATCAATTCCAACAAGCCACCGATTGGCACAAAAAAACGCCAGACGCATTCACTAAATAACCTAACCATAAGGACAACAACGATGGCATGGGAAACAGTTATAGGGCTTGAAATTCATGTTCAGCTCTCCACGCAATCAAAAATATTTTCAGGTAGCGCGACTACATTTGGCGCAGAACCAAATACACAGGCTAGCTTGGTCGATTTAGGCATGCCCGGCGTATTGCCAGTGCTCAATGAAGATGCCATAAAAAAGGCAATTACCTTTGGTGTTGCTATTGACGCAAAAATCAACCAAAAATCGGTCTTTGCGCGTAAAAACTATTTTTACCCTGATCTACCTAAAGGGTATCAAATTAGCCAGCTTGACCTCCCGATTGTTGATATTGGCCACCTTGATATCGCACTAGAAGACGGCACCGTTAAACGTATTGGTGTAACTCGTGCGCACCTAGAGGAAGATGCCGGCAAGTCCCTTCATGAAGATTACCATGGCATGACGGGGATTGATTTAAACCGTGCTGGCACCCCGTTACTGGAGATCGTATCAGAACCCGATATGCGCTCTGCCGAAGAGGCCATTGCTTATGTCAAAAGCGTTCACGCATTAATCCAGTATTTAGACATATCTGACGGCAATATGGCAGAAGGCTCTATGCGTTGTGACATTAATATTTCCATGCGCCCAAAAGGCCAAGAGGAATATGGCACACGCACAGAAACCAAAAACGTTAACTCTTTCCGTTTTATTGAAAAAGCAATTCGTGGTGAAGTCATCCGTCAAATTGACGAATTAGAAGCTGGCAACAAAATCAACCAAGAAACCCGCCTCTACGATTCTGCAAAAGACGAAACCCGCTCTATGCGTAGCAAAGAAGAAGCAAATGATTACCGCTACTTCCCTGACCCTGATTTACTACCAGTAATCACAACCGATGAGTACATTCAAAACCTGCGCGACAATCTACCTGAATTGCCGGATCAAAAAATCGAACGTTTTCAGAAAGAATACGAGCTAAAAGAATACGATGCTCGTGTACTTGCCGCTAGCAAACAGTTAGCCGATTATTTTGAAACTGTGGTAGCCACATCAGGCGCTAAGGCAAAATTAGCCGCAAACTGGGTAACCAGCGAACTGCTTGGCGCATTAAATAAAGCAGGAAAGGGCATTCAAGACAGCCCCGTTAGTGCCGAACTGCTAGGCGGCATGCTAAAGCGCATAGCAGACAATACCATTTCTGGAAAAGCTGGAAAAATTGTCTTCGAGGGCTTACTCAACGGAGAAGGTTCTGCTGACGAGATCATAAAAGCAAAAGACCTCATTCAAGAGACCGATACCGGTGCAATTGAAGCCCTTGTCGATGAAGTAATCGCCAACAACCCTGCTCAAGTAGAACAGTTTTTGGCGGCTGAAAAAGACAAGCGCAAAAAGCTGATTGGATTTTTTGTTGGGCAAATAATGAAAGCTTCCAAAGGCAAAGCAAACCCTCAGCAAGTTAACCAGCTGCTAGGGCAGAAGCTTAAGTAGTCCATATACTGTCACAATAAAAATGGCCACCACGATTATCCCCACAGTTACGGATAATCGTGGCGGCCATTTTTATTTCAGCTCGCCGGGTCAACTCGCCCCGACTGGCTACTGTTAATCCTAAACCACCCGGTCAAACTATATCGCTGACGATGAGATTCCAGCACTTCGTGGGGAAACTTCTCGCTTAAAAATACCACCATTGTTCCCAACTCAGGAACAACTCTTTGTATCGGCTCTTCTTGATGCCCCTCCCTATGCTCTTGTTGATGATCGGAATACATAAGAAGCTCCCCGCCATCTTCAGCTAACCAGCCTTCGTTCAGATAAAGAATAACCGATAGCACTCTATTACTGCGCCCACGCAATGCATCAACATGTTTCTGGTAATAAGCCCCTTTAGGGTAGGTTGCAAAATGACTTTCAAAATCAAACAACCCCATATACAAACTCTGATTCAACCCTTGACGTAATAACTCCATATCCTGCAAAAAAGCCGACTCTTGCGGGTCATCCTTGGAAACCCAGAAAATTTTATCAGAGCGGATTTTTTTATTTTGTTGGTAACTGGTATTACGTCCAACCCCTGCACTCAGCCATTGCTCAGAAGACAAGCTACCCACTCGCTGCTGCAAACCTCTTAACACGTCAACATCTAACGCATAAGGAATAACAATATAACCCTCTTCACTCAACGCATCAGCGACTTTATCGATTGAAATTGACATTATTCACCCAAAAAACACAACAGAAAAACATTACCCACAAACAGGGCACGCGGCGTCTTTCTTCAATTTCATTGTACGCCAGTCCATCGATGCCATATCAAAAACCATCAATTTTCCAACAACCGGCTCACCACACTCAGCGATTAACTTTAGAGCTTCTAACGCCTGAATACTACCAATCACACCAACAACCGGTGCAAGCACGCCATTTGTCGCACAACTAAGATCTTCACTTTTATTATCATCATATAAACACCGATAACAGGGACTATCTCCACGCCTAGCATCAAATACCGACAACTGCCCTTCCATACGAATAGCAGCACCCGATACCAACGGGACTTTGTATTGAACGCAGGCACGATTTAATGCAAAGCGAGAAGTGAAATTATCAGAACAGTCAATAACGATATCTACCTGTTGCACTAATGACTCAACATTATCATCCGATAATTTCGAGTTATGGGTTATCACATCACATTCAGGATTCAACTGGGCAATCCGCGTTTTAGCCGACTCTACCTTTGACTCACCAACCGTATCGATACTATGAATAATTTGTCGCTGTAAATTTGAGAGTTCAACCTCATCATGATCAACTAAAACTAACTGCCCCACCCCTGCACTTGCCAAGTACATAGCAAC